>CBDTUS010000077.1:0-16364 GCA_965363725.1 uncultured bacterium | reverse complement strand
TGAGCGACATCATCGACATGGTCGAACAGATCGCGCCGGTCTACCCGCCGTTCATCGACGTGACCAGCCACATGGCCGAAGCGTCCTACGAGGAGAAGCCGGACGGTTCCATCGAGCGGCGGGTCAAGAAGAAACGGCCGGGCACCATCAGCATCTGCGGCATCATCCAGAACCGCTACGGCATCGATACGGTGCCCCATCTGCTGTGCACCGGTTTCACGCGCGAAGAGACCGAAGACGCGATCATCGAGCTCAACTACCTGGGTATCCACAACGTCCTGGCCATCCGCGGCGACGAATCCAACTACAACAAGGTGCTGAGCTCGGGCCGGACCCGGAACATCTACGCCAGCGACCTGGTCAAGCAGCTCGTCGACCTGCGCCAGGCCAAGTTCCTGGACGACATCGCCAACAGTGAGCCCATCAACTTTTGCATCGGGGTGGGGGGGTATCCGGAAAAACACATCGAGGCGCCGAACCTCAAGACCGACGTCGCGAACCTGAAGCGCAAGGTCGAAAACGGGGCCGACTACATTGTCACCCAGATGTTCTTCGAAAACGCCAATTTTCACAACTACGTGAAGCAGTGCCGGGCCGCGGGCATCACCGTGCCGATTATTCCGGGAATCAAGCTCATCGACGGGGTGCGCCAGCTGACTTCCCTGGCCAAGCATTTCCACGTTACCATCCCGGATGAGCTGGTGGACGAGATCATGGAATCGCCCAAGAACGTCAAGGCCATCGGCCGCGCCTGGGGCAAGAAGCAGGTCGAGGAACTTCTCAACTCGGGCGTGGAATGCATACATTTCTACGTCATGAACGACGCTTCGCCCTCGGTGGAGATCATCCAGGAACTCACCTGACCCGCAGATAATTCGGTTGCGAACCCGCCGGCCGCATTGTACGGTTCCGCCAACAGCCCGACCGGGCACCCGGCCACAAGGACGTGGCCTTCATCGACGCTGAAGGGATTCAGGACGCGCACCATGTCCTCCGACGCAAAGGTATGCCGTATATTGTTCGTGCACCGCGACGCGGCGCTGGCGGATCGCATCCGCGGGTTGCTGGGCTGCGGTCCTTCCAGCGAGCAGTCCGACTACCGGGTGGCCCACCTGACCCATCTCAGCGACGCGCTCACCTACCTGAAGATCAGTCCGGTGGACCTGGTGTTGATCGGGCCGGATCCGGCCGGGTCGGACCTGACTGATTCGATCGCCGAGATGAGTGCCGCCTACCCTGAAATCCCCGTCATCGCCCTGATGAGTTCACCGACCAACGAACAGCGCCAGGCCGCCCGCCGGGCGGGCGCGCGGGAGTGTCTGCTGGCCGATGAATTCGATTATTTCATCTGGTCCCGCACCTTCGAGTTCTGCCGCCGGGAAATGACGCTCAGCCGCCAATTGGCCCAGGTCACCGCCCGGCTGGACTGGCTGGTCCACATGGATTCGCTGACGGATCTGCTGAACCGCAAGGGCATGGAACGGGCCATCATGGACGAGCTGGCGCGCTGCCGCAGAGAGGGCGACGAACTGCTGATCCTGCTGGTCGACCTGGACGATTTCTCCCGGATCAACGCCACCATGGGGCATGGGGTGGGCGACCTGGTGCTGGTGGGGGCGGCCCGCCGCATCAAGGAGTCGGTCCGCGACCAGGACCGGGTGGGGCGCTGCGGCACCGACCGGTTCGTGATCATGCTGCCGGAAACGGAGATCGCCGATGGCGAGATCATCGCGGAGAAAATCCGCCTGGCCGTAAGCCGAGACGTTATCAAGGCCGGCCACGAATCCATCACCACCACGGCCAGCCTGGGCTTGACGGCGATCAGCCCCACGTCGTTGTCCTTCGATGAAGTGCTGGCCAAGGCCCACTTCGTGCTGCAGCGCAGCAAGCTCAAGGGCAAGAACCGGGTGGCCCGGGCGGCCAGCGTGGAGGAGGTCGGCATGATCCGGCCGGTTTCGGCCGGACCGGAAATGGTTTCCGCGCTGCTGAGGGGCAATGTGCTGGAAGTGTCCAGCCAGCCCATCGTCAACCTGACCGACGGCCGGATCGTCTCCCGTGAGATGCTCATCCGCGGCCCCGAAGGTCCCCTGCGCCGACCGGACGACCTGTTCAGCTTCTGCCAGGAGAACGACATCACCACCGCCGTGGATCTGCGCTGCCTCAAGCTCTGCGCGGCAGCCGCCGGACGCCTGGGCAACGGCGGCCACTTCCACGTGAACATCATGCCGGCCACCCTGCTGCAGACCGAGGCCGAGGAGCTGATCCGGGTCCTCAACCCCAACGGCGAGGACGGCCGCTGCTGTCTGGAGATCAGCGAGCAGCAGCTGCTGGGTGACCCCTCGGTGCTCGTGCCTCATGTCCAGGCCATCCAGAAGGCGGGCATCCGCATGGCCATCGACGACGTGGGCTTCGGCAACAGCTGCCTCGAGGGGCTGATCATGCTGCACCCGCAGGTGATGAAGGTGGACAAGCGGCTGGTCCGGGGTTTGGCCGTCGATCCCGAGATGCGCTCGGCCCTGGTGCGGCTGTTGAAGGTGGCCGACGTGCTGGAGGCCGAAGTGGTGGCCGAGGGCATCGAGAATACCGAGGACTACCACATCCTGGTGGACATGGGGGTTCGGCTGGGGCAGGGCTACCTGTTCGGTCGGCCCTGCCTGTGTTCGCAGGACCCCGTTCTGAACGGCAAGAAGACTCCCGGGGAAAAGAAACCCGGAGCGCGCGCCAAGGCCTGACGGATCATCCGTCAACCCGGAACCAGGTTCAGGCCCCGAGATCCCCGACTTCTTTTTCCACCGCTTCGAGGATGGCGCCCGAGCGCACCAGTTCCTGCATCTCGGTGTGGTCGGGGTAAAGCGATCGGTCCTCGTCCAGGAACTCCACTTTGGTCCGAATGACGGCCCGGGCAACATTCACGCCCTTGCCCGGCTGGAACTCCCGCAGGTCCAGGGCCTGGGCCGCGCCCATGAATTCGATTCCCAACACCCCGTAGGCGTTGTCGATGATCTGCTGGTTCTTCAGGGCGGTATTCATGCCCATGGAGACGAAGTCCTCCTGGTCGGCCGCCGCGGGGATGGAGGCCACCGAGGCCGGTGCGGACAGAATGCGCTGCTCGACGATCAGGCTGTCGGCGGTGTACTGGCTGAGCATCATGCCGCTGAACATGCCGGCGCCCTTGGTCAAGAATGCGGGCAGCCCCGCACTCAAGGCCGGGTTGAGCATCCGGTTCAACCGCCGCTCCGACAGCACGCTGATCATGGTGATCGCCTGCCCCGCCATTTCCATGGGCAGCGAGACGGGCGTGCCCTGGAAGTTGGCGCCGGTCTGGAAGGTGCCGGTCTCGGGGAAGAAGATGGGGTTGTCGCCCACGCCGTTCAGTTCGGTTTCGACCTGGCTGCGGGCGTAGGCCACGGCGTCGTGGGCCGCGCCGATGACCTGGGGGGTGGAGCGCATGGAGTAGGCGTCCTGGACCCGGGTCTTGACCTTGCCCGTCAACAGGTCGCTGCCCTGGGTGCACCGGCGGATGGCCGCCGCGCTGCGCATGGCCCCGGCAAAACCCCGCACTTCGTGCAGCGGCGCCTCGTAGGGTTTCATGTTGGCCAGCAGGGCTTCCAGCGACATGGCCGCCGCGATCTCGGCCTGCTTCAGCCAGCGTTCCATGTCATACAGGTGGATGGCGCTCATGGCGGTCAGCAGATTCGAACCGTTGATGGTGGCCAGACCGTCGCGGGCTTCGAGCCCGGGCACGGGGATGCCGGCCCGGTCCAAAGCTTCGCGGCCCTCCAGCAGTTCGCCTTGGTAGTAGGCCCGGCCTTCGCCCATCAGCAGCAGCGCCACCTGGGCCATGGGGGCCAGATCGCCGCTGGCGCCGACGGAACCCTTCTGGCAGACGAAGGGGGTCACGCCCTTATTGAGCATCGCCACCAGGGTCTGGGTGATCTCCGGGCGGCAGGCCGAACGGCCGTGGGCGTGCACGTTGATGCGCCCGGCCATGGCCCCCCGTACGTATTCGATGGGGGCCGGGTCGCCGATACCCGCGGCGTGGTTGTAGATCAGGTATCTCTGGAACTGCCGGACCTGGTCGTCGTCCAGCACGATCTCGCTGAATTCCCCGATCCCGGTGTTGACCCCGTACATGATTTCGCCGGCGTCCATCTTTTCGTTCAGCAGTTCGCGGCAGCGGCGGATGCGCTCCAGGGCGGCGGCGGGAAGCTCGACCTGTTCGCCGTCGCGGGCGATCGCCACCAGGTTTTCGATGGTGAGTTGGGAACCGTCCAGGATGATCGCCATTGAAAGACTCCTTGGGGTGACCGATAGGAAATCACAACCTACCAAGAATGCCCATTGGGCGGGCACTTGTCCAGCGGGCAAAGCCGGTGTAGATTCTAGCGGACCTGGACCTGATGTCACCCGCCCCCGGCGGCGGAAATTTCGATGGAGATGGACATGGCGCGCAAAGCACTGATCACCGGCATTACGGGACAGGACGGCTCATATCTGGCGGATCTGCTGCTGGACGAGGGGTACGAGGTCTTCGGCATGGTGCGGCGTTCCAGCACCGAGACCATCGGCCGGATCGAGCACATCAAGGACCGCATCACCTTTTTGCAGGCCGATCTCATGGATCAGGGCTCCTTGACCAAGGCCCTGGAGGAAACCGGGCCGGACGAGATCTACAACCTGGCCGCCCAGTCGTTCGTGCCCACCAGCTGGAGCCAGCCGGTGCTCACCGGCCAGATCACCGGGATGGGCGTGACCCGCATGCTCGAAGCCGTGCGCCAGGCGGCCCCCGAGGCCCGCTTCTACCAGGCCAGCAGCAGCGAGATGTTCGGCAAGGTGCGGGAGGTTCCCCAGAACGAGATGACGCCATTCCACCCACGCAGCCCCTACGCGGTGGCCAAGACCTATGGGCATCACATCACCGTCAACTACCGCGAGAGCTACGGGCTGTGGACAGCTTCGGGCATCCTGTTCAATCACGAGAGTCCGCGCCGCGGGCTGGAGTTTGTCACGCGGAAGATCACCGACGCGGTGGCCCGCATCAAGCTGGGCCTGGGCGACGAGCTGCGGCTGGGCAACCTGGACAGCCAGCGTGACTGGGGCTTTGCCGGCGATTACGTGCGGGCCATGTGGCTGATGCTACAGCACGACCAGCCCGAAAACTTCGTGATAGCCACCGGCGCGACCCATTCCATCCGGGACTTCCTGGACATCGCCTTCGGGCACGTGGATCTGGATTGGCAGGATTACGTGAAGCAGGATCCGCGCTATCTGCGCCCGGCCGAGGTGGACCAGCTCATCGGCGATTCCAGCAAGGCCAGGAAGATCCTGGGCTGGGAGCCCACCGTGGACTTCAAGGGCCTGGTGACCATGATGGTCGACGCCGACCTGGAACTGCGGGGCGGCTGATGGGCGCCGCCTAGCGGTCGAACTGGTAATCCGCCGTCACCCCGAAGGCCAGCAGCACGCTGGCCGTGTAGATGGGCCTTTCGAGCATCATGAAATGGCCCGTTCCCCCCATCCTCTTGAAACTCAGTGCGCGCGCCTTGCTGAAGCCGTAGTGCTCGAGCATGTGCTGGCTGCTGTCGTCGCTGGGAAACATCAGTTCGCTGCCGACGACCAGGAAGGGCACGGGCAAGCTGTAGAGCTGTTCCGAGACGTCGAAGTCGAAGCTGCTCATGAGCAGGGAGATGAAGGTGGCGCTGTCGGTCCGCAGGGCGGTGTCCACGATGCGCTCGGTGACTTCCTGGTTGGGCGTCATGTTGATGAAGCGCGTGTAAACGAATTGGTCGTAGTTGGTGGCCAGCTGCTTGCCGACCTCCGCCTTCTCCTGCTGGCTGGCCAGCTGCTTGGGTGCGGAGTCCAGCACGATGAGACGGCTCACATCGGCGGGATGGTCGATGGCGTACTGCAGGGCCACCATGCCGCCCAAAGCGTGGCCGACCAGGGTGGGGTAGACGATCCCCTGTTCCTTCAGGAAGGCGCCCAGGCGCTCGGATTCCTTGAGAAGGGTGGGGTCGGCGATGGGCTGCGTGCGCCCGTGTCCCGCCAATTCAAAGGTCCAGACCTTGAAAGTTCCCTTCAGATAGGGCAGGCAGTCGTCCCAGATGTCGGCGTTGCCGCCCAACCCGTGGATCAGGACCATTTCGCGCTCGCCGCGCCCTTCGAGGATCTCCTCGGGGGTCTGGGGAACCGGTTCCGGTGCGGGGCCTTGCTGCTCCTGGGCGGCCGCGGTCAGGGCGGCGGTCAGGAACAGGACCACGATCAGGGCGGGCGCCGCGAATTTGGGGAAGCGAAGGGTCGTCATCGATTTTCTTCTTCCGTTTTTTCGGGGACCAGGAAGACGCTGCCATCGACGGCCTGCACGACCGGGCCATCGTACGTCAGGTTCACCAGGGCGGCCAGGTCGAGTGCGGCCGCGTCGGGGTACTGATGGGTCAGCACCGCGAGTTTGGGCCGGGCCGCCACGCACAGTTCCGCCACCTGAGACACGGTCATGTGGCCCGAGGTGGCCAGGTGGTCGGGGGTCGAACATTCGACCACCAGCAGGTCGGCTGCGGCCGCCGCTCTGTTCAACTCCGCACAGGGCCCGGTGTCCCCGGAAAAAACCGCGGTGTGTCCGGCGGCGTCACCGAAGCGGTAGCCCAGGCAGAACCTGGAAAGGCGGTCCTGGGGATGATCCACCTGGAAGGGTTTCGCGGTCCCGCCGGCGGGAAGGGGTACGGTCACGCCCGGCCCGATTTCGGTGACTTCCAGGATTCTGAGGCGCGGCTCCAGCCAGGAACCATAGATCTCCCGGAGACGGTCCAGGTAGTTCGCCAATCCGGGCGGGCCGAACAGTTTTAGCGGGTCGGTCCGGGTCGGTACCGGGGAATGCAGTGCAAAGAGCAGGTGTAACAGGTCGGCGCAGTGGTCCGGATGCAGATGGGTCAAAAAAACATGATCGATGTCGTCGACCCCCCGGGGGGCCTGCCCGGATCGGACCAGGCGCACCAAGGCCCCGGGCCCCGGGTCCAAAAGAAACCCATGGCCGTCGACGGTCACCCAGTAGGCGGCCGGATTGTGGGTCGGGGTGGGCACGGCGCCGCCAGCGCCCAGGATGTGGAAACGAATCATGGGTATAAAGGAATAGAATGGGGGAGGAAGGTCAAGGGCGGAGGGTGGGGGGAAATTGAGAAAATCTCGCAAAATGTTTAAAAACAAAGAATTATAGTGGTTTTTTCTTGTTATTTTCGCCTTTTGTTCGTATATTGAATGCATCCATGAACACTATCGACAGGGGGATGATCATGACAGCCGTTCCATTCGAAATAAGGCAACCCGCCGCCCAGGTCCACGCCTCCTTGCGCCGGTCCTTGCAGGCCATGGAAAGGGCCCAGCAATGCGCCGTCCTGTGGTTTGCCGAAATCCAGCGCCGCCATTTGTACCGGGAGCTGGGCCACGCTTCCATCAACCTGTATGCCATGAAGGAGCTGGGGTTCTCCAAATCGCGGACCCGGGATTTCATCCGGTTGGCGGGACAGCTGGACAAACTGCCGGCCGTCAAACAGGCGCTGGCCGCGGGGGATATCGGTTACACCAAAGCGCGGGAAATCGTTTCGGTGGCCACCCCCAAGACCCAGGACAAATGGTTGAGGGCAGCCAAGGGCCCGCGCAAAGATTTGGTCCGCGAAGTGAAAAGAGTCAGGCAGGCTGCCAAAGTGGATACGGGGCAGACCGAGTTGTTGCCTGGGATGCCAACGGTGGTGGCACCGCAGGAATTACCTGTTCGGTTCCAGGTAGATCTGACTCCGGAGCAGGAAGCGCGGCGGGCGGCTCTGGTGGAGCGGCTCCACGAATTGGGAGCGGCGGCGTCGGATCGGGCCGAACTCATGCTGGACGCCCTGGCTGCCCTGGTAGAGACGAAAGAAAATCCGAAAAGGGGCCCCCGGGGGCCCCATGTGCAGATCCATGTCCACGAGGAAGCGGGACGGATGACCGTACAGACGAGGTCCGGGGAAAGGGAGCTGAGCCGGGCCGAAACGGAGCGACTGGGCTGTGATGCCGCTGTCTGCCGTCAGGGAGACCGCAATACCACCACCATTCCACCCAGAATTCGCCGCGAGGTGCTGGCCCGTGATCGGCACCGTTGCCGGACGCCGGGATGCGAAAGAATCCATTTCCTCGAAGTCCATCACGTCGTGCCACGATCCAAAGGAGGAAGCAACACGCCCGAGAACCTGACGACCCTTTGCGGATCCTGCCACCGGTTGGTGCATGAAAAGGGGGTGGCCGCCTGGAGCCCCGATCGGCTTTCCCCCTAGCGGATTTCGGGTTATGGTGACCCCAATTCCTCCATTGCCGCCAAAGGAGCACGACCATGGATTGGGCCGAGCGCATCGACACCATGACTGCTGGGTACAGAAACGCTTGCATTCTCATCGCCGCCCTCAAGACGGGGATCCTTGAAACCCTGGGCGAGGACACCAAATCTTCGGCCGAGGTCGCCGGGCTAACAGGCCTCGACGCTAGAGCCACCGGTGTGGTGATGTGCGCCCTGGCCGCCGCGGAAATCCTGGTCAAGGATGGGGATCGATTCGCCATCGACCCAGGCGCCCGGCCCTACCTCCTCGCGGACAGCCCTGACACCATGGTCAGCATCATTGGTCACAACCGCTCCATGCTGAAAAGCTGGGTCTTGCTGGAGGACGTCCTGAAAACCGGAGCACCGGCGCCCCGCGGCGAGCGCACCCCGGAAGAGATCGAGGACTTCATCTGCGGAATGGAAAACGTTTCCCGCCGCACCAGCGAAGAGGTGGCCGCCAAGGTGGATTTTTCCGGCGCCCGACGCCTGCTGGATCTGGGGGGCGGCCCGGGGACCGCGGCCCTCACCTTTGCCAAGGCCCATCCCGACCTGCACTGCGTGGTGTTCGATCTGGCCAGTCCGGTCCAGATCGCCCAAAAACAAATCGCCAAGGCGGGCCTCACCGACCGCGTCACCACCAAGGCGGGGGATTTCCACACGAACGACTTCGGCCAGGGGTTTGATGTGGTGTACATCGCCAACATCATCCACATGCTGAGCCCGGACGAGACCCGGCGACTCCTGCAAAAGTCTGCCCGGGCCCTGGTTCCGGGCGGCCGGCTGCTGGTGAAGGATTTTTTCCTCGACGATACCCGGATCGAACCCGCCTGGACGGCCCAATTCAGCGTGAACATGCTGGTGAACACACCTGGAGGGAAATCCTATACCCTTACCGAAATGCGGGATTTTCTGGCCCAAACGGGGTTCGGGGACCTGGAAACGGTCCCCATAGCGCGCCACAGCCTGGTGATTTGCGCCAGGAGGGAATCCTGAGCCCCGTCCGGTTGTATAAGCAAAACGCTGTCAGGATCTCCAGGATCAGGCAGTCAAACTGGACAGGAATCGGCCCCATCCCTATCATGGGGCCGGTTTTGCAGCATAAATTGAGTGTCATCCGGCCGTGCCGGATCCAGGAAGGTGACCATGGACATCCGCAACATATCCCGTGCGCTGGTATTGGTTCTCGTGCTGAGCGGCGTGTGGGCCACAGCGTCGGTGGCCCAGCAGGCGACGGCCGAACCCGATCCAGCGGACAGCAACCTGATCCGTTTCACCTATCCCGAAGATGACGCCACCCTCACCGACGATGACAAAATCTCGATGCTCAACGAGAAGCTGCTCCAGAACCCGGCCGACGCCAAATCCTGGAACGATCTGGGCGTGCTGTACGCGGCCCAGGAGAAATACGACGTGGCGCGGGACGCCTTCATCAAGGCCATCCAGGTGGATCCCACCAACGGGGACTTCCACCGCAACCTGGGACTGGCCTTTTCCAAGCTCGACATGCATGAGATGGCCGTCGCCGAGTTCGACGCCTACCGCAATTTCGACGCGATGGGCGGCCAGGACTACTGGCGGCTCATCGGCGGCGCCCAGCTGCAGGCCGGCATGGTCGACGGCGCCCGGCAGACCTACACCGATGGCATCACCGCCATGGAACCCGACCTGGGCCCCGAGGGATTTCGCCTGGTGCTGGCCCTCAATCAGCTCGAAGTGTCGCAGGGATCGGAACCGGCGGTGCGGACCCTGCTGGAGAAATACACCCCGGCCGCGGAGGCGTTCATCCGGGCCAATGAGACCCTGGAAGATCCCCAGTCGGTCGAAGGTTATCTCGAAGCCCGGTCGATCGTGCACAACCGGGTCCAGCAGATGGTCGAAGACGGCAAGCTCATGGAGCAGTCGGGCCTCGAGGATGAGGCGGCCAACCTCTACCGGGCCGCCTACGAACTGGCGCCGGCCAGGGCCGATCTGCTGCCGCGCCTGGTGGATGTCTACATCAAGCAGGACAAGGTCCTTGAAGCGGGAGTGGCCGCCCGGCTGGCCCGCAGCGACCATCCCGATAAAGCCGGCACCTGGATAGCCACGGCCAAGGTGCACGAGAAGAACATGAAGCTCGAGGAAGCGGTGGCCGCCTACGAAAAAGCCTATGAGATAGAAAAGATCGACGACGTGCGCGTCGCCATCGGCAACCTGTACATGCGCCTGGGCAATGACCAGGAAGCCAGCAAGTGGCTGAAGGCGGGTCTGGGCGCCGGGGCCAAACCGGAAGTGATCTACAACTACGCGGTCAGCCTCATGCGCGAGAAGAAATACCACGCGGCGATTCCCTCGCTGAAGACGGTGACGCGCGAACTCCCGGACATGTTCCAGGGCTGGCTCGCCCTGGCCCAGTGCTACCAGGCCACCAAGCAATATTCCAAGGCGATCGCGCCCTACGAAAAAGCCCTCGAACTCAAGGCCGACCCCAAGCTGGCCTTCCACCTGGGCAGCGTGTCGCGTAACAGCAAGCAGTACGACAAGGCGATCGAGGCCTATCTGACGGCCCTGGAAATGGACCCTGCCTACGTCAAGGCGCGCTACAACCTGTCGCTGACCTACATGGACGCGGGGCGCTACGAAGAGGCGGCGGAATCCTTCGACCAGTTGGTGGAGCTGGAGGGGGATACCTATCGCGCCTACTACAGCCAGGGGCTTTCCTACTACTACCTGGGGCGTTACGACGAGGCGCTCGAAGCCTTCAACATGGCCATGGAGTTCAAGGAGACGGTGAATCTCTTCAACAACATCGGGCTGGTCTATGACAAGCTGGGCGACAAGAAGAGGACGGCCGAGTACTACAAGATGGCTCAGGATCTGAAGGGCGGAAGCTAGATGAGGCTCGGCGCGCGAACGATCCTGGCGCTGATGGTGCTGGTGATGACCGCTGGCACGGTGCAAGCTCAGATCCACTGCAGTGAGCTGCCGCCCCTGACAGTCGATACGGTGTTTCCCCGCTGCTCTTCACGCGAGCTGGCGGTGGCGGGATTCCCCGATCACAAACACGCCTATGCCTGGTCCGGCTGGGAGGTATTGACCGATGCCGAGGGTGTCACCTACGGGCCGGGCTCGCTTTGTGTCGACCGGGTGCTGGTGCCCCGCGAAGGCCTGATCGTCGAACCCAACAGCAAGGCCATTGGGCCGTTTGTATTGCGGCACAATCCCGGCTACAAGGACTGCGACATGATCCAGTTCCTGGAGCTGCTGGACTGGGCGCACCATGAGGTGACGGACCTGCTGGGTCTGGCGGTGACCGACACGCTGATCATCCTCAACCCCGACAACACGGACCAGTACACCGAGCTGACGGGGCAGGGAGTTTGGCGGCTCTACGCCCTGGACGGGGACAAGTGCATCCTGCAGCCCTATCCGGTGTTGATGGCCCGGACCCTGGCGGGGCACGGCGCCTTCATGCTGGTCACGGACTGGACCCTGCAGGAAGCCCTGCCGACGGATCTGCCACCCTGGCTCCAACAGGGAATCGTGGAGTACATCGGTGATGACGGGGCCCACCTGCTGAATTACATGGCCGAGTTCCGGCCGGCCGGGCCGGTGCTGCTGTCGGCGCCCCTGGTGGACGCCCTCCTGTCCCGCGGAATCGACCCCAGCCAGGAAAAGGACCGCATGATGTTCCGCCGGGCCTGCTACAGTGCCTATCTGATGGTCTGGCAACTGGTCGAAAACGAAGGCGGGCTGGCCCCCATCAGGGAGTTCCTCGAACTGGCCGCTTCCGGAGCGGACCTCGACCAGGCGAGCATTCAGGTGTACGGTATGGACCTGGGGCAGCTGGCCGCCTTCCTGGATCCGGTCAAGATCGGCGAGCCGCTCCCCAAGGACATCGTGCGACCAAACCCTCACGCCGAACCCTGACTTCCAACATCCGGAAAGGCCCCGCGCTTTCATGAGCCAACCCAAAATGCCCCGCGTCCGCTTCGCGCCCAGTCCGACGGGATTCCTTCACGTCGGCGGCGCCCGCACCGCCCTGTTCAACTGGCTTTACGCCCGCAGCCAGGGCGGCACCTTCGTGCTGCGGATCGAAGACACGGATCAGGAACGCAGCACCGAGGAATCCTACACGGCGATCCTGCGCGGCATGGAATGGCTGGGGCTCGACTGGGATGAAGGTCCCGGGGTGGGCGGCGACTACGGGCCCTACCTGCAGTCCGAGCGGCTGGACATCTACTGGAAGTGCCTGGACGAACTGACCGCCGGAGGGCACGTCTACAAGTGCTACTGCAGCGGCGATGACCTCGAGGCCCGGGAAAAGGCCGTGCGCGATGCGGGCGGAAACTGGGAAGGCTACGACGGGCACTGCCGCGACCTCGACCCGACCGCCGCCGCCGAGCTTGAAGCCGCCGGCAAACCCTTCGCCTGGCGCCTGAAGACCCCCACCGAGGGGGCGACGTTCTGGTACGACGTCATCGTCGACAAGCGCGAGTTCCAGAACGAGGTCCTGGTCGACCGCGTGGTTTTCAAGGCCGACGGTTTTCCGACCTACCAGTTCGCCGTGGTGGTCGATGATCACACCATGGAAATTTCCCACGTGCTACGGGGCGACGACCACGTCAGCAACACGCCGTTCCAGATCCTGATCTACGAGGCGCTGGGCTGGAAGCCGCCCAAGTTCGGGCACATGCCCATGATCCTGGGCCAGGACAAGAAGCGCCTCAGCAAGCGCCACGGCGCCACCAGCGTGGAGGAGTTCCAGAACCTGGGCATCCTGCCGGCGGCCATGCTCAACTATCTGGCCCTGCTGGGCTGGTCGCCCGGCGGCAATGCCGACGAGGTGATGACCGCCAAGGCCATCATCAAGAAATTCAGCCTCAAGAAGGTCAACAGCAGCCCGGCCGCGTTCGACTATGACAAGCTGAACCACATCAACAGCGAGCACATCAAGCGGCTGTCGGCCGACGAGCGGCTGGAGCTGGCCAAGCCCATCATCGCAACCCGGGGCTGGGCCCTGGACCCGGCGTGGAAGATTTTTGGTGCCGACACCACCGACGCCTACCTGGCGCGGGTGCTCGGAACCCTGGGCAACCGTTTCAGCAGCCTGATAACCCTGCCCGAACAAATCGGGTTCTTTTTTACTGACGACCATTTTGTCGATCAGGAAGCCTGGAACGAACACGTGGCCACCGACGAGGCGCGGCCCTTGATGACGGCGCTGGCCGACGCCTTCGAACAGTCGCTGGATATGGACACGCCCCAGGCGGCCGGCGCCTTCGAGGAAACGATTCGGTCCACCGCCGAAAAACTGGGCGTCAAGGCCGGGCAGTTGATCCATCCCAGCCGGGTAGCGCTGTCGGGCCAGGCGCGCAGCGCGGGCATCTTCGAGGTCATGGAACTGATGGGAGCCCCGCGGACCGTGGGGCGCCTGAGATCGGCAGCCGCCGGTTAACGGTGGCCAACAGGGGGAGAGGCTGCGAAAAGGTTCCTGAATATCCTGGGACGATACGTTCTGGTCTGGATCGTGACCGGCCTGGCCCTGTTGCTGGTGACTTCCATCCTGCCCGGTTTCCGGATCGACACCAGCGCGCCCGACTGGTGGATTTCCCTGATCCGGCTGCCCTTGATCTTTACCCTCCTGCTGATCGTGCTGCGCCCCCTGCTCCTGTTTTTGACCTTGCCGCTGAACGTGGTGACGGTGGGCTTTCCGACCTTGCTGTTCAACGGCCTGATCCTTTACCTGAGCGCCAAGTTCGAGCATCCGATCCACATCACCAACTTTGGTGAGGCCCTGCTGGGCACCCTGGTGATCACGGCCATTTCGGGGTCGGTCACCGGCTGGCTGGGCCTGGACGAGGCCTATCCCTTCTATCAAACGATCATCTACCGGATCGCCCGCCGCTACGGGCCGCAGCGGCGGGAGCTTAAACCCCTGCGCGGTTTGCTGCTGCTTCAGGCCGACGGCCTGTCCCTGCCCAGCCTGCGCAAGGCCATGGATCGCGGGCGCATGCCGACGGTGACGGCCATGCTCGCCAGGGGCACCCATCAGCTTTTCGGCTGGCATTGCGGGATTCCCTCGAACACACCGGCCGTTCAGGCAGGAGTGTTTTACGGTGACAGGGAAAATGTCCCCGGCTACCGGTGGTTCGATCGCGCCGCCCAGAAGGTGCGGGTGGTGAGCAATCCCGACGACTTGCGCATGCTGGAGGAAAGAGTGGCCGCCACGGGGGACGAACCCCTGCTGAAAGGCGGTTCCTGCATCAACACCTTCATGTCCGGCGGGGCCTCCAAACGGCTGATGACCGTGACGGCCCTGGGCGAGAATCCCAGCCAGCGCCGCGAGGGGGAGCGGGCCGACTTCAACCTCTTTTTTCTCAGCCCCAACGCCTACACCAAGGCCGTCCTGGCCAGCCTGTGGGATTACCTGGCCGGTTTCGTGATGTCGGTGGCGGGCCTGTTCGTCAAATCGCGGCCGCGGTTGAAATTTTCCATCAAACGCTTGGCCCAGCGCACGCTGGCCAACGCCTTTCTGCGCGATTTGTCTTTCTACTGGATGAAGATGGACATGGTGCGCGGGGTGCCGGTCATCTACTCCAACTTCGTGGGCTACGACGACATTGCCCACTATACGGATCCCGATTCTCTGGACGCCACCTTGTCACTCGGCGCCTTCGACCGCCGGCTGCGAACACTGCGCCGGCGGGCTCGGCGCCAATCGCCCATCCGCTACGAGATCGTGCTTTTTTCCGACCACGGTCAGACACCCAGCATGCCCTTTCGGCTGCTGTACGGCCGCACAATTTCCGAACTCATGAACGAGATGCTGGACCGGGTGCTGGGGCGCGAAACCGAAGTGTCCCACGGTCGGCCAGGAACGTTCAGCCCTGACCGGAGCTACACCCTGGCCCTGTTGCGGGAGCTGGAGGAAGTGGGCCCGGACGCCCTGGGCTGGGTCACCAAACGCGGCCGTCGGGCCCTGGCCCGGTTGACCGATCAATCGGACCCACACGACACCGCCGGGATCGACGGGACGAAACCCGGCGTGGTGGTCTGCGTATCGGGCAGCCTGGCGCATATCTACTTCACCGGCCATGACGAGCCCTTGATGCTGGAGGACATCATGGCCACCTATCCCGGCCTGGTCGACGAACTGGTGAACCATCCCGGCATCGGGTTCGTGGCCGCCAGCCGGCGCTTCGGCGATGCCGTGGCTCTGTGCCAGGACGGGGTGCGCAACCTGATCACCGGAGAGCTGGGGGAAAGGAACGATCCCCTGGACCGCTTCGAGGACAAAAAGCGCTGGGCGGGCGAACTGGCCCAGCTGATGGGCTACCGGGATTGCGGCGATCTGGTCATCAATGGCGCCTGGCTGGCGGACAGGAAGCGGATCGTGGTCATGGAGGAGCAGGTCAGCAGCCACGGCGGGCTGGGGGGCCGTCAGACCGAGCCTTTCATCATGCTGCCCGCGGATTGGGATGTGACGGAACTCGATCTGGATTCACCGGAAGCGCTGCATCAGCTCTTGAAGCGGGAATTGAGGCAATTTCGGGGCCCGGCCAGGGATTCCCGGCCCCAATAGGGGCCCATGGTGGGATTTGAGCCGGCCAGGGCCATCCGGGGACTTGCGCAGAGTCCGTGTCCCGTATATATTTCGCAGTCGATTGCCCGGTCGTCCAATGGCAGGACAGCTGACTCTGGCTCAGTCGATGGGGGTTCGAGTCCTCCCCGGGCAACCACAATTGCCACTTTTCCCGGATTTTGGTAAAATCCGGGTTGCCGATACAGTGGCCCCTTCGTCTAGTGGCCTAGGACGCTGCCCTCTCACGGCGGTAACAGGGGTTCGAGTCCCCTAGGGGCTACCAAAATAAAATGCCTTCACCCTTAGGGTGGGGGCATTTTCATTTTGGACAGTGTGCGAACCTCGGGAAACTGAGGGAGTCGAAACCAGACTTCAATTTCGCTCCTGTCTCGAATGAGCACCTTCTTCACGAATAAGTGGAGAAAGTGCTTTTTTTGTGAGGTGGGGACGTCACCGGCCGAC
>CBDTUS010000076.1:0-16388 GCA_965363725.1 uncultured bacterium | reverse complement strand
AAACCAGGGAGGCGGCCACGGCGTCGAACACCATGGGGCCGCTGACCCGGGTGTCCCTCCCGACAACCACCGGACCGGGCGGCAGCCAGGCTCCGAAGGCGGCGCTCCAGCGGGCGACCGTGACAGCGTCGAGACCGTCGCCGATCACCCCGCGGATGCCGGATATACTGACTCGCAGGGGCATAACGATTCCTTTCCGCGCGCTTCACTCGGCTGGCTAGCGGTTCACGGGGCTGTATGTTGAATGCGGGAAATCCATCCCGGCGCGATGGCTTGATCAACCGCCATCGTAGCGGCCGTTCCGTCCACAATAAAGCACAAAAAAACCCGCGCCACCGCAGGTTCAGGATCTTGGGGCTGTCGGGTCGATAGTTCCTAAAAAAAATGGAGCTGGTGTGCGGACTCGAACCGCAGACCTGCTCATTACGAGTGAGCTGCTCTACCAGCTGAGCTACACCAGCTCCCGTAAAACAGAATTAACAGTGGTGCCTGGGGGCGGAGTTGAACCACCGACACCCGCATTTTCAGTGCGGTGCTCTACCAGCTGAGCTACCCAGGCTCCAAACTGTTTCCGCCGAAGCGGGAGGGGAATAAAACACCGCGGGGATTCGGTTGTCAAGGTGGCGGTGGGATTTTTCGGCCCGCCAATCCGGCGCACCACGGTGGAACGGGACGGGCTCCCTGCCGGGCTCAGCTGGCAGCTTTGGTGGTCAACTGGGTGATGTGGCTGACCACCTCTTCGAGTTCGAAGGGTTTGTAGAGACAGGCGTCGGCCCGGGACCAGGTGGCGATGAACTTCTCCCGGTCATGGGTGTCCACCTTGCGGGCGGTCAACAGCATGATGGGGAACGACTTAGCCTCCGGGTCGTTTTCCATCCATTCCTTGAGCATGCGGCTGACTTCGTAGCCGTTGCAACCGGGCAGCATGACGTCCAGGATCATGAAATCCGGGGGAAACCGCTTCGCCTTGTCCAGCCCCTCCAGGCCGTCCAGCGCGGTGGCCACTTCGAATCCCTTGCGCGCCAGGCTGTATTCGAGGGTTTCCAGGATGTCGGGTTCATCATCCACGATGAGAATCCGTAGTGCGCGGTCCATCATTTGCCTCCGTTGAGCTGCTCGGGTCCCCCCACGACTTCTTTTGCCAATACATCGGCGCTCAGGCGCCCGGGTTGACCATTGTTTCGCGTTGTTTCCCCCTGGTCCCCGTAGGGGCCGATTCTTCCCTTCCGGTCCGGTGGGGCAGGAATTCCCACCGGGTTGCCTCCAACCCCCCGCCCTTGCGGGCGGCGAACAGGGCCCAGCGGCGGTTCCAGTTGACCGGGTCCATGACCGCGGCCACCCACAGGCCCGGCGCCGGTTCCCGGCCAGGTGCCCTGCCCGAAGGCCTCCGCCGGAAAAATTCCCCCAGGTCGCGGCGGGCTGTCCCCAGAATGCCGGGGTTCGGCCGCAGATCCAGGACCCCGGCCAAAGGCATGACTCCGGAGGGGGTCTCGTGTGTCAGGTCTTCCTCCAACCGGGCCACGGTCCGCAGGAAATGTTCTGAATCCGGATCGCGGGGCAGCTTCAACCACACCGTGGTACCCCGGCCCGGCAGGCTGGCCAGGCGAACCTGTCCCCCGTGGGCGGCCGCCAACCGGCGGATGACCGACAGCCCCAGGCCCGTCCCCGCAGACCGCGAACCCGGGTTGTAGGGTTCGAACAGCCGGCTTTGGATTTCCGGGGCCAGGCCGGGCCCATTGTCCTCCACGATCAGGTTGAAGGTGGCCAAGGACACGCCGGATTGCCGGGCCAGGCGGACGGCGAGGCTGCGCGGCGTTCCCACTCCGGACTCCAGCCAGACGCGCACCATCCCGCCCATGCGGCCGTGCTTCACGGCGTTTCCCAGCACGTTGTCCAGCAATCGGACCACTAGGTCGGGATCCACCAAGGCGGGAAAACCGACAGGGAGTCCCGAGTCATCGATGGTGATCCGCTTTTCCGCGGCCTTTATCCGATGCAGGCGGACGGCTTCGGCCAAGATCGGTCCCAGGTCTGTTTCCCGGCGGCGGACCGGCACGTCGCCGGACCGGTCCCTCGAACTGGCTAACATGTCCTCGACCATCCGGTCCAATCGGTCGATGTTCCGCCTGGCCAGTCCCAAAAATCGTTTCTGGTCGGATGTGAGTTCGCCCGCCTCCCCGCTCAGGACCAGGCTCAGGCAGGACTGCAGCGAGGCCAGGGGGGACCGCAGATCATGAGCCAGGGACCGGGCGGTTTCCGGCAGGCAGGCCGCCCCCTCGGCGGGCGGAATTCGCCCCCACAGAGAGTCCTCCATCTGGTCAAAATTTCGGGGTTTGGCCGACAATTGATCCCCCACTCCATTTTCAAATCCAGCCGCAATCATCCCAGGTTGTTAAATGGCAAAAAGTTACCTGCCAGCTGGGAATAATTGAGGACTTCCGAGGTAGGATTTTGCAAGGGATATGCCAGAGGGAGCGGCCAAACGGAAAACAGGACCAGGAATCAGGGTTGGCCGGCCAGTTTCCGGGCCAGATACTGGCCGGTGAGGGAGGATTTCTGGCGGGCGACCTTCTCCGGGGTCCCCGCGGCGACCACGCGGCCTCCGTGGCGCCCTCCCCCCGGCCCGAGATCCACCACCCAATCGGCTTCGCTGATGAGATCGATGTTGTGTTCGATCACCAGCACCGAATGCTCGCGGTCCACCAGCTCGTGCAGGACCTTCACCAGGCCCCGGACGTCTTCGGCGTGCAGCCCCGTGGTGGGTTCGTCCAGAAGGTACAGGTTGTGCTGGCCCGAAGGCATGGCCAGTTCGCGGGCCACTTTCAAACGCTGGCTTTCCCCGCCCGACAGGGTGGGCGCCGGCTGGCCCAGGGTCAGGTACCCCAGACCCACTTTTTTCAGAAGCCACAACCGCTGGCTCACGGCAGCCACGTCGCCGAAGAAGGACAGGGCGTCGTCCACCGTCAGGTCCAGCGCCTGGGCAATGTTCAGACCCTTGTACTGGATTTCCAGGGTGCTGGGGTTGAAACGGCTGCCACGGCAGTCCTCGCAGGGCACCGTGATGTCAGCCATGAACTGCATTTCCACGCGGTGGTAGCCCATCCCCTGGCAATTGGAGCAGCGGCCGCCGGCGGTATTGAAACTGAAACGCCCGGGGGCGTACCCTCGCGCCAGCGATTCCTTGACCCCGGCGAACAGATCCCGGATGGGCGAAAGAACTTGCAGGTACGTGGCGGGGTTCGAACGACTGGTCTTGCCGATGGGCGTCTGGTCCACCCGCACGACCTTGCCCACCCCGTGGCTGCCGTGTAAGGAAGAGAAGGGGAAGGCCCGGCCCGCACCCCCGGCGACGCGAGCGGTCAAACCGTCGTACAGGCAACCGTTCATGAGGCTGCTCTTGCCCGAACCGGAGAGGCCCGTCAGGGCGACGAACCGCCGCAGGGGAATCCTGACCTCGATATCCTGCAGGTTGTGCAGCCGGGCGCCCTTGACCGTCAGCCAGCGGTTGGCCTCCGGCCGCCGCTGCCGCGCATCCCGTACCGCGACCTGACCGCGCAGATGGCGTGCGGTCAGGGTTTCCCCAGCCTCCAATAGATTCTCAAGGGGGCCCTGGTAGACCACGAGACCGCCCTCGGTCCCGGCCCCTGGCCCGAGTTCCACGAAATGTTCCGCCGCCTTCAGCACCGCCAGATCGTGTTCGACGACCACCACGGTGTTGCCCCCGGCGACCAGGTCGTCGAGGGTGGCGATGAGACGGTCCACATCCCCGGCGTGCAGGCCGCAGGTGGGTTCGTCCAGCACGTAGAGGGTGTCGACGAGCCGGGCTCCCAGTGCGTTGGCCAGATGGATCCGCTGGGCCTCGCCCCCGCTGAGGGTCCGGGTCAGCCGGTCGAGCGTCAGGTAGCCCAGCCCGACCCGATTGAGAAACCGCAATCGGTGGAGGATTTCCTCCCGCACTTCCCCGGCCACGGCCAGGGCTGTTTTGGACAGGCGGATTTTTTCGGCCTTGGCCAGGGCGTCCTCCACCGACAGTCCGCCCACGAAACCCAGGTCCATCCCCTGCACCCGGACGGCCAGGGCTTCGGGACGCAGGCGGCTCCCACTGCAGGCCCGGCACAGGGTGTCCCCCATGTAACGCCGGGTGAAGAAACGGTGGTGTCCCTTCTTCATTTCCCGACGCATTTTCTCGAGAAAGGGAATGATGCCGGCGTAGGTCTTGTCGCCGCCTTCGAGAATCAGCAACTGCTGTTTTCGCGTCAGCTTGTGGAAGGGTTTGTCCGCGGGAATCTTATGGCGGGCGCAAAAACGCAGCAAGCCCGTGAAATCCCGCGA
This sequence comes from uncultured bacterium, assembly GCA_965363725.1. Taxonomy (GTDB): domain Bacteria; phylum Krumholzibacteriota; class Krumholzibacteriia; order LZORAL124-64-63; family LZORAL124-64-63; genus JAGLCY01. Next base: position 12,056 of record CBDTUS010000076.1, on the reverse strand, counting down.
AAAGCTTTCCGTGCTCCAGGGTTTGACGGCGCCGTCGCGCACCGTCAATCCAGGATCGGGAATGATCTTCTCTTCGTCGAACTCCAGCCGGTTGCCGAAACCCTTGCAGGCGGGGCAGGCGCCTTCGGGGGAGTTGAAGGAGAACAGGCGGGGTGTCGGTTCGGGAAACAGGCGGCTGCACCCGTTGCACCGCAGGTCGCTGGAGAATTCCCCGCGCCAGGTCCCTTCACTGTCCCGCACGACCGCCTGGCCGCCGGACTGGTCGAAGCCCAGTTCCACCGCCTCGATGAACCGCGACCGGATGCGGGCGGTAAGTTTCAGGCGGTCCACCACCACGTCGATGACCTCGCCCGCCTCGGGCAACGGTCGCTTTTCGATATCCGGGTCGTCCAAGCGGACCACTTCGTCGGCCAACACGGCCCTCTGGAAACCCTGGACCAGGAGGGGTTCCCACCAGCCGGCGGCGGCTCCCGCCTGGGATATCTCCAGCGGGTAGCAGACCAGGACCAGGGATCCCTCGGCCAGTTCCTTGCGGACGGTCCGCCACACGGACTCGGGTGTATCCCGATCCACGGGGTCAGCGCAGTCGGGGCAGATCACCTGGCCGACGCGCGCCCAGAACACACGCAGGTAATCGTTGATCTCGGTGACGGTGCCCACGGTGCTGCGCCCGCTGGTCACCGCGTTGCGCTGCTCGATGGCGATGGCCGGACTGATGCCGTCGATCCAGTCGACGTCGGGTTTCGGCAGGCGGGCCAGGAACTGGCGGGCGTAGGTGGACAGGGATTCCACGTAACAGCGCTGGCCTTCGGCGTAGAGCGTATCGAAGACCAGCGAGGATTTGCCCGATCCGGAAACGCCCGAAACCGAGGTCATCACCCCGCGGGGAAAATCAACGTCGACGTTGCGCAGGTTGTGCTGGCGCGCGCCCTTGATGCGGATCCATTCGGTCAAAATTCAGGGCTCCATCCATTCCTGACAACGCTGTGGGTGAGGGGGAATCGCAGTCGGACAGGATAACAGAGGTTTGCCGCCTGGACAATGTGAATTAGTTTGGACCGAAGCCAACGACCCTGCCAGACCATTGGAAAGGAATTCCATGCCCGGCCACTTTGAAGAGCTTCTCGCCACGATCCGCACCCTGCGCGCACCCGGTGGGTGTCCCTGGGACCGGAAACAAACCCTGCACAACGCCGCCCGCTACCTGATGGATGAGGCCGCCGAACTGGTGGACGCCACCCTCGAGGGCGACCTTCCCGGCGCTCGGGAGGAGCTGGCCGACCTCCTGTTCATGACCAGCTTCTGCACCGAAATCCTGGGCGAGGCCCAGCCGGTAACGATGCACGACATCGCCCGGGAAGGGAATGAGAAGCTGATTCGCCGTCACCCCCACGTATTCGGCGACGCCGAGGCCCGCGATACCGGCGAGAGCCAGAAACAATGGAACGCCATCAAGCGCGAGGAAAAAAGGGCGCGGGGCCTGGACCCCGATACTGAATCCGCCCTCAAGGACCTGCCCCCTTCCACCGCCCCCTTGCACCAGGCCTACAACTACCAGAAGGACGCCGCCGACGTCGGCTTCGACTGGCCGGACATCAGCGGCGTCGAGGCCAAGCTGCGCGAGGAAACGGACGAGTTCGCCGAAGCGGTGGCCAGTGGCGACGCGGCCGCCATGCAGCACGAGCTGGGCGACCTGCTCTTTGCGATCGTGAATCTGGCCCGCTGGCACAATATCCAACCCGACATGGCCCTCCGTCAGGCCAACAAACGTTTCCGCGACCGTTTCCATTTCGTGGAAGAGGATTTCAAGTCCCGCGACGTCCCGATGAAGGATGCCGGCATCGAAGCCCTGGAGGCTTCATGGCAATCGGCGAAGAAGAAGCTGTCCTGATCGACGGTCCTTCGTTGTCTGTCCACTCATAGCGAAAATTGGATTATCCGCAGGGCCCGTACACCCCATCCTCATGGTGGAATTGGTCCAGCCCGAGGACTTTCCAATTTCCGCTATGAGTGGACAGACAACGAAGGACCGTCAATCAGGGCAGCCGTCTTCATCCCGATCGCCATCGTAATCTTCAGGCTCGTCGGGGCATTCATCTTCGGAGTCAGGGATACCGTCGAGATCGTTGTCTTCTTCGGGGCAGCCGTCTTCGTCCTCGAAACCGTCACGGTCCTCGGGGTCGTCGGGGCAACCGTCCAGGTCGTCCTCCACGCCGTCACCGTCGCGGTCCCGGAAGTCGTCGGGACAACCGTCGTCATCGTTGTGGCCGTCATGGTCCTCGGGCTCATCGGGACAAAGGTCATACCGGTCGAGGATCCCGTCCCCGTCATTGTCCCGTTCGGGCACCCCATCTTCGTCTTCGAAACCGTCGTAGTCCTCGGGCTCGTCCGGGGCCCCATCCTGCAGGTCCGGAACGCCGTCCATGTCGTTGTCGTATTCGGGACAGCCGTCGGAGTCCCGCCAACCGTCCCGATCCTCGGGCAGGTCGGGGCATTCGTCCTTGCGGTCTGCGATCCCGTCCCCGTCCCGGTCGCTGCCGCCGAGCCCGAACTGGCGCGAACCAGCCACGCTCATCAGCCAATCCGGATAGGCGGGATACCAATCGGTCGTCTCGTCATCGTTGGACAGGCTGACCAGGTAGTTCCCGTGCAGGGCCCAACCCTCGACCACTCCCCAACGGAGGCCCGCCCCCAGCAGACGCAGATGTTCCCCGGAGGAAACCGTGGCATTGTCCTGGAACTTTTCCTGGCTGTACTCCAGCCAAAGGCTGGTCGTCCCCTTGCGAAACTCCAGGCCACCCGCCAAGGTCAGGGCATCATTCTGGCGAGTGCCGCCGGCAGTCGCGGCGGATTGGTAGCGGGGAGGCCAAGGCTGGAACCCGGCCGCCCCCATCCCGTAGCCGGTGTCCTCGGCCTGGTTCCACCGGTACCAGGCATTCAGATGCAGACGCATTTCAGGAACCTGTTTGTCGGTCCAGAACCGGAAGGTCACGGCCGCTCCGGCGCGCGGGGAGAACACGCCCTCGGCCAGACCCTGGCCCTCGTCGCCCACCGGGATATTCCCGCCCCCGGTCAGCGCCACGTGAAATAGGCCCTCCTTGACCGGCTGCCCGATCGTGACCAGCCAGGACCCGTCCGAGAGCCCGGAACCGGAAGGCAGGATATAACCCGTCCCCTCGCTCCACCGGCGCCAGGGCAGTTCGCCCCAGATATTCAGCCAGGACCAAACGGTCCACTCGGTCTGAAGAAACACGTCACCCTGATCGACGCGGTTCAGAAATCCATCAATGAGGTAGACGGTGCTGTAGGTCTTCGCTCCCAGCCCCACGCTCCACAACCCGTCCGCCGGCACCACCGCCGAGCTGATCCAGGTCAGGCGCGAGGAATCCTGGTGACGCGATGGCGGCACACCGACTGGTTCGGAAACGACCGGTGCGGCTTCGGGCTGGGCCAGGGCACCAGTCACGAAAAAAACGAGCATCACTGCCGGCAGGAAATATTTCAATCGTCGGCCTTGTCCGTATCCTCAGCCTCGGTGGCCGAATCCGGCTCCGCAGCCTCATCTTCGCTGACGGCGGGTTCTTCACTACCCTGAGCCGCCGCCTTTTTCATTTCGTCCATGTAATTGAGCTGAAGGTCCATGACCGCACTGTCGACCATGCGCATCAGATCCTCCGGAGTGCCGGTCCGGCACTTGACCTTGAGCATGTCCAGGATGTCGATCGTCCCCTTGGCCTGGTCCAGATCCAATTCGACCTGGCCGGTCATGGGGTTCTGGATCTTGCCCAGCTGCTGCATGGCCGCGGCCTGCAAGCTGAAGACCAGCCCGGCCAGGATATGGTCGTGTTTGGTCATCTCTTCGCTACCCATGGTCTATCCTCCTAGGGGTGAGCCGGTAAGGCCTTCGTTTCCGGAACCTCCGGCGGGTCGAACTCGTCCTGGATGGAACCGATGACCGTCTCGATCAGATCTTCAAGGGTGATCATGCCCAAGGGGTTCCCGTTCCCGTTCACAACCAGGGCGAGTTGCCGGTCCTGGCTGCGCAGTTCCTCGAAAAGTTCATACGGGGACATGCGTTCGTCCACCAGCAAAAACGGGCGGATGAATCTCCGCGGCAGGATCAGGTCGTGGTCCTCGCGAGGCAGGAACAGCAGATCCCGCACCAGGACGTAACCCTGGAGGTCCCGACCGTCCTCCCGGGTGACGGGCAGCCGGCTGAATCCCGAGTCGGTGGCCCCCGCCAGGCATTCGGCGATCGTGACCTCCGGGCCGACGGTTTCCAGATCACCCAATGGCCGCATGCTCCGGGAAAGGGGATGGCTGGCCAGCTCGAGAAAACGGTCCACCGTTTCGGCAAAACGCTGGTCGTCGTCGTTGGGCGCGGTATTGGTCAACAACAGGGCGGCCAGGCTGCGCCGGTTCAGCCCCCCCTGGTCCGATTCGTCCTCCGGCAACAGCCGTCGCCACAGCGCGGTGTACCCACTCAACAACCACCGCACCGGCAGCAGCAAAACCATGGCCACGCTGACCACCGGCGCCGAGGCCAGGGCCATCCGTTCGGGAAACTCTCGGTACAGGACCTTGGGCAGGATTTCGCCGAACAGGATCACCAGCACCGACACGAACACCATCGCCAGCCAGCTGCCCCGGGCCCCGAAGCGTGCGGTGAAGTCGGCGGTGACCAGTGCGGTGAAAAAGACATTGAACAGGTTGGTGCCGATCAGGCAGGTCAGGATGGGATCCTCGATCCGTTTCAAATGCTCTCGCAGGCGCCGGGCCGACGGATCACCCGCGGGCTTCAGGTTGCGCAGGCGCACGCGGCTGACACTCATGTAGCCCGTTTCGCTCCCCGAGAAAAAGGCCGACATGAACAGGCTGAAACAGCCCAGGCCCAGGACGATCAAGCTGGCGGGCCCCAGGTTCATGCCCCACCCCGCAGGTTCGCCGCCACGCGCTGATCTTCCAGAAGAGTCACCTGGATGCGATCCACCCGATGCCCCGTCATTTCCAGGACCGACAGCCGGGCCGTCGGCAGGGTCACCTTGTCTCCGGGCTCGGGTATCCGGCCCAGCGTGGTCATCATGAATCCCGCGACGGTTACGTAATCCCTGCTGACCGGCAGGCTGAGACCGCAGTTCTCCTCCAGTTCGCGCAGACCGGTCCGGCCGCTGATCACCCAGCGACCGTCTCCCAGGGGAATCATTTTCTCGGTCCTGTCCTTGATGTCCGCCACCGGTCCCAGAAGGGCCTGCAGGCAGTCGGCCAGGGTCACGATGCCCGTGAAATCCCCGTGTTCGTCGACGACCGCCGCCAGATGGGTGCCGCCTTCGCGCATATCCGCCAGGAGGGCCGCCACGTCCTTGCTCTCGGGCACGAAAAGCAGGTCACGGAGCCGGCCCTGTAGCGGGTGTTCCGAAACCGAGGACCCGGACAGCAGATCCTTGAGGTGGAACAGGCCCACCGGATGGGCGTCTTCGGATTCCATCACCGGATAGCGGTTGAATCCGGCGCGGCGCGCGACCTCCAGGACCTGGCCCAGGTTCATGTCCCGACGCAGGGCCTCGACACTGGTTCGCGGCGTCATGATGTGGGACACCTCGAGATCTTCCAACTGAAGGAGCCGGGCCAGGGAACGCCCTTCGGTCTCGGTCAGGGTTCCCTCCTCCACCGCCAGGTCGCAGGCGGTCTGGAGTTCCGCGGTGGTCAGGTTCCGGGAGCCGGTCCGTTCGAAAGGCAGGGCATCGATCAGTTGCCGCATCAGGGCGCTGGTGATCCGCAACAAGGGGCCGGTCAGTTTGAGCCAGACGCCCAGGGGAGCCTGGGCCGCCATCGCCACCTTCTGCCGGAAACGCAGGGCGATCATCTTGGGAGTGATCTCCCCCAACAGGAGCAGGGCCAGGGTCGTGGCCGGGATGGCCACCATCAACCCCCGCGGCCCGAACCACTGCAGGCACAGGCCGGTCGCCACGACGCTGGCCGCGGTGTTGACCAGCAGATTGCCGATCAGCAGCGCCGACAGCAGATCATGGGCGCGCAGCAAAAGGGCCAGGACCCGCCTTCCCGCACGGGAGCCCTCTTTTTCCATCCGGGCCAGATCCACCGGGCCCAGGTAGAAGAAAGCGGTTTCCGAACCGGAAAATGCGGCCGACACGCCCAGAAGAACCAGAAGAAGCAGAAGGTCCAAGAATCGGGTCTCCGAGCCGGGGTGATCCAGCCGGCCCTCCTTGATGGGACCGGTTCTCGGTGCGATGTTACCTGTTAACGGTCCGGCGGGCAAGGCTCACCGCCGCGTTCCGTCTGGTTCGAATCCCCCGCCACGCGGAAAATCGTTTTCGCGAAACGTGTTTTAGGGGAAGATCGGGCCAGCTGTCACCATGGAACCCGTACCCAGAGGCCTCATGTCCACCAGACCGTCACACCATCGGCAGGACACTGCGAGCGAGATCCTCGTGATCCGCTTCGGCTCCCTGGGCGACCTCTGCCTGCTGGCCTGGACCCTGGCCCGGTTGAAGGATCGGCCCGGCGGGGAAAATCGCCAAGTGACCCTGGTGACCAAGGCCGCTTTCGCCCCCCTGATGGAACATGTCCGCGGTATCGATCGGGTCGTCCCCCTGACCGGATCGGGCCTCGGGGAATTGCCACGCCTTGCCGGCACCCTGCGTTCCACGAAGTGGGACCAGGTCCTCGATGCCCACAATATCCTCCGCGGTCATCTGTTGCTGGGGATGATGGGCCGGCGCCCCGACCGCCGATTGGCAAAAGACACCGCCGCCCGCCTCGCTTTCCTTGGCTTTGGACGCCTGGATGACCGCCTGACCCGAACGATGCACGATCGATTCGAGGACTTGACGGCCGACCTGGCCCAGGTCCCCAAAGATCCGACGGTCACGATTCCTCCATTGGCCAGTCTGGCCACAGCGGATCCGGACCCCGTGGCACCGGCCATCCTGGGCCTGGCTCCCGGCGCCCAGTGGGACACCAAGCGGTGGCCCCAGGAATATTATTCCGAATTGGTGGTTCGGCATCTGGCAGACCACTCCGGCCCCGTACGGATCTTCCTGGGCCCCCGGGAAGAATCCTGGTTCGGCGGCGGCCCCCTCGAAAAAACCGCCCGGAAAAACAAGCGGGTCACAATTCTCAGAGACAGGCCCTTGACCGAAGTCGCCACCCTGCTGTCGGAGTGCCGCCGCCTGGTCACCAACGACAGCGGCCTGCTTCATGTGGCCGAAGCCGTGGGCACACCCGTGGTAGCCTTGTTTGGACCCACCGTTCGGGAATTCGGATATTTCCCCGTCCTGCCCGCCAGCACCGTGCTGGAACGACCGCTGGACTGCCGCCCCTGCTCTCGCAACGGGAAACGGCCCTGCCACCGCGGTGACCTCGCCTGCCTGCGGGATATATCTCCCGGTGAGGCCTTCGCCGTCGTGGCCGGACCCCTGGAGGGCAAATGAAATCCCCGGAAAAAACCCTCCAGGCTCGGGGTCCTCTGCTTCGTCTCTACCGCGGCCTCAGCCCGCTGCTGTGCGGGGCAGCCCGCCTGGCCGGGCCCCTGTCCCCGAAGCTGGCCGAGGGCATCGTGGGCCGCCGTGACCTGATGGAACGTTTGGAGGCGGGCGCCGACCGCGTCCGGGGCGGCGTCTGGTTCCATGTGACTTCGGTGGGGGAATACGAACAGGCCCGTCCCCTGATCACCGCCTTGAAGAATCGTCCCGACCCGCCGCCGGTCGCGGTGACCCATTTTTCTCCGTCGGGGTACGCGTATGCGCAAGGACGGCCCTGCGCCGACCTGCATGACTACCTGCCCTTCGACCATCCTGGGGACATGGCCCGCCTGCTGGATCTGTGGCAGCCCCGCCTGCTGGTGTTCGTGAAGTTCGACTGCTGGCCCAACCAGGTGGTCGCAGCCACGGACCGGGGCGTTCCGGTGGTCCTGGCCGCCGGCTCCCTCCAGCCCCAGAGTGCCCGCCTCAAACCACTGGCCCGATCCCTGTTCCGCGACGTTTTTAACCGCTTCGCCCACCTGGGGGTCTGCACCCCCGAGGACAGGCAGCGTTTTGCTGAAGACCTAGGCGTCACCTGCCCGGTGTCGGTCACCGGCGACACCCGGGTCGAACAGGTGATTTTGCGCTACGAAGCGGCGCGGGCCGGCGAAACGGCTGCCCGCCTGCGTGACCTGGGCGGCCGCCTGCTCATCCTGGGCAGCACCTGGCCACCGGACGAGAAACTGTGGCTGCCGATCCTGGGCGATCTGCTGGCGGACGTCCCTGACCTGCGCGTTGTCCTGACCCCCCACGAACCGTCGGACGAACGGCTGGAATCCCTCGAAGGTGCCCTAAATCGAAGTCAAATACCTCATCGGCGGCTTTCAGCTCTCATGGCCGACCCCCTTGGCGAGGCCGATCCCGCCCGGATCATCCTGACCGATTCCATTGGAGTGCTGGCGGAGATCTACCGGGCGGGCCATCTTACCTACGTCGGCGGCAGCTTCACCACGGGGGTCCACAACACCATGGAACCCGCCGTGGCCAGCATGCCGGTACTTTTTGGACCCGTGATCCACAACGCTGAAGAGGCGGGATTGCTGGTCCGCCGCGGGGCGGGTTTTGTCTTGGATAAACCCTCCGAAGCCCTGGCCGTAGCCGGGGGCCTGCTGCGGGATCCGGCCCGGCTGGCGAGCCTTGGCCAAACCGCGCGGGAAGTGGTCCTGGACCAGCGCGGAGCCACCGAGCGCACCATGGCGATGATTGAACCCTATCTCTGATCCACGGAAGATCTGGAGGAAATAGATGCGACCCCAACAGGCCGATCAGATGAAATCCCCCGGCGCGCTGCCCGTCGCGGACGCCGGTGCGAAATGGAAGATGCCCTACACGGCGCGGCCCCGGTACATCCAGCTCGAAACGGTCACCAAGTGCAACGCCAAGTGCCCCTTCTGTCCGCAGAACGAGATCGTGCGCGACCCCGCCCGCATGCCCACGGAAACCTGGCGGAAAGTCGTGGACGACACCCGCGGCTGGGGCATCACCTACCGGCCGTTTTTGACCAACGAACCGTTCGTCGACAACCGCATGCCCGAGATCGTCCGCTACATCAAGGAAAACGATCCGACGGCGAGCGTGGAGTTCAACACCAACGGCGAACTCATGACCGAAAAACTGTCGCGGGATCTGCTCGAAGCGGGCGTCGACATCATGCGGTTTTCCATCGACGGCTTCAGCAGGGAGACCTACGAACCGTCACGGATCGGGATCAACTACGACAAGGTGATGGAGCGTACCCAGATCTTTCTGGATCTTTGGGACAAGTGCGGCTACCGCGACAAGGTGTTCACCGAGCTGCGGATGATCGAGGTCCCCGAGAACGCCCACGAGATCGAAGCCTACAAGGAATTCTGGGGTCCCAGGTGCAGTGAAGTCCTTATCACCCACATGTACCAGTGGCCCTGGACTGGACAGAAACGCTCCGACGTGGTGCTCAAACCCTGCCTGAAGATCCTGGACGAACTGTTCTTCTACACCAACGGGAACGCCACCATCTGCTGTTGGGATGTTCACGAAAGAGCGGTCATCGGCAACGTCAACGAGCAGTCGGTGCAGGAAATCTGGGACAGCTACGCGGCGCGCTGCATGCGCGCCACCCTGGATGACGGCCGCCGCGATCTGCTCAACCTTTGCAGCCGTTGCAACGCCTATCAGGACTACGACTTTACGAAGTTCGTTACGGGCGGCGATACGGAATAGGGTCTTCGACTCCCGCGGCGGCAAAGCCCCGCAGGCGCAAGCGGCAACTCTCGCAGACCCCGCAGGCCTCCTCCGCTTCGGTGTAGCAGGACCAGGTGAGGTTCAGCGGTACGCCCAGTTCCCGGCCTCGGCGCACAATCGCGGCCTTGTCCCATTGGATCAGCGGTGTGCGGATGTCGATTTTCGTCTCGGGCCGTGTCCCCTCCCTTACGACCTCTGCGAATCGGTGGTAGAATTCCTCACGACAGTCCGGGTAGCCGCTGCTGTCCTCCTGCACCGCACCGATGAACAGGGCCTCAGCCCCGATGACCTCGGCCCAGGACACCCCCACACACAGGATGTGTGCATTGCGGAAGGGCACATAGGTCGAGGGGACCTGCCCCTCGCCCAGGGGCAGGCCGGTCTCCACGGCCATGGTTTCATCCACCAGGGAAGATCCCCCAATTTCCTTTAAATAGGAGATGTCGGCCACCAGGCGACGATCGATGCCGTAGTGATCGGCCAAATCATCGAAGGCACGCAGTTCCCGGACTTCAGTGCGCTGGCCATAGTTGATGTGCAGCAGGGCCACGTCGAACTCACCGACGGCTTCCGCGAGGCAAACGGCCGAATCGAGGCCTCCGCTGGCCAGGACCACCGCCAGTGGATGCTGGGTTCCGGTCATCTCAAACCCCCCGGTCGCTGTCGGGCCAGACCGCCCGGTGAAGCTGGATCTGGAAGCAGGCGTCCAGCTTGTCGGCCAGGATCCACTCGGCCAGATCGCGCGGCCGCAGATCCGGTTGCACCGGCGAAAACGTGACTTCCACGGTGCCGGGAATCCGGCCTCCGGCCCGGACCAGGTCCCGGCCCCATTCGTAGTCCTTCCGGTCGGCGCAGACGACCTTGACCTCGTCACCGGTGCCCAGAAAGGAGATCCCCTCCCAGTCGATCAAGGCTGCGTCGATGCCGCTGCCGGGCGCCTTGAGGTCGACGATGCGATGCACCCCGTCGGGAACTTCACGGAGTGGAACGAGTTTTTCATGGCCGAGGGTGCCGCTGGTTTCGAGCAGGACGGTGCGGCCGTCATCCAGCAGGCTGCGCATGAGATCCACCACTTCGCCCTGAAGGAGCGGTTCGCCCCCGGTCACCAGGACGGTGGCAAATCCGTGCCCCCGGACTTCCTCGACGATGTCCGTGGTGGTCAGGGAACGGCCCCCGGCAAAGGAATGCTCGGAGTCGCACCAGAGGCAGCGGATATGGCAACCCGTCAGCCGCACCAGGGTGCAGGGACGCCCGATGAAACGTGACTCCCCGCAGATGGCGGGGTATATTTCGTTGACCAGCAGCATGAATATTCCCCGTGGGACCCGTGGCCGGACCCATGGCCGGACCCATGGCTTTGACATTGAGCAGGAGAGTAACCGAATTGCGTAAGATAACCCCTGAGCCGCCCCTCCACAATGGGCTCTCCCGGCGGCGCGCCCTGAGACTGGGGATCGCCCCGATGATTTTCGCGTTGGCTTTGACCGCTTGTTCCCCTGACCCCGACTCCCGTCAGGCGGACGGGGATTCCCCCCACCGAGCCGGTCCCGATTGCCCGGTGACCACGGACACCTCCGCCTGGGACGCCTTTACTGGCCTGGCCGACCGGATCGCGACCGGGGAAAAAGTCCCCCAGGCAGAGCTGGATTCTTTCGGCGACCTGCCCACGGTCACCCTCTGGCGCCGGAGCCTGCAGCCCGGCAACCCCAGTGCCCAGCGGGTGGGCAACTGGCTGGAAGCCACGTTCTGGGAGGAATTGGGTCGTTCGGGCAACCAGAAAAGGAACGCCGACCGGGCCGACTTCGAGCGCAGCTACCGCTACAGCCTGACCTACCGGGACCGCATTGCCAAACGACTTGAGACCTTGACCGGTACGGGCCGCTGCGCCATCGACTCCCTCTCCCGTTTCTGGGTGGCACCACCGAACATGCCCTCGGCCTTGACCGTGCGATTCCTACCCGCCAAGCCCGAAATCAGGATTTTTGAAGGCGACCTTCTGGTCGACACCGGGGTGGTGGGCGCCGTGAACACCCACCAGCTCACACGCCAACTGGCTTCGCTCCTGTACCGGAAGTACCAGTTCGTGCCTGGAGAAAATCCGCTCGAGTCCGAGGGCGAACTGGCCGTGGCCCACATGGTCCGCACGATGATGAACGAAGGCATGGCGGGATGGATAGAACAGTCCGCCCACATGTATTTCGACCCCGAGCACCCCAAGCTGTACAAGGTCAGGATCATTCCCGAGGATTTCTTCCTGAAGGCCCAGGAAGTTGTCGATCTCCTGAACCGGTACCT
>CBDTUS010000075.1:0-16416 GCA_965363725.1 uncultured bacterium | reverse complement strand
CTACAAGAACAACCGCGGGCAGACCATCGCCCCCCGGGTGGTGGAATCCGTGTTCGAGCAGGTGCCGGGAATCAAACGGACCTTCTTGGCCGGGGACGGCCGCAGCTACAACACGCTGTTGATCGTGCCCGACGATGAGGACGACGTGCTGCAGTCGCTGACCAATCCGGACGATCGCCGGGAATACTTCCAGCAGATCATCACCACCGCCAACCCCGTGCTGGCGCCCTTCGAAAGGGTCGTGAATTTTGTCCTGCTGGAGCGGGACTTCAGCACCGAGCGCGGAGAGTTGACCCCCAAGGGGTCCTATCGCCGCAAGGTCATCGAAGCAAATTTCTCCGACGAGATCGCCGAGCTCTACCGCTCCAGCGTGCGGATTCTCACGGTGGGTCCCTACTCGGTGCGCATCCCCCGCTGGTTTTTCCGGGATCTGGGTGTCCTGGAAGACGCGGTCCAGCCCCGCGGCGGCGTCCTGGTCAACAATGAAACGGGCCGAACCCTGACGGTGGCCCCCGGAGCCGACGGGCGCGTTCGGATCGGTGACCTGGAATACCTGGTGGAAGGTCAGGTCATCGATCTGGGACTCATGGCCCGGCAGCCTTTGATGTGGGTCGCCAACTCCGAGTTCATCAATTTCGGCCCTTGCCGCACCGGCTGGGACACGGAACTGGGTGTCTTCGGAGAGCAGATCCACCTGCCGGGCGACGGAGGCGCCAGCTATTCCGGCCCGATCGAGCCGGGACGGGTGGACCGCCAGGTGAGCGAAGTCAACGCCCTGTCCAGCCAGGCCCTCTTCGGCGACCTCGGGCAGGCCCTGGAGGCGGTCGAAGCGCTAGACCGCGAACTCTCCCGGGCCGGCGCCCGCCAGGGCCGGGTCATCCGCCGGCGCCTCGAAGCCCTGGCCGGCCACCGGGAAAAACCCGTGCGCTGTCGGGCCTATCAGGTTCTGGTCCTGGACCAGCCGACCCCCGACTACCTGCGTTACCTGCCGGCTTTCATCGAATCGGGTCTGCCGTTCCTGGACGATGAGAGTTTCCACGCCATCAGCAAGGCCCAGATAGAACCCCGCCGGCTGCAGGCCCTGCGCCAAAGGCTGAAGACCTACCGCGACCAGTTGGACTGGCCGGCGCCCGAACGGAACCGCCAACTGTTCGAAGACCTCTTCCATCTGCTGGCCGACTTCGGCCGCTTCCATCCCGAATTCTACGGTCCCATCCGCGAGGAACTCGTCAGCTGGGCCATGCACGACCAGGACCCCGAGCTCGCCCGTTGCGCCAACCGGGAGTTCACGGGGTTGGCGGCCTGGTTCGAGGACAGGCTTCAAAAGGACAATCCCGGGCTGGACCCCGCCGCCTGGGAAGGCAAGATCGTCTTCCAGGAAGGCCTCGGCGACGAGGAGATCCAGCGGCTCAGGGAAGTCCTCGTCGGCACGACCTTCCTGAAGCACTCCCTCATGCTCGCCTTCGAAGGCGAAGATCTGGTTCTCGACGAAATCGGGCCCGGCGGCATCTGGGTTTCGCGCATCATCTCCCGCTTCGAGGATTCCCGATACCGGGTGAGCGTCAACACCACCGGGGGCAAACATTTCGATCTGCAGGTGATCATCCGGCAGGACTTCGACGAGACCCTCATCCGGCGCACCATCTACTGGTACATCACCCTGGGCGGCTATCCCTTCGGCACAGCCATGCTGCCCCACTTCGGCTGCTTCAGGCCGGAGCTGGGCGCCCTGTCCATGGCTTACGTCAGCGACCTGACCGTGTGGGAGAAGATCCGCGAATTCAGCGGCATTCGCGGACCCGGTACGGCGCCCCCGACCCGTATGCGATGGCACCAGCTGATGGTCCGGGCCATGAGCGTGGTCGTGCGCGGCTGGCGCAACAGCGGGCGGCGCATCATCCCCGGTCTGATCACTCCCAACAACATCGTCGTGCCCGAGCCCGATTTCCGCAGGGGCGCGGTGCAGAACAACCTGTCGGGATGGAAAACCTACACCGGACCCCTGTCTCTCATCCGGCCCATCTGGCGCAACATGTACCAGCACATCGTCAGCCACTATCCCTGGAGTCAGGAGTACCTGGAACGCGAATGGATCTTTGAGTCCTTCGTCGAAGCCCTCGGCCCCGACGAGGCCCTGGTCTGGCTGAAGGAGCTGCAACAGGAAATCAGCCGCAGCGGGATAGATGAAATGGGTCTGGGCTTCATCGACGCCCTGACTGGGTTCATCGAATCCCTGGAAGAGCACTACCATCTGCCCCTGAACCTGCTGGGCGCCATCCACCGGTTCGAGGAATGGGAAAACCTCAATCCCCAGGCACACCTGAAGGCACGCCTGGAAATCCTCGAGGAACTCAGCCGGCTCTACCGGTTGGACCGGCAGCCTGAGATCGCCCGGTTCACCCTTTTCCGGAACACCTATTTCAAGAACTCCGACCCGGGCCTGCAGGACATCTTCGACCGGCTGCTGGTCAGGATGTTCCGCCATCCGAACCGGCGGGCGACGCAGATGGTGGAATTGTCCGATCTCCAGTCGGCCCTGACCGACCCCGACGACCGGGCCGCGTTCAACCGGCTGGCCTTCCCCCACCGGATGCGCGCCGACACCGTCGAAGTCCGCGCCGTAGGCGACCCCTCCCATAGCCAGGTGATCGTCAAATCCATCATCCACGACCAACACGGGCACGCCTACGCCGTCAGTGAACCCGCCGGACCGGCGGAGGTCGGCCAGCTCTACCGGCTGTTCCTGAACGCCGGTTTCCCCAAGACCATCAGCGAGGCCGACCGCTACCTGGTCGCCACCGACGAAGCCGAGCAGATCATCGGTGGTGTCGTGTACCGCCAGCTGGATGACGAGGCCGTTTTCCTGGACGGAATCGTCGTCACCCAGGCCCTGGCCGAACGTGGTATCGCCCGGGCGATCCTGGCGGATTTCTGCACCCGGCTGACGTCCCTGGGCATCAAGACCATCAAGACCCATTTCTTCCTGCGGCGGTTCTACCAGAAACAGGGTTTCAAGGTGGATGAACGCTGGGGCGGACTGGTTCGTTTCCTGTGATCCTTCCTTAAAACCCTACCTCTCAGGTCCTGTTTAACTCCTTAAACTGTAACGGATTACTTGACCGACCAACGATCGGCTCCTACGATTGGGATCCAACCAGCGGCCGGGAGTGTGATCATGAATTATCCAGTCTGGGAATTGGGCATGGGCGCCGGAGTCCTCATGGCGGTGGTGTCCGTGCTGCACGTTTTTGTCTCCCATTTTGCCGTCGGAGGAGGCCTTTGGCTGGTCCTAACGGAAATTCGCGCACGCCGCACCAAAGACGAACGGTTGCGATCCTTCGTCAAGGGCCACAGCCGTTTTTTCATGCTGCTGACCCTGGTGTTCGGGGCCATATCCGGTGTGGGAATCTGGGCGACCATAGGACTGATCTCCCCCCACGGCACCTCCGCCCTCATCCACGGCTACGTGTGGGGCTGGGCCATCGAGTGGGTCTTCTTTTTCGTCGAGATCGCCGCCGCCCTGGTCTACTACTACGGCTGGGAACGACTGGACGCACGCACTCACGAAATCGTCGGCTGGATCTATTTCATCGCCGCCTATCTGAGCCTGGTCGTCATCAACGGAATCATCACCTTCATGCTGACCCCCGACGGGTGGCTGGAAAACCAGGACTTCTGGACCGGCTTCTTCAACCCCACCTACTGGCCGAGCCTGATGATCCGTTCCTTCGCCGGGCTGGCCATCGCCGGCCTGTTCACCCTGCTGACCGCGTCCCTGTTGAAGGCCGACGATTTCCGCTGGCGCCTGACCCGCTGGAACGCCGGCTGGTCCTTTTGCGCCATGGTCGGCGTCGTGCTGAGCGCGATGTGGTACGGACGATCAGTGGACATCTGGGAACAGAACGAAGCCCTCCTGGGCGCCATCGTCGTTCTACCCAAGGTGGCCGGATGGTTCCGGGCGGGTCTGCTGATCACCTTGGGCCTGACGCTGGTTCCCCTGGTTCTGCCCCGGATCAACCGCACCTATGTAGTTGCCGGCATGCTGCTGGTCGCCCTGCTGACCATGGGCGCCGGGGAATGGTTGAGGGAGGCCGGTCGCAAACCGTTCACCATTCAAGGATATCTCTACAGCACGGGCATGCTGGTGAGCCAGGAAGATTGGTTCGCCGAGAACGGGATGGCTGCGGGCACCAGGTGGATTTCCCCAGCAGCACGTGAAAATCCCGAGCGCCTGGGCGCGGACCTTTATCTGGCCTGGTGCCAGCCCTGCCACACCGAAAACGGCTACAACGGGCTGGTGCCCTACCTGACCCACTGGAATGAAGAAACCGTCGCCAGCCTGATTCCCCGGCTCGAATACATGCGGGCCCTCATGCCGCCCTGGTACGGCACCGAAGAGGAAAACGCCGCTCTGACGGCCTACCTCATGAGCCTCAAACCGGAATCGGCCACCGCCGACCCACCGAGCGAAATGACCGGCGC
Source organism: uncultured bacterium (assembly GCA_965363725.1). Taxonomy (GTDB): domain Bacteria; phylum Krumholzibacteriota; class Krumholzibacteriia; order LZORAL124-64-63; family LZORAL124-64-63; genus JAGLCY01. The sequence continues at coordinate 11,934 of CBDTUS010000075.1, read as the reverse complement.
CCGCGCATTCGATCTGTCCTGCGGTCTCTGTCACACGCCGGACAGGTTCCGGGGCCTGTCCGATTCCATGGAAGGCATGTCCCGGGAAGAGATCGGTGAACTCCTGGAGGAGATCGGCGACTGGACCGATGAGATGCCGGGATATTTCGGGCCTGAACCCCAGCGCGGATTGCTGATCGAGTACCTGCATGAGATGGGCAACGCCCCGTCGCCAGGTGACTCCGCCGAAGGGAGCGCGTCATGATCGCTGTGGCCGCCAACGTGATCCTGCCCGCAGCCGACGCGCTGCCCCTGCCCGCGCCGGCTCTCCTGCTGCAGGTCCTTTTGCAACTGACCTTCTTCCTGCACCTGCTGGCCATGAACGCCATGCTCGGCGGACTCATCCTGACCTGGTGGGCCCGCCAGCGCCGCGGCACCGACGGCGACCAGTGGGCCGTCCTGGCCGACACCCTGGCCCGCACCACGCCCTCGCTCGTGGCGACCACCGTGACCCTGGGCGTGGCCCCCTTGCTGTTCCTGCAGACGTTGATGGGACAGTTCTTCTTCACCAGCAGCATCCTGATGGGCTGGGGCTGGTTCTCGGTCGTGGTGGTGCTGATCTTCGCCTACTACGGCACCTACCTGCAGTCCTTCCAGCGCGAGCGGCTCGGCACGGCCCGGACACCCCTGCTTTTGATCACGGTGAGCCTGTTCCTGTGGATCGCCTTCATGTTCTCGAACAACACTTCGCTGATGGCGGCTGTCCCGGCCTGGCCCGGAAAATATTTCTCCGACGCCCGTGGTCTCCACCTCAATCTGGGTGACCCGACCCTGGTCCCCCGCTACCTGCACGCCGTCTTTGGCGCCGTGGCCGTGGCGGGGTTGATGCTCGCGGTGTGGGGGCGCCAACGATCCAAGGGAGGCGACCCGACGGGAGCGTTCATGGCCCGGACAGGCTGGTCGGCCTTCGCCTGGATGACCCTCGCCAATTCGGCTTTCGGCATCTGGTACCTGATGGCCCTGCCCCGGACCGCACGCCGCGCTTTCATGGGGACCGACCCGGTGGCCACGGCCCTACTGACCGCCGGTCTGGTCCTGACTGTCATGGTGATCGTGTGGGGATGGCGGGCCCGGAGCCGGCCCGAATCGGCGGGACTGATCTGGCCGACCACTCTGACGGCCGTGCTGATGGCGGTCATGGTGATGACCCGTGACGCCGCCCGCGCCGCCATCCTGGGCGATCTCTACCGGCCGGGATCCTTCGCGGTCAAAACCCAGGTTCTGAACCTCGTCCTGTTCGCCGTTCTGTTGCTGATGGGAATCTGGGTCCTGGTGTGGATGGTGCGGAAGCTGGCCCAGGCCTGGCGCTGATTTCCGGTCGGCGGGCTGCCCGCAAAAAAACCTACTTGCCGGCCATATCCCTACTTGCCGGCCAGAGGCCACAGGGTCTGGAGATTGCTCGAAGACGCCTGTTCCCTCCGCAGCAGGTCGGCGATGCTGGTCTGCTCCAGCACCTCGGCCACCCGGTTGCCCAGGTGCTGCCAGACCGGGCGCAGGCCGCAATCCTCGTTGCGCGGACAGTCGGGCTGATCATGGGTTTCGCTGCAGGGGTATTCGAAAACCTGTTCCCCGCTGACACTGCGGATCACGCTGGCCGCGCTCGTTTTTTCGGGCACATCGGCCAGGATGTACCCCCCGTTTCGTCCCCGGACCGCCTCCACCACGCCTCCGCGGCGGAGCATCCCCAGCAGCTTGGCCACCGTGGGCTCGGGCAGGTCCTCGGCCACCGCGAGATCTGACAACGTCAGCTGCTCCCCCAATGCAGCCAGGCGCATGATGAGTCGGACGGCCTGCTCTTCGGCCCTGGTGACGCGAAACATGAATTCCTCCAATAACTTGAACATTGGCAAGGAGGGACCGGTGGCCCAACCTAAACCATGATTTCCCAGGTCAAGTTTTAAAACTAACCAAAATATCAAATTATGCAACCCCGGCACCTGGAGCGGCTGCGGTGCCATCAATCCGGGGTCATGATTTCCTGAGCCAGGAAATGGTCGTACATGTCCGCGGCGCGGGACAGGATGTCGGCGTAGTCCCGCGACCGGGCCATGGCGCTCAGGTAGGGTTTCAGCTCGTCGAATTTGAAGGAATCCTCCACCTGCAGCAGAAAGAGCCGGGAGGCCAGCAGGCTGTCCGGACGTGTTCGTCTCAGGAAATCCCGCTCCACCCCCAGCGCCGTCAGCAGGATGGCCACGCTGTCGGCGGCGGCTGTGGTTCGGCGCAGATCGGGATCGGTATTCAGGGGGAACGCTTTCACGATCCAGCCGCGGGTCCACCAGTCCGGGTCCAGATGTTCGGTGGTCCTCCGTTGGGGTCCTCGGGGAGTTTCGGCCGGCAACTGGTGATCCGGAACTTCTTCCACCACCGGCGGCGGCAGGATGACCGTCCATTGGGTCACCTGTTCCCTTTCGAGTCGCTCGACCAGGGACAGGGGGGAGAAGAAGGCATCGATCCAGGATTCAGGCACCAGAAACACCGTCGCCAAAAAGAGGACGACGGTCAGCCCGATACAGGCGGGCCATTTCCAGGGATCGGATCGGCTGCGCATGACAAAAGGAACGATGGTCACCGTTGAATGTTCCGCGGTATCGGGGCCCCGTCAGGCGGGGATCAGTTCCTGATTCAGGACGTCTGCGAGGATTTTGTCAAGATCCGACAGGTTCACCGGCTTGGTCAGGTAGCCGTCCATCCCGGCGTCCAGGCAGCGCTCCCTGTCCTCCGCCGAGGCGTGGGCGGTCAGCCCCACCACCGGCAAATGCCGTTCCGGGTCCCCCTCGGCCTCGCGGATGGCTTCGGTGGCCTGGAGCCCGTCCATCACCGGCATCTGGACATCCATCAGGACGAGGTCGAACGACCCCTGCCGCCAGGCCTGCACCCCCAGTTCCCCATTGGCCGCCACGGTCACCTCGTGCCCGGTTTTTTCCAGGTACCGCTGCACGAATCGGCTGTTGACGGGATTGTCCTCGACCACCAGGACCTGCAGGCCCGCCATTCCTTCCAAATCCAAGGACGCTGTCTTGGCGACCGCCTCGGGCGGGGCCGGCTCCTCGGTCAACGGCAGGGTTTGGATGGTGAAGGTAAAAACGCTGCCTGCGCCCACTTCGCTTTCCACGGTGATGTCACCGCCCATCAGCCCCACCAGCTGGCGGCTGATGGCCAGGCCCAGGCCCGTTCCGCCGAACTCGCGCACGAAGGAATTGTCGGCCTGGGAGAAGGTGCCGAAAATGCTGTCGTGCTTTTCCGGAGCGATCCCGATACCGGTATCCCGAACCTCGGTCCGGATGACCAGCATGCCGCCGTCCGACGGAGCCGCATCCACGGTGACCCTGATATTCCCCTGACTGGTGAACTTGATCGCGTTGCCGACCAGGTTGGTCAGGATCTGCTGGTAGCGGTTGTCGTCCAGGACCACCGCCCCGGGCACTTCGTCGGTGATCTCCCAGTTGACCGGGACCTTGCAGTCCTTGTTGCCCGTGGTCAGGGCCTCCAGATGGCGGGCTACCTGCTGTCTCAAGTCGGTGCGTCTGGGCTCCAGTTCCATTTGGCCGGCTTCGATCCGCGAAAAATCGAGCAGGTCGTTGACCAGCGTCAGCAGATTCTTGCCCGAGAACCGGGCGAGCTCCAAGTACTCCCTCTGCTCGTCGGAAAGTCCCGTCCCCAGAGCCAGTTCGGTCATACCCAGGATGCCGTTGATCGGGGTGCGGATCTCGTGGCTCATGTTGGCCAGGAAAAGGCTCTTGGCCTGGTTGGCGGCTTCGGCCTCACGCTTGGCCACCGCCAGTTCGCTGGTGCGTTTTTCCAGCAGGTCCGCCGACATTAGTTCCCGCAGTATCTGTCGGTTCTGGATGCGGGTCTGGGAGATGCAGTAGACCAGGTACAGCCCGAAGATCAGACCGAGGCGATAGCTTTCCGGGGCCGGCAGGGTGCCTGCCGCGATGACCGGAAGGCCGAGGATCAACCCCAGGAAAGGGATGATGGTCTTGACATCCGCGCTCAGGGCGCTGATGCCACCGGTCGCCAGTCCGGTCGTCACCAGCAGGGTCAGGAGCATTTCCCAACCCAACCCGAAAGTTCTCGCCACCAGGATCGAAAACAATCCCCAGCTGACCGCGAGCACCAGTGTGGCCGCCATGAACAGACCAGCCCACTTGCTGGGGTTGGCGAGGTATTCAGCGTCGAAACGAATGCTGAGCCTTTTGCGGAGCAGCCCGGCCGCCAAGGTCAGAACCAGGGCAACAACCGACGGCACCGGAGCGATTTCCCACAGCCCCGTCAGACTCATCACCATGAACGTGAAGGCGGCATAGGCAAAGGACCCTGGCGCGCCACGGCGGGCGAGCTGCCGGGCGACCCTGATATCGGTTCCTGCATGCATGTCCGGGGTCATTTTACGTCGGGCCGATCAGGCCGCGGCTCCATCCTGCTAAAGAGGTTCCCTCCCATCTACTTGGATCGGCCAAACACCATGGAACTGTATGAAATTATGAACTATCCCCGGGAAGAAGGATGAGCCGGCCGGCCGTCACAGGCAGGGAACTGTCCGACAGGGTCAGAGCCAGGTCTGGGCCGATTCCCAGAACCATCCCCTTTCTGTTCGAACCATCTTCCTGGCGCACTTCCACCTGGCGGCCCAAAATCACCGAAGCCTGCCTGTAGGCCGCCAGCAGGGGCTCGGGGCCCATCGTCGCAAGTTCATCGAACCGGCGGGCAAGGGCCTCCAGGACGGCGGCCAGGATGGTGCCAAGTCCCTTTCCCCCCATGGGGAAATGATCTTCCAGGCAGGTCACGCCGGGCGTGAAGGCCGAGGGCTCGATCTTCGGGGCCACCGCCACGTTCAAGCCGATGCCCAGGACCACCGACTGGACCTGTCCGTTCACCGATCGCGCCGAAGTCAGCACGCCACCCACCTTCCGACCCTGGATCAGGACGTCGTTGACCCACTTGACGCCGACCACCGGGAGCTGACCAAACCCCTCGCTCAAAGCGCCCAGGGCATCGACCACCGCCACGGCCGGCAGCATGGTCAGGGCCAGTCCGCAGGTGGCGGCTTCCAGATCACACGGCAGCCCCACGGTGAGGTGCAGGTTGCCCCGCACAGCCGCCCAGCGTCGTTCCTGCTGGCCGTGGCACCCGGCGCCCTCCAGCGCCAGGCACACCACCGGACCCGGCAAGGGCCCGTCCTGGTCGATGATCCGGCGCAGAACGTCATACTGGGATTCCGGGGCGCGGGAGGCCAGGAACCACCAATCCCAAAATTCGGACATGACTGGGCCCCTGGATTCCGCTTTCTCAAACGACTTCGGGGCCGCGCCGCACACGGCCTGTACCAGATTTTCCACCAGAGCCGGGCAGACCGGGCGCAGGGCCAGCCCCTCCTGGGGCGCCATGGATCCGGACAGGGGTGCGGGCAGGAATCCGGGCATCAGCCTGCGGAAATCCTCCGGGTGGTCGACAAACAGCATGAGGCCTCCTGGTCGCTGGTAACTGGTAACTGGGCAAATATGATCCACTTTCGACTGTTTGAAAAGATCTTTGCACCATATGGGCCCTGTGCTACGGTCGATCGATCATGGTATGCGGATTTACCCGGGGTCTTGGCGCACCGGCGCTTTGGGACAGACCCGAGTCTGTTTACGAAATGCAGAGGAGGCAAAATGCGAATAAGGATGATTTGCACCCTGGTGGTCGCCGGTTTGCTGGTCTTCGGCTCGGGCTCGGCCCTGGCCTCGGGATTCAGCATCTACGAAGCCGGCTCCAAGGCCACGGCTCTGGGCTGCGCATTCACCGCCACGGCGGATGACGGTTCGGCCCTGTTCTACAATTCGGCCGGCCTATCCTTCATGGAGGGTCAGCGCGCCGAAGCCAACGCCGTGTTCGTGGCGCCCCAGTTTTCATTCAACGGCAAACTGAGCAAGACCGACCCCACCAGCTCGACCGGTGAGGCCGAAAGCAAGATCTACCCGGTACCCGGGGTGTACTACACCAACAACCCCGGCGGCCTGGCGTCCTTCGGCATCGGCGTTTACGCCCCCTACGGCCTGGGCGTCGTCTGGAAGGACGGGGAAAACTGGGTCGGGCGCCGGATCAGCCACGATGTTCAGATCCAGACAGTCTACGTGACCCCGGCCGTGTCCCTGAAGGTGGCCGAGGGTTTTGCGATTTCCGCGGGTATCGACATCGCGCACCAGGAACTCGAGCTAAAAAAATATTCACCCGAGCCCCAGTTCGGCGGGAACGCGATCCACACCACCATCAAGGGGTCAAGCGAGATCAACCTCACCCCGACTCTGGGCGCGATGTACCGGCCCAACGAGAAGCTGTCTCTCGGGGTCAGCTACCACTTCAAGAAGACCATGAAGTTCGATGACGGCGATGCCACCCTGGAGCCCGTGGCCCCCGGCGACGACCCCTGGGGCAATACCCTGGTCGGAAGCCTGGGCCGGGACCAGAAGCTGAGCGCCGATCTGAATCTGCCGGACATCCTTTCGCTGGGAATCGCCTACCAGTTCGTGGAGCAGTTCCGGGCGGAATTCAACTACGTGCGGTTCGGCTGGAGCACCTTCGAGAAACTTGCCTTGAATTTCGGCAACGACGCCCTCGACCAGACCATCCACTTCAACTACGAGGACTCCTGGCAGCTTCGCTTCGGCTTCGACTACCAGGCCAGCGAAAAGTGGAACATCATGGCGGGTTACGTGCACGACAAGAGCCCCCAGCCGCTGATCGCGGTCAGCCCCCTGCTTCCCGACAGCGACCGCAACGACTACTCGATCGGAGCCCTCTACAAGACCGGCAACTGGGACTTCAACCTCAGTTACATGCTTGTTGTCGGTAAGGAACGGACCAACATCGAAAACGGGGAACCGGTGCGCAATACCACCGACTACCCCTTCGGTACCTACAAATCCCTGGCCAACCTCTTCGGGGTCGGCGTGGGCTACAACTTCTAGGAGGAGGTGCAGGACATGAAAAAACTCAGCGTGATTTTTACCGTGACGATTTTCCTGCTGGCTCTTCTGCTGGTGGGATGCTCCCTGGATACTCCATCGGATCCCACGGGCCAGGTGAACGACCCCACCCCGGCTGACGCCAGCACGCCCTACGTGGCGATCGGCAACAGCCTGACCGCGGGTTTCATGGATTCGGGTTTGATGCAGGCCGGCCAGGCCAACAGCTATCCGATGATCGTGGCCACCCAGATGGGTCTGGACCAGGACACCTTCACCCAGCCCTGGATTGCCGCACCCGGCATCGGGACCACCGACGTGGGTGACGGCATCGTCTCGGGCGTGCTTCACTTCAACGGTTCGGGGGTAGTGCCTTTGGGGACGACTCCCCAGGCCGCAGTTCCGGGACTCCTGTTGGCGGTCGCCCAGCCCACCCAGTATCACAACCTGGGAGTTCCGGGCGCGTTCAGCCACGACCTGTTGAACGCTCATAGCGCGGCGACCAGTCATTCGGCCCCGCCCCCGTTCAGCAGTCCCAACTCCTTCTTCGAGTTCATCAACCGGGCCGGGGATCTGATCAACCTGTTCGGCAACGAGACCGTTCCCGCGGCGCCTCCGGCCCCGGGCTACGAAACGGGATCGCAGTTCCGGCAGGCCATCGCCAAGGGCCCCGCCCTGGTCACGGCCTGGGTCGGTGGCAACGACTTCCTGTTCGGGGCCACCAGCGGCGACCCGCAGGGTCCGGCCAACGCCCTGTTCACCCCGGCTGCGGAATTCGCCGCCAATTATGGTGGTTTTCTGGGTTCCCTGGCCCAGGGTTTGGCCGCCCGCAACGGGTTCAGCCCGGTCATCATCGGGGCCACACTGCCCCATGTCCGGAACATCGCCTACTTTCTGGACCGGCCCACGTTCGAGGCGGTTTTCGGGGCGCTTATGCTCACCTATGAGGAAGTGGATGCAGAGTACATCCTCTTCACGGATTTCATCGGGTCAACCCTCCCGGGCACGCCCGGCGGCGAACTTCCGGCGGACATGACCCTGAGCGCGGCCGAGGTGACCTACCTCGACACCCAGGTCATCGGGCCCTACAACGCTGCGATCGAACAGACCTATGAGACTATCCTCGGGACCGGGGATGTTCCGTTGGCGGCCCTGCCGATCGTGGACTTCAATGCGGCCATGGATGCCTTGCGTGCGGCCAAACCAGAGGCGAATCGGCATTTCCTTTTCCTGCGGGTTATCCATGACACCGAAACCCTTTCGGAAACGGCCGCCCGGACCTACTTCTCGTTGGATGGAGTCCATCCCAACAACAAGGGGTACGCGTTCGTTGCCAACGCCTTCCTGGCGAAGATCAACGAGGTGACAGGGTCGAGCTGGGCCGAGGTTCCCGTCGACGCGTTCACCTGGGATCCCACTTACGGGGTGCCCATTGGCGGGAAAGCCGCCGAAGGCGGGATGCCCTATATCTCTCCTGAAGCTCTCGCAGCTATGAAAAGGAGCTTCTGACCGGAGTCCATTGGTCGGTCAAACGAGCGGGAGGGCTGCGGCCCTCCTGCTTTTTTCATTGGTGACATGATCCAACTTGTGTACCATTTTTGAGAGCGGATTCCCTCGGGAAGGTTCTCAGGTAGGAAACTTCCCGGTTGATTCGTTGTATCGCTTATCCTGAACTCAGCCCAGCGAAAGTCGATTCATGAATTCCAACCTCAGACAAGGCATGTCCTTCGGCGGCAGGATGATGACACCGGGCATCAAGGTCCTGGTCATCGCCAACGTCGCGGTGTACGTCCTGCAGACGTTTTTCGACGGCAGGGGCCCGATGGGTCAGTGGGGGCCCATGACCCGGGCCCTGGGCTTCATCCCTCATGATGCCATCTTCGGGATGCAGGTCTGGCGGTTTGTCACCTACATGTTCCTGCACGGTGATTTCATGCACATCGGCTTCAACATGTTCGCCCTGTGGATGTTCGGTTCCCAGATCGAGACCCGCTGGGGCACCCGCAATTTCATGATCTACTTTTTCGTGTGCGGGCTGGGCGGCGCAATCCTCTACGGCGCCTTCAACCTGTTCGGGATGGACACCCTTGTTCCCATGATCGGCGCCTCCGCCGGGGTCATGGGCGTGCTTCTGGCCTACGGCATGACCTTTCCCAATTCCATCATCCTGTTCATGTTCATCATCCCGATGAAGGCCAAGTACTTCGTGGCCCTGCTGGCTTTGATCGACCTGTGGTCCATCCCCGGGGGCGACTCGGTGGCCCACCTTGCCCATCTGGGCGGGATGCTGGCGGGCTTCATCTTCATCAAGATCACGGTCCCATCGCTCGGCGGCGGGCCGGGCCTGAAGTCCGGCGGCGGATCCGGCGGAATAGGCGGGGCCTGGAAACGGTATCAGACCAAACGCAATATGCGGGTCGTCAAGCCCGACCGTGACGCCAAGCGGGGCAACGGCCGGACCGGCGGGGGCGCCAAATCCCCCGACCAGCAGCGCATCGATCTCATTCTCGACAAGATCTCCCGTGAAGGCCTGCAGAGCCTGACCGACGAGGAGCAGGAAATCCTGCGTCGCGCCGGCCGCAAATGATGCGGCTGTCATGGACCTGACCATCATCATCGTCAACTGGAACACCCGGGATATGCTGAGGGAGTGCCTGGCGTCGCTGCCGGCGGCCACCGAGGGCCTGGCCACCGAGACCCTGGTGGTGGACAACGATTCCCACGACGGGTCCGTGGCCATGCTCACCGAGGAGTTTCCCGCCGTCCAGGTCCTTGAATCCGGGGGCAACCTGGGTTTCAGCCGGGGCAACAACCTGGCCCTGTCCCGGGCCACCGGGGACGGGATCCTGCTGCTGAATCCCGACACCGTATGCCCGCCGGCCTCGTTGGCTCGCCTGTATGGTTTCATGAGGGGTCGTCAAAACGTGGGGGCGGTGGGTCCCCGCCTGGTGGACGGCGAGGGACACCCGACCATATCCGGAGGCTATTTCCCCCGAGCCCGCTACCATTGGTTCGGCATGCTGGATCCCCGCCGGATGTGGCTGAAGGGCCCCTTTTCCCATCGCATCGTGTTCGTCCCCCGGCGCCAGGAGCCTTCACGCCGGGTCGAATACATCATGGGAGCCTGTTTCCTGATGCGGCGGCCGGCCCTCGAAAAAATAGGGGCCCTGGACGAACGCTTCTTCATGTATTTCGAGGAAACCGACTGGTGCTACCGGGCCCATGAAGCGGGCCTGGAGATCTGGTACTGCGCCGAAACGGAGATCACCCACCTCGAAGGCAAGGCCTCCGAACAGGCGAGCCGTTTCAGCATCGACCAGTTCCAGAAAAGCTACCGCCTGTTCGTGGACAAGCACTACGGCAAGACCGCTGTTTGGGGATTTCGTCTCGCCCAGTTCTTCGAATACGGTTCAAAATCCCTCCTACGCCGCCTGGCCCCCGGCAACCGCCCCAGCAACTTGGCCATGGCCGAATCCTACTGGTACCGCGCCAAACTGCAGCTGAAACCCCTCATCGACCCCACTCCTCCGGGTTAGCTCTGATCCCAGTTCGAGAAAATCGGCCGGTGCGACGCCGGTAGGTCCCTCTGATACAAAAAGAATCGGGATAATCCGCAGGGGCGAAGCCCCGAGGACATTCCCGATCCTTTTTGTATCAGAGGGACCTACCGGCGTCCCTCGCCCCGCGCCTTTTTCTCGAACTCAGCGATCAGATCAACCCCGGAGCCAAGGGAGATGATGCGGAATTCTTCGACGTGCAGCGTGGCATCATCCAGCACGTTGAGCTCGAGGTCGAAGGTTCGGCAAAGATCGCGGAACTGCTCGGGCCGCTCTTCGAGCAGGTACAGGGCCAGCACGGGATTGGCCTGGATCTGCAGTCGCTTCTCGTGGGTGACGATGGCGATCCGGTGCACCAGACGCTCGATGCGGTTGCTCATGGTCTCCATCGACAGCACCTTGCCCGTGCCGGTGCAGTAGGGGCAGTCGTCCGAAAGCTGGGACAGCAGCGAAGGCCGGACGCGCTGGCGGCTCATCTCCACCAGGCCCAGACCGCTGACCTGGAAGACCTTGTGGCGGGCACGATCCCTCTTCAGGTGGTGCCTGAGCTCGTTGAAGACCCGCTTCTTGTTGCCCTCGTTCTCCATGTCGATGAAATCGATGACGATGATGCCGCCGAAATCCCGCAGCCGCAGTTGCCGGGCCACCTCGCGGGCGGCCAGCATGTTCGTCTGCAGGATGGTCTCTTCCTGGTTGCGCCGGCCGGTGAAACGGCCCGTGTTGACGTCGATGGACACCAGGGCCTCGGTCGGCTCGATGATCAGGTAGCCGCCCTTCTTCATCCAGACGCGCTTGTCCAGGGTGCGCTTGATCTCCGGCTCGATGTCGAACTGGTCGAAGATCGGCAGGTCGCCATTGTAGTAGTCGATCCGGTTGTTCAATTCCGGGGCGAAGTTCCTCACGTAGGTGCTCAGGCGGTTGTAGTCGTCCTTGTCGTCGATGATCAGGCGAGTCGTGTCTTCCTTGAAGATGTCCCGGATCAGGGCCACCACCATGCCCACGTCCTCGTGGACCAGAGCCGGCGCCGCGACTTCCTGGCCGGTGGTCTTGATCTTGCCCAACAGATCGCTGAGGTACTCCACGTCGGCCTTCAACGCGTCCTCGGTCACGGCGGTAGCCGCGGTGCGGATGATGAAGGCGCCCTCGTCCGAGCGGTGTTTTTGCAGCAGTTGCTTGAGGCGGACCCGTTCGCGGCGGTCGTCGATCTTGCGGGACACGCCGACATGGCGGCCCTTGGGCATCATCACCAGGTACCGGCCGGGCAGGCTGATGTCCGCGGTCAGGCGCGGGCCCTTGGTGCTGATGGGCTCTTTGGTGACCTGGACGAGAATATCGTCCCCCACCCGAAGGACCGTGCCGATGTCGGGCACGTGACGGTGCCGACGACGGCC
>CBDTUS010000074.1:0-16599 GCA_965363725.1 uncultured bacterium | reverse complement strand
ACCACTTTGTGGACGAAATTGGTGGGGCGGGTCCAGTCGACCCATCGCTCGAGATCTTCATCCGGAATCAGGCCCGCGCCGACCAGGTCGCCATTGCCGGAATTCAGCAAGGTGACGGGATCTTCGCCGGGTTCGGGGATAACGACCTCCACGGTCAGACCCCTCTCGCGGGCGAATCGCCAGACCATTTCGTAGTCGAAGCCGGCTTGCCCCCCCCGGTGAATGAAATAGCTGCTCGAATTGTAGCGGGTGATCAGACGGATGACGCCGCCCCGGTCGATGGCCTCGAGGTCCCGCTGCACCAGCGGATGGGGGGCAGCGGGAGTGGCGCCCTCCAGGCTGGAACCGGGCCGGTCGATCCTTTCCTGGCAACCGGTGCAAACCGCAAGAAGGCAGGCGGCCAGCAGCAGGGCGCCTGCGTTCCGGCCTGGATGGACGGTCAATTGGTAGCGAAGTATCATCATGACAGGGATTTAGTTGCAGGAATCGGGCCAGAATCGCTTTGGGCCCAACGGAGAGTTATCCGGCAGGGGCAATTTCTATCTGATTTGGAGGCAAGACTTTGGTGAATTCCAGGGACAAACAAGTCCACGACAGCCATGGGCTCATGGTAAAACCCGCCTGGCTGACCGGTAAACCCGCATTCACCCATGACAATCCGCTTGATATCATTTAGCTTTGCCGGAACGAGGCAGGGAGGCTGAACGTGGACGATGTACGGATTTTTTCCGGCACCCTGACGGCGGATCTGGTGATGACCTCCGCCCGTACCCTCAAGGACCGCAGGGGGCCGTTGCGGGCCCTGATCCAAAAACTGAAAAACCAGGATCTGGCCGTGGCCCAGGTAGGGCCCGCCGATCTCATTCAAAGATGTTTCCTGGCCATCGGTGCGGTTTCCGGTGAAGAGGCCCAGGTCGCGGGGCTTCTGGACGCGGCCGAGCGTATTGTTTTCGCCTCGGATTTCGAAGTCGGGGATCTGCGCCGGAACATCCAAGTGGATTCCTTTCATTCCGGATGACCGCTACCCTAGTGGAGCCGTTTTTGAAGCTGATCGATCTGAGCCATACCATCGAGCCGGGCATGCCCCAGTGGCCGGGCGACCGTCAGCCCCTGAAGATCCATCGGCAAAGCGTGCATGGTCCGGACAACCACATGTCCAGTTCCCTGGAATTCGGGTGCCACGTCGGAACCCATGTCGACGCGCCGCTGCATTTCCTGGATGGCCAGCCGGGAATCGACCAGCTGCCTCTGGACCGTTTCGTGGGACCGGGCCGAATCATCCGGGTGGGAGACGGGATCTCTCCCCGGGTTCTGGGGCCCGAGGTGTGCGAGGGCATCGACCTGGCGGCCGTGGACTTCGTGCTGTTCGACACGAGCTGGGACCGACATTGGGGCACCGAGCGGTATTACCGCGAGTGGTCCTATCTGTCACCCGAACTGGCCGCCTTGCTGGCGGGATCGGGCCTCAAGGGAGTTGGTCTGGACACCCCCAGTCTCGACCCCTTTTCCGGCCAGGCCGCCCATGACCTTTGCGCCCCGGCGGGAATGATCAACCTGGAGAACCTGGCCCATCTGGGTTCGGTGCCCGATCAGGGTTTTACCCTGGTGGCACTGCCCTTGAAGCTCGCGGGAACCGAAGCCTCGCCGGTGCGGGCGGTGGCCCTGGTGACCGGGCCGGAGGGATCTCCGTGACCGATCCCTTGCTGCAGATCCTGGTATTCGCCGGGGGCATCGGCCTGCTGATTGGCGGCGCCTGGCTGCTGATCAGCGGCGGGACCCGGGCGGCGGCCGTCCTGGGCGTGCCGACAGTGGTGGTGGGGTTGACCGTCGTGGCTTTCGGCACCTCGGCTCCGGAACTGTTTGTTTCCCTCGTGGGAGCCGTCAGGGGCAATACAGGCCTGGTGCTGGGCAACGTCATCGGTTCGAACGTGGCCAACCTGGGATTGATCCTGGCGATGGCGGCGATGTTGCGTCCGGTCATCGTGGAGAGGGGTCTCTCGCGCAAGGAGGTGCCCCTGTTGATGGGGGCCACCGTCCTGTTTGCGGTCCTGGTCTGGGACGGACGGCTCGGAAAACTGGACGCCGGCTTCCTGGTCCTGGGTTTCGGGGCCTTCATGGGGTGGACCCTGTCCAACCGGGACCGGGGATCGGTGGTGGCGCCCAAGGTGGACCTGCCCCCCGTTGATCCCGAGCACCGGTTGCGGGAACTCAGCCGGGGTTTCGTCCTGGTTGTCCTCGGTGTCATCGGGCTGGCGGCCGGCGGACATTTAATCGTGTCCTCGGCCCTGAAACTGGCCGTGAACATGGGGATATCCGAGACCTTGATCGGCCTGACCCTGGTGGCAGTGGGAACCAGTCTGCCCGAACTGGCGACCACCATCGTGGCGGCCCTGCGCAACGAGGACGATCTCGCGCTCGGGAACATCGTGGGATCGAATCTATTCAACATCCTGGCGGTGGCCGGCCCGGTGGGTGTGATCTGGGGACTCGACGCCGAGGCCGGGGGAACGAATTCGTTCCTGGGCGGCCTGAACCTGACCAACCTTCAGGTGCAGACCCTCAGCATGGTGGCGCTGACGGTCATGGTGTTCGTCATGATCATCCTGGGTCGGGGGCGCATCGGCCGCAGCCGGGGCTTGCTCCTGCTGGTGACCTATGGGCTGATCATGGTCATCTGGGCGACGCTCAAGTAAGTATTTCATCACCGCGAGAACATCGGGAAACCGGGATCATGGCCAAAAAATTCGATGGAAAATCCCTGGGGCATGACCTTTCCACGGAACGGTGGAAGCCCGCACGCGCCATGGGTCTGGCCCGGGCCCTGATGAAAGCGGGCTATGGGACCCGGAAACAGACCACGGAAATGGTCATCACCGGGAGGGTGGCCATCGGCGACGATGTGGTGCGGGATCCGAACCACATGCTGGAACCGGGAACCCAGGTCATTCTGGACGGTGAACCCCTGGCTCGATTGCGTCCCAGTTATTACGCTGTGCACAAGCCGGTTCGTGTCGTCTGCTCGGTCAGCGACGGACCGGAGCGTCGTCTGGTATCCGATTATTTTCCCCGCGATGTTCCCGGCCTGAAGACTGCCGGACGCCTGGACAGCAGGACCTCCGGGTTGCTGCTGATCTCGAACGACAATCGGTGGAACAACCTGGTGACCGGTTCGAAACAGATGGAACAGGAGTTCCGGGTGCAGGTTGAAGGGGAGCTGACGGAAATCGAGATCGGGGTCATGATCGCGGGGGTCCATCTGCCCAACCTGGGTCTGTTTCGGCCCCTGTCTGTGAAGGTGGTGGAAATCCTCAACGGTCGTACCGTTGTGAACCTGGTGGTGGGCGAAGGCAGGGTTCGCCAGGTCCGCCGCATGCTGAGTACCCTGCGCCACAAGGTGGTGCTGGTCCGGCGGACGAGAATCGGCGGCATCCGTCTGGGGGATCTGCCCGCAGGCGGGGTCAGGCACCTCACACCTGGTGAAATCCACGCCATTTTCGATTTGGAAAAAATGGCCACCCCACCTGTCCCGGCCAAACGGGAGGATTGACATGATCAAAATCCTTTTGGAGTCCAGCCTGATCCTGATCCTGATTCTGTTTCTGGTGCAGTCGATCCGCCTGTGGCGGCGGGACCGTCAGTTCCAGATCCTGACCGACACGGTGGAGCGCCAGGAAAAAATGGCGACCCTGGGGCATCTGCTGGCGGGGATCGCCCATGAACTGAGGACTCCCCTGGGAGCGGTGTCCTGCAGCCTGGACACGGCCCGCAGGGCGGTCGGAAAAATAGACGAAGGTTTGGAGCAGATCGAGGATACTTCCCTGGATCAGGCGGATCGGGAAAGGCTGGACAAGGTCAAAAAGGCGTTGGGGATCATCCGCGGCAACGAGCCGGTGGTGGATCAGGCGCTGCTGAGAACCGGCCAACTGGTGCGCCAACTGCGCCTGGCCGGACGGGGAGACAAGGAGGAGCCGGTCCCCACCGATGTCAATGCGCTGGTGGAAGGCGCCCTGGTCCTGTTGACCCACGAGCTGAAAAACGACGTGACGGTGGACCTGCAACTGGGCGAACTGCCTCCGGTAAGCGGTTGGCCGGGGCCTTTGGGACAGGTGTTTCTCAATCTCATCCTGAATGCCCAGCAGGCCATGGAGGGACCCGGCCGGATTACCGTTCGCACCGAGTCCCGGGACAAAAAGGTGACCGTCAGCGTGAGCGACACCGGTCCCGGACTTCCGGGTCATTGCTTCGAACAGGTGTTCGAACCGGGGTGGACCACCAAACCCGAGGACCAGGGAACGGGGTTGGGCCTGTTCATCTCCCGGCGGATCGTCGAACGTCACGGCGGTCGGATTGAAGCCGGCAACGGCGAGGCCGGAGGCGCGGTCTTTGTAGTATCGTTGCCGACGTCATCCGAAGGAATAACGGAAGCCGGAGCTTGATGAGCCGTCTGGGGGGATTCCTGCCGGACCTGCGGCCCGGCGAAAAAAAGTTGGCGGTCCTGATGTCCGCCAGCTACTTCCTTCTCCTTTTGTTCTACTACCTGCTCAAACCCGCCCGGGATTCCCTTTTCCTGGTGGAGATCAGCCCGGCTCAGCTGCCCCTGGTCTATGTGCTGTCGGCCCTGGTGGCCGCCCCGGTGACGGCCATCTATGCCCGGGCCGGCCTGAAGTTCAGGCTCGACCGGCTCATGGCGCGCACCATTATTATCCTGATGGTCAACCTGGTGATCCTGCGTTGGCTGATCGGCGTGCAGCAGGGATGGGTTTTCTATCTTTTCTACATCTGGGTGGGCGTGGCCGGAGGCTTGACCACCAGCCAGTTCTGGCTGCTCGCCAACGGGGTGTTCGATTCGGCCCAGGCCAAACGGCTTTTTCCCCTGCTGGGTCTGGGCGGCATCGCCGGCGCTTTCTGCGGAGGCGAAATCACGGGGTTTTTGATCCGGAACCTGCACCTGGCGACGGAGGACCTGCTGCTGGTGAGCATCCTGGTTCTGGCCTTGGCTGGGCTGGCCTCCCGGCTGGCCTGGAAAAGCAATCCCGCCAATTCGGAAGCCCCTGCCGATATCGGTGACGAGGATTCCGGAAAGGCGGATTTCCCGAGTATCATCCGCTCCATTGGCCGATCACGGCATCTCACCCTGACGGTGGGCATCATTTCCCTGACGGTGATGACCGCTTCCTTCATCGATTTCCAGTTCAAGACCGTCACCTGGCAGGCCATTGGCGACCCCTCGGAACTGACGACCTTCCTGGGCCGCTTCTATGGTCGGATGAGCCTGCTGTCCTTCCTGCTGCAGGCTGTTTTTGCCGCTCGCCTGATCCGCTGGTTGGGGGTGGGCGGGGTGCTCCTGGTGCTGCCGGCGGTGTTGACCGGAGGAGCCATGGGGATGGTGCTGGCCCCCGGTCTGCTCGCCGCCATGTTCCTGCGTGGCGGAGACATCGCCCTGAAATACTCGGTGGACAAGACCAGTCGCGAACTGCTGTTCCTACCTATTCCCCTGGCCTTGAAAAAACGGACCAAAGTCTTCATCGACCTGTTTGCGGACCGATGGGCGCGGGGGATGGCGGGCGGCCTGCTGCTGTTGTTCACCCTGGTGTGGCATTGGGACCCGACCCGGATCGCCCTGGCGACCCTGGTCCTGCTGGCCGTCTGGATGGTCCTGGCCTTGATGATGCGCCGGGAATACCTGGAAACGTTCCGCCGGGTTCTGTCCCGCCGGGAATTCGATTTGGCCGGAATGACCGTACAACTGGATGATCCGGCAGCTCTCAAAATCCTGGTGGGGGCCCTCGGCAGCCGGCAACCGCGTGAGGTTATCTATGCCCTGGACATGTTGCGGGACGTGGGGTCGGCCACGATCCTGGAATCGGTGCGGCCCCTGGTCGACCATGCCTCGCCTGAGGTGCGTCGCCGGGCCCTGGATTTCCTGGGTCGGGACGGGGACGAAACAGATGTCGCCCGCGCCATGCCCCTGCTGGCCGACCCGGACCTGGCAGTCAGGGTGGCCGCCACGGCCTGCGTGGCCCATGGTTGCAGCGACGAGGAGGCGGCGCGTGCCTTTCTGGCGGAGATACTGGCGGATGAACCCGGGCGCCGCAACGCCGCGGTGGCCTTCATTGCCACGGCCGCGGAAGCGGAACCCTTCCGGAATCTGGTGTCCGGACATGTGGCTGGTGCCATCCTGAATGACGTCACCGATTCCGGGAGCGAGGGCCGCGTGGTGCTGGCCGGGTTGCCCTGGGATCCCGCGCCCAGTTCGGGGGATCTTTGGAACGCCCTGGCGGATGACCCGGACGTCAACGTTGTGGAAGCTTTGATCGCGGGGTTTGGGGCGCGCCGGGATTTCGGTCGCGTGGCCTGGCTTCTCCAGCTGCTGGACCATCCCAATCTGCGCACCCATGCCCGCAGCGCCCTGGCGGAGCTGGCCCGGGCCGATGCCGGCCTCATCGAGGATTTGGGGGTCTACTTCCATTCGGAGGAACATCCCGCCCGGGCCCGCGAGGAAATTCCCCGGATTTTGGAACTGGTTCCAGCGCAGCGGAGCGTCGACATCCTGCTGGATCATTTGGCCGGCGGGGAACCGGTCATGCGGTTCGGTGTCCTGAAGGCCCTGGGCAAGCTGCGGTCCCGGTACCCGGCCCTGGAGTTCGACGAAACGATTGCCTCTACGGAAATCGCCCTCGAAGCCGGACGCTACTTCCAGTTGTCCAGACTGGGAGCCCTGCTCCCGGACAAGAGCGAACCTGATCGCCTGTTGAACCGGGTCGTGGCCGAATCCCGGACGCTGCGACTCGAAAGTGTGTTCCGGTTGCTGGGCCTGATGTATCCCCTCAACGACGTGCTCAATGCCTACCACGGCGTGATGAGTGGCCGGCGCATTCCGCGGGCCAACGCCCAGGAGTTCCTGGACAACCTTTTGGACGGTCGGCACCGAAAACTGGTGCTGTCGCTGATCGATGATCAGCCGGCCCTGGAAGCCTGGCGGGAGTCGGGTCTGTTGGCGGACCTGGATGCCGGGGAACCGGTCCGCAATGCCGGGGAGGCCCAGGCCATCCTCAGCAAAGATGTTGATCCCTGGCTGGCGGCCTGCGCCCGGTACGCAGGCGGTGGCGTGGAAAATCAGGTCACCGATCAATTCCTGGAAAAAACGGGAGACGACATGTTGTCACCGATCGAAAAAGTCCTTTTGCTGCAGAATGTCGAGGTGTTCTCGGAGGTGCCCACGGACCAGCTGGCGGCCCTGGCGAACATCGCCCGCGAGGTGTCGGTCCTGAAAGGTGACACGGTGTTCCTGGAACACGACACTGCCGATGCCCTGTACCTGGTCCTCGAGGGACACGTGCGCCTGCACCAGGGCGAGCGGGACCTGACGACGGCGGACCCGTTGATGCCCTTCGGCACCTGGGCCCTGTTCGACGACGAACCACGTGTAATGACGGCAACGGCGGACGAGGACAGCAGGTTGCTGCGCATCGACCGCAATGATTTCCATGATCTGCTGTCGGACGACGTCCGGATCGCCAAGGGCATCATCCGCACCGTGACCAGAAAACTCAGGGATCTGGCGGGAAGGGCCATGTGATGGGAGAGAATAAAGGCCGCCCACAGGTCGTCATGCTGGTCGACGACGAACCCATGGTCACCCAGGCCCTGGCGTTGTTTCTGGAACTGGAAACCGACTACGAGGTGGCCACCTGCAGCTCGGGTCCCGAGGCCCTGGATCGTCTTGATGCCGGGCCCGTCGATGTGGTGGTGTCCGATTTCCTGATGCCGGGCATGAACGGCCTGGAACTGCTGGCCGAAGTGGCCCAGCGGGATCCAGAAATCCCCCGCCTGATGCTCACCGGTTACGCCGACAAGGAAAACGCCATCCGGGCCATCAACGAAGTGGGTCTCTTCCAGTACCTTGAAAAGCCGCTGGAAAACGAGCAGTTCCTTCTGGGGTTGAAGAACGCCCTGGCCCACAAGGGGGTGCGGGCGGCGTTGCATGAGAAGATCCAGGAGCTGGATCGGGTCCTGCTGCAACGCGATGCCCTGACGGCCAAGGACGAAGAGATGAAACGTGAAATGGACTGGGCCCGTACGGTCCAGGCCAGGTTCCTGCCGGACACCGTGCCGGACGCCGAAACATGCGGGTTGGCGGTCGTCTATCGGCCCGCCATGGCCGTGGGAGGGGATTTCTACGATTTTATACCCCTGTCGGGGGGCCATCTGGGCATCGTCGTGGCCGACAGCGCCGGCCACGGCGTGCAGGCTGCCCTGGGCACGGCCCTTCTCCGGTTCGCCACTTCGGGGCTGGCCGGGCAGGATCTGGGTCCGGGGGAAATCCTGACCCGAATGAACGCCGTCCTTTTCCACGGTCTGCCCCGGGAGATTCCCGTGGCTGCGGCCGCGGTGGTGGTGGATCCCGGCACCGGGATCATGCGGTTGGCCGGGGCGGGTTTGCCTCATCCGGTCCTGGTCACCGGGGCGGGTGAGGCCCACTGGCAACAGGCCGCGGGTCTTCTGCTGGGATTGGTGGACGGGTCCATGTATACTCCCGGCCAGGAGACGGTCCTGGATCCGGGGCCCGGTGAAAGCCTGCTGCTGTTCAGCGACGGGCTGTCCGAAGCCCAGGACGCCCAGGACGAATTCTACGGGGAGGGGCGCCTGCAGCGGGACCTTGCCGATCTGGCGGGGACGAGCGGGCAGGCTCTGCTCGTACACCTGGCCGACAGGGCCCTGGAATTCGGGCTGCCGGACTACCGGGATGATTTGACCCTGGTGAGCATCACCAGAAAAAGTTGAGGGGATCAAGGGTGAACGACAACACGCATCAGGAGAACGGCTCGTTCCGGGAGAAGGACGCCACGGTGGTGATCATCGACGACGAGGAGATGGTCCTCAAGAGTCTCCAGTCCTTCCTGGAACTGGAGACCGAATACGCCGTCCGGACCTTCACCCTGCCGGCCGAGGCCCTGGATTTCGGCAACAGTGCGTCGGTCGACGTGGTGGTTTCGGATTTCCTCATGCCGGAGATGAACGGCATCGAGCTTCTGGGCAGATTCGGCGCGGTGCATCCGCATGCTCCGAGGATCCTGCTGACCGGGTACGCGGACAAGGAAAGCGCCATCCGGGCCATCAATGACGTGGGGCTGTTCCAGTACATCGAAAAACCCTGGGACAACGACAACCTGCTCATCGTCCTGCGCAACGCCCTGGAGCGGAGGTTCCTGGTCAAGACCCTCCAGGAAAAAATCGCCGAAATCGATCAGACCCAGGGCCGGTTGTCGGGTCTGCAGAACGATATCCTGCGAACCTTCATCTGACCGATACCACGGAGGCCGATGTGAAACTGGACCGATACCTTGGCTTTCGCTCCGCCACCAAATGGGGATTCCTGTTCCTGTTCATGGCTTCGGCCCCCTGGGTGGGCGCGGAGGAAATCGGTGACAATCTGTATGTCAACGGTTTCGTGAGCCAGGGATACCTGAACACTTCCAAGAACAACTATCTGGTTCCCAACAGCATCAACGGGTCGGCCGCCTTCACCGAAGCGGCCATCACCCTGATCGCCCGCCCCATGGACCGGCTGCGGGTGGGCATCCAGTTCCTGGGCCGCAATTTCGGCGACGTCGGGAATGACCAGGTGGTCATCGACTGGGCCTACGGCGACTACCGCTGGAAGGACCAGCTGGGTTTCCGGGCGGGCAAGGTCAAGATGCCGTTCGGCCTGTACAACGAGGGCCGGGACGTGGACATGCTGCGCACCAGCATCTTCCTGCCCCAGAGCATATACGACGAGAAGATGCGGGATTTCATGCTTTCCTATGAAGGCCTGGGCGTCTACGGCAACTTTGATATCGGCGCCGGAGGTGAACTCGATTACCACGTATTCGGAGGCACACTGACGGTGCCGGATCCGACAGTTGGATTTTGGGGGGACCTGTTTGCCAATGCAGGTACGGAGCTTGAGCCGGTTACAGGGCTGCTGTTCGATCAGGAAAACGGGTACGCCTACGGGACCTCGGAGTCCACGTTCCGAAACAGTGAACAAACCCAGGTGACCTTTCCCTGGATCTTCGGGGGCGCCCTGATCTGGAACACCCCTCTGGACGGATTTCGGTTGAGCTCCACCGTTCTGCACGGCCGCTATCATATCGAGACTTTGCTTTGGTACGATATCAACGTCCCCGAACCGAATCCGGGCGCGGGCTACCACCCTCTCAGCATTGACATCGACGCGACGGTCCGGATGGAATACCTGGCGACGTTTTCCGGGGAATTCATCCGGGATGATTGGAATTTCGCGGCGGAATTCTACCGGGACAAGCTCGATTCCAGCCGCTCCAAGGGATGGTATGTCCTGGCCGGTTACCAGGTGTCGCGGCTTCTGGCCCTGTCGAGTTACTACTCGGACGCCCAATCGCCGGGAGGCGATGAGGACCTGGCGGCCAACGTCCGCTTGGGCCTGCCGGATTACTACGGGTGGCAGAGATCCCTGGTGGTCAGCAGCCGGTTCGACCTGACCGATTTCTGGCTGTTCAAACTCGAGTACCATTTCATCGACGGGGTGGCCCTGACCGAGCCGATTTCCGTGGAAGAGAGTCTAACCGACCCCGAGGCCAGGCACTGGGGAATGTTCACCGTCAAGACGACCTTTCATTTCTAGAACTGGATCAAGAGGATCGGGGGTGACGTCATGAACATCAGACCATACCGGAAGGCAGGGATCGTCTTGTTGCTGGCCATGGCGTCGGTCTGGAGTACTCCGGGCGTAGGTCTGGCGGCGCCGGACGGCGAACTGTTGATCATCGCCAACCCGGAAATAGACAGCAACTCAATTGAACACAGGGACTTGCAGAGAATTTACCTGGGCAAGAAAACCCAGTGGCAAGACGATACCACCATCGTGCCGGTCATGCTCAAATCCGGCCCGATCCACGAAGGGTTCATCGAGGACTTCCTGGATCGATCGGTCCAGCGCTTCGCGACCTACTGGCGGCAAATGGTGTTCACGGGCAAGGGCGTGCCGCCCAGGAGTTTCGAGGATGAATCGGAATTGGTCGACTTCGTGGCCCGCACGCCCGGCTCCTTGGGGTTCGCTTCGACCTCGGCCGATGTCGGCGGGGTCAAGATCCTCACCCTGGATTGACGAAAAAATGTTCCTTCAGAGCAGAAGGCTTCGATGAAGTTAAATCACAAGATTCTCCTGATGCCCCTGGTCACCGCGCTGGCCTTCTCCCTTTTCTTCGGGCTCACCCAGCGGGCCACCAACAAGTCCGCCGAGACCATCGAGCGAATCCGCGACGAATTTTTTCATGCCCTGGAACTGAGCCATGACCTGGAAAAGGACCTGCTGACCATCCGGCAGCTGCTGACCTCGGCCATGACCAACGCCGACGAGGACCAGGTGGCCGCGGCCGATACGGTGGCGAGCCACTTTCGCCTGACGGTGGCCGGATGCCGGGGTGTCCCCGCCCTTGAAAGCCAGCTGGCCCCACTGCTGGTGGAGTTCAACGCCTACTACGACGTCGCCACGATATCCACCCTGGAAATGATTCAACAGGACCTGCTGGAACTCGATTTCCAGCCGGAATTCCTGGAGAGGTTGGCGCTGAAGAACAAACGCTATGACAAGTTGAACCGCGACCTGACGGCAGTGGTCGAAAAAACCAACCAGCAGATGGAGGAGGCCATCGACCGGGTGGATTCGCGGGTCCGCCGGATGCGTCGGGTCATGAACCTGACCAGCCTGATTTTCCTGGGGGTGCTGGTGGTGATTTCTGTGCTGGTCATCGCGGCCATCGTGCGTCCGGTCCACCGTATGAGCGGGGTGGCCCAGGCCATCGCCGGCGGGGATCTGGGATTGGAGCTGGACCACCAATCCAACGACGCTCTGGGGGAACTGGCCGACAGTATTCGAGACATGCAGGCCTCCCTGATCCGTGATATCGCCCGCCGGGAAAAGGCCGAAGCCGACCTGATCGCCGCCCAGGGGCAGATCATCCAGTCCGAAAAGATGGCCGTGCTGGGCGAACTGGTGGCCGGATTGGCCCACGAGCTGAATACGCCCCTGGGCACCCTGGCCTCTTCGGCGGACGTGGTGGACCGCAGCCGGCGGATCATCAGCGAAAAATGCAATTCCGCGGCCGACCTGGCAGAGGTCACTTCTGATCCCCGCTATCGAAAGGCCATGCAGGCCCTGGCCCAGGGGGTCGAGGGGATGAGTGCGGCGTCGGGCCGGATCGGTGACCTGGTGGCAGGGCTGAAATCCTTCAGCCAACTGGACAAGGCCGAACTCCAGCAGACCGATCTCAACGAGGGTTTGATCAACATCTCCAAGCTAGTGGAGGACGGGTTGCCCGCGGGGGTGGAACTCGTCCTGGACCTGGGGGAGATCGCGCCGATCCTCGGCTATCCCGCCCAGCTGAACCAGCTGTTCCTGGGATTGATCCTGCACGCCGCTCGGGACACCGCTCCGGTCGGTGGTGCGGTGACCGTGACCAGCGAACAGATCGCGGACCAGGTTCAGGTCATGGTGCGGGATCCAGGCTGCGGTTACGAACCGGGCGCCCTGGCGGCGTTGTTCAGGCCGGGATTCCAGGCCGATTCCCAGCGCGTGCGGATGGATTGGGACATGATCACCGTGCAGAGCATCGTGGACAGGCATCGGGGATCCCTGGCGGCGCAGAGTGTTCCCGGCCAGGGCACCACCTATGTGATCAATCTGCCGGTCTGGTCAAGGGAGCCGGACCCGGCCGAAGAACGAAGAGTTGAACCTCACGGAGATTCCATTTAGCCAACCCTCCGGGAGCGGAAAACCTCCGGTCCCGTGAAGGATGCCGGGACCACGAAGATACCGACAATCAGGATCATTTGCCTGGGCCAACTCCGATGAGACCCACCAACTCAATTAATATTCGATACTTAAAATAAGAGTTTTTTAATCTTCTGAAGGTGATATTCACCCTCTCGACCCATCACTGCAACTTATTCGTAAATATAGTGATAACCTATTTGACCCCTAGGGGTTGGTCGCCAATTATTTCCCCTGTCAACCGTTTCACAAGTATCCCATCCCTGCGGGAGCCCTCCTGATGTCATTCCAGCCACAGACCGACGCGGTTTTTCCCCTAAATCGGTTTTTTCTTTTTCTCTGCTCGTGCCTGTTCCTGGCGGCCCTGGCCGGCCCGGTGGCCGCCCAGACCGCGGAGGACTGTCTCGACTGTCACGAGGACGAGGACCTGACGAAAAACGTGGATGGTCGAGTCGTCTCTCTTTTCGTGGACATCGACAAGTTCGACAAATCGATCCATGGGCAAGAGGACGTGGGTTGCATCGACTGCCACGCCGACCTGGAGGACTTCGACGGGGATCACGACGAGGAGCTCGCAGAGGTCGACTGCTCGATGTGTCACGATGACATCGCCGAGATCTATGCCGGCAGTCTGCACGGCATCGGCGTGGCCGAAGGCATCCCCCTGGCGCCGCGTTGCTGGTCCTGCCACGGGGCCCACGAGATCATGCCTCCGGAGGATCCCGACTCCCGGGTTAACAAGTTCAACATTCCCATCATGTGCGGACGCTGCCACAAGGAGGGCGCGGGGGTGGCGGATTTCGTGGACGTGAGCCAGGACAGCGTATTGGCTCACTATTCCCTTTCCATCCACGGCGAGGGTCTTTACCGCCGCGGCCTGACCGGAACCGCCGTCTGCTCTGACTGCCACACGGCCCATAACGTTCGCAACCACAATGATCCCGCCTCGTCCATCCACCGGGACAACGTGGCGGCCACCTGCGAGCAGTGCCACGGTTTGATCGAGAACGTTCACCGGAAAGTCATCCAGGGCGAGTTGTGGGAAAAGGATCCGGCCAGCGTTCCGGTCTGTATCGAATGCCACCAGCCCCACGAAACCCGACGGGTCTATTATGACGAAGGCATGTCCGACAGTGAATGCCTCGTGTGCCACCAGAAGACCGATCTCGTGGCCGCCTCGCCGGGGATCGAGGGCAAGCCCCTGTTCGTGGACCACCAGGTCCTGGGGGGTTCGGCTCACCAGAAGACTTCCTGCATCCAGTGCCACACCGGGGCCACGGTCAACCACGACCGTCCCTGTGACACCATTCCCCGACGGGTCGACTGCTCCATCTGTCACGCTGAAGTCGTCGACATCTACAAGAATAGCATTCACGGGAAGCTGAACCAGCAGGGCGACATTGACACGCCGGACTGCCTGGTCTGCCACGGCGGGCACGACGTGCTCAAAAGGGACAATCCCGAGTCGAGAACCCATGTACGCAACATCCCCAACCTGTGCGGAACCTGCCACGACGAGGGGGGCATTGCCGACAAGCGGTATGAGGGTTCGGATCACAGCATGGTGGCCAACTACAAGAAGAGCGTCCACGGTCAGGCCCTGGAAAAAAGCGGGCTGGTGGTCACCGCGACCTGCGTCGATTGCCACTCGACCCACGCCATCCTTCCCAGCAAGGACGCCGCTTCAACCGTCGGCCGCGCCAACGTGGCCGACACCTGCGGCAAATGCCACGAGGGAATCGATCGCACCTTCCGCGAAAGCATCCACTTCACGGGCGAAATCAAGGACGGCCACCCCCTGCCGATGTGCGACGACTGCCACAGCTCCCACGAAATAGCCCGCATCGACGCCGCAGGTTTCAAGTTGCAGATCGCCAACTCCTGCGGTGTCTGTCACCACGACGTGACCGATACCTACTTCGAGACCTACCACGGCAAGGTGTTCGCCCTGGGCTACACCGAAACCGCCAGCTGCCACGACTGCCACGGGCAGCACAATATCCTCAAGCCGGATAATCCGGCCTCGACCTTGTCGCGTGAGAACATCGTGGAAACCTGCGCCAAGTGCCATCCCGGGGCCCACCGCCAGTTCGCCGGCTACCTGACCCACGCCACCCACCACGACAAGGACAAGTATCCGGTCATCCACTACACCTGGCTGTTCATGACCTCGCTTCTGATCGGCACATTCATAGTGTTCGGGATCCATACCTTGATGTGGATGCCCCGCAGTTTCCAGGCGCTGAAACACTCCCGCCAACTGCGCAAGGAGGCCAAGGGAGAGAAGCAGTTCCGCCGCTTCAACCGGCTGCACCGGATGTTGCACGCGACAGTGATCATCAGCTTCCTGACCCTGGCGGTCACGGGCATGACGCTGAAGTTCTCCTATCTGCCCTGGGCCCAGTGGCTGGCCAGTGCGCTGGGAGGGTTCCAGTCCGCCGGGACCCTGCACCGCATGGGCGCCATCCTGACCTTCTTCTACTTCACCAGGCATATCTACGACGCGCACTGCCGTCGCAAAACGGCCGGCCAGAGCTGGGGGGGATTTATCCTCGGCCCCGGCGGCATGATGTTCAACAAGCGCGATGGGGTGGAGTTTGTCGAGACCGTCAAATGGTTCCTGCACAAGGGTGAGCGGCCCCAGTACGGCCGTTGGACCTACTGGGAAAAGTTCGACTATTTCGCTGTGTTCTGGGGCGTGGGTATGATCGGGTTCAGCGGGTTGATCCTGTGGTTCCCGGAAATATTCACCTACGTGCTGCCCGGCTGGTTCATCAATGTGGCCTCGATCATCCATTCGGACGAGGCCCTGCTGGCGACCGGGTTCATCTTCACGATCCACTTCTTCAACACGCACTTCCGGCCCGACCGGTTCCCCATGGATCCGGTGATCTTCACCGGCCGGATGACCCTCGAGGAGTTCAAGGAAGACCGGCCCCGCGAATACGAGGAACTGGTCGCCGAAGGACGCCTGGAGGAATTCATGGTCGACCCCCTGCCCGAGGGCTTCGTCAAGGCGCTGAAGACCTTCGGGTTCGTGGCCCTGACCATCGGGTTGGGCCTGATCGTCCTGATCATCTGGGCGGTCCTGTTCGGCTACAAGTAGGACCGGGCCCCCCGGGTCGCGGCTCATTTTGCGGACCACTATCTTGTGGCCACCAAGTGACCTCAACCCGGGGAGAAATGATGAATATGAAAAGAATCCTGACTCTGCCCCTGCTGGTGGCGTTCCTGCTGGCGGCCGCATGTGCCATGGCCCAGGATGCCGGCCTGGAAGCCTGGAACAAGGCGGCGACGCCCGGCAAGTTCCACGAATTCTTCGCCAAGAAATCCGGCTCCTGGAACATTGCCGGCAAGATGTGGATGCAGCCCGGCGCCCCACCCATGGAAAGCACCAGCACCGCCGAAGCCAAGATGATTTTCGGCGGCCGCTACCTCTACGAAACGATGGAGGGCATGAACATGGGCATGCCTTTCGAGGGCCTGGGCATCACCGGCTATGACAACACCTCGAAGGTCATCACCTCCGTCTGGTACGACAACATGGGCACCGTGACCAACATCCTGACCGGCACCTGTGAAAAGCCGGGCGATCCCCTGGAGTTGCATGGTGAAATGAACGACCCCATGACCGGCATGGACATGAAGGTCCGCACCCTGACGACTTTCGTCAGCAACGACGAAAGCCTCTTCGAGTATTTCGCCACGGCCGAGGGCTTGCCTGAGATGAAGGTCATGGAGTTGAGGTATACCAGAGCGAAGTAGGTGCTGAGCCCATAGAGGGTACGCAAAAAGGATCCGGG
>CBDTUS010000073.1:0-16670 GCA_965363725.1 uncultured bacterium | reverse complement strand
ACCGGTTCACCGACCTGCAGACCTGGGTCGTCAGCCGCCTGGAACGCGCAGCCCTGCTCTACATGGTGCCCGATTTTGCCTACGAGGCCGAGACGGTCAACCACCAGGCCAAGCTGCTGGTCGAAGACGTGCGGCAGCTGGTGGCCGAGATGCGGGAAGGCCTGGGCGGCATCGCGCAGGCGGTGGCCCACCTGGATGAAACGGCGCGGGCGCGCCACCAACAGGGTCTCGAGGTCATCGTGCGGCAGGACGCGCAGACCGGCAAGATGGACGAATCGCTGGCCCAGCTGGCCGAACTGCGCAACGTTCTGGTCGAAGGACTCCGGCTGAACCGCTAGGAAAGGAGGCGACCGATGCACCATTTTCGCGGCTACCCCGATCTGAGACTCAACCGGTCGTCCCAGTCGTCGGACACCTCGTTTTGGCCCTCGTTCACCGACATCATGACGGTGATCCTGATGGTGTTCATGCTCACGATGGTGGTGGTCATCATCAAGAACGCCGACCTCATCGACCAGATCAGGCTGAGCCGCAGCCTGCAGGCCGATGCCGAAAGCCGCCTGGCCTCCAACGTGCAGGTGCTCGCCGACCTGCGGGTGCGCAACATCGATCTCGAAGAAGCCATCCGCTCGTCGCGCATGGAGATCATTCTGTTGACCGACGAGGCCCAGCGGCTCGAAGCCAGCCAGGACATCAAGGCCGCGGCCATCGCCCGGCTCGAAGGCGAAAAAGAGGAGCTAGAGGAAAACATCCGCCTCATCCGGATGCAGCTGAGCGAGAAGGAAGAGGATCTGGAAAACGCCCAGGCGATGATCGGAGGCATCCGCGACGAGGCCGAGCGCGCCAACCGCGAACTCAGCCTGCAGATCGCCGACCTCTTGAGCAAGCTGGAAAACAACGAGGCGACCCTGCTGACCTTGAGCGACGAAAAGAGCGACCTCGAGATGGCGCTGGCCCGCCAGCGCCAGGACTTTTCCTCGCTCGAGGACAAATATCTCAAACTGGTCCGGCCCGCCCGCAGTTCCCATGGCAAGCAGGTGGCGTCGGTGCAGTTTCTCCGGGAAAGCGGCGAGCTGACCTTCAAGCTGAAGGACCTCGGCAGCGACAGCTGGGTCGAAATGTCACGCGTCGAACTGTTCCAGCGGCTGGGCCGGCTGAAGGAGCGCCTGGGAGAAGAGCTCTACATCAGGATCGTCATTCCCGAGGACAGCGGTTTGAGCTACAACGAGGCCTGGGGCTTCACCAAGACTGTGCTGACCGATTACGACTACTACTACATCGACGGGTGGTAGACGTCAGGTCGTCACCTTGAGCGTCCGTGCGCCTAACCAGGCGAACAGCACCCCGAAGGCCGTCACAATCAGCGTCGGCCCCAGGATGACATCGATTCCCCGCCCGAACGTCACCACCCCGTGCAGCGCCGTCATCGACCAGTAGGTCGGCATGAACCACCCGATGATCTGCGCCGTGCGCGGCATGATCTCCAGCGGCCACCAGCAACCGCCCAGAGCGGACAGGACCATCCCGAACAGCCAGCCGAGGCTTTCGGCCTGCTGGGTGGTGCGGAAAAGCCCGCCGATCAGCAGGGTCAGGCCCGCTACCGTGAAGGAAAAGAAAATGATGAATATCGCTGCGACCCACCAATTGGGGCCCCAGGTGAATTCGATGCCGAACAGGCCCACCACGCCGATTACCTGGCCCGCGGCCATCAGGACCATCGCCTGGATGAAACCCACCATCCCCAGGTGCAGCAGTTTCCCCAGGATGATCTCCCCCTTCGACATGGGCGTCGTAGCCAGTCGTGCCAGGGTGCCATGGAGTTTTTCCATGGTCAGGCTCTGGGTGCCGCCGATCAGCACGGTCATGATCATGAACATGGTCAACATGCCGGGAATGGACTGACCCGCGCCCGAGGCGACCGGCCTGCCCGTGCCGGCATGACTCTGCGTCACGGTCACCCGCGGCGGGTCGGCGATCAGTTTCTTCAGCCGCAACTCGTCCTCGGCCTTGACCGCCGAGCCGGTCTGATGTTCCCACCGGATCAACCCGCCCAGGAAAGCCACCTGCGCCTGGTGCAGCCGAACATCGGCTGCCGCGTCGTATTCGACGTTGCTGGTGGACTGCTTCTTGAAATCGATCTTCACCGGTTCGCTGGCCAACACCCGGGAGGTGAAATCGGCCGGGATGTTTAACCGCCGGATGTAGTCGGTCGTGTCCGCCTCGGCGGGCGTCAACAGCTTGACGTCGAACTTTTCCCCCTCGAGTTGCTCGAGAAAGACATCCCCCATGAACCCCGTGTCTTCGTTGATCACCTGCAAAGCGATCAGGACGTTGTCGGGACCTCCGCCCCCGCCGATCACCGTGCTGAAGAACAGCATGAACAGGACCGGCATCAGGAACATGAAAAAGAAGTTTTCCCGGGCCAGGATGAACAGCCTGGTGTCATGGACTGCCAGATGCAGGATGCGCCTCATGAGGCCACCTCCTTGAACCGCCGGACAAGCAGGGCCTGGGCCACCGCGGTGGTCACCGCGCCAATAGCCAGCAATCTGACGATGTTCCCGAGAATGTCGTCCAAACCGTCACCCAGAAAGACCAGGCGTGTGTAACCGTCGATGGCCCAGAAGTTGATGGTGTACCGGGCGGCAATCTGCAGGGGTTCGGCCATGTTTTCCACCGGCATCATGCTGCCACCGATGGCGCTCATACCCATGATCGCCAGCCAGCCCAGGATCGCCGCCTGCTTCTCGTTCTTGGCCAGACTCAGTATCAGGGAAAGGAAGCCGCAGGCGGCCAGGCTGAAGGAGATTCCCAGCAACACCGCGGCCAGCAGGTCGATCGGCGGCACGATCCACTGCAGGATCAGCCCGATGGATCCGAGAATCGTCAGGACGATGATCCCGAAAAACACCGCGAACACTGTCTTGGAACCGACCACCATCCCGATGCTCAGGGGTGTCGAGAGCTGTCGTTTGAGCATGCCGTTGTTGTGCTCTTCGAAGATGTCGTTCATGCTGCGCGTGGCGACGAACAGCAGGGCCATCACCGCGGTCATGATCAGCACGTAGCCGAAAACGTTACCCCCGCCGACGGACTCCTCTTTATCTTCGTCCTCCTTGACGCTGCCCACTTCCACCAGCGGCGGAAAGAGGTACTTCTCCACACCGTTAATCTTGGTGGTGATCCCGGCGGCCACCGCCCCCACCTTGGCCGAAGCGGGAACGTTTTCGGAATCCATCATCACCTTGATGATGCCCAATTCCTCACCCAGCAAACGCGCGCTCTGATCGAGATAGGTCGCCAGGACGTCGGCGCCCTGCACCACGATTTCCGGCTTGATGCCTTCGGCCGGGTTTTTGATCACCGCGATTTCCACGGGATCCCGGTTGAACACCTTGGCCGTGAAGTCCTTCGGCAGGACGATCATGGCACTGGCCTTGCCGTTCTCCATCATCTGGGCGCCTTCGTCGCCCACTTCGACGATTTCCATGTATTCCTGCGACTCGCCCTGCCCAGCCATGCCCATGATGGCGTTGGACAGGAAACCGTCCGTATCATTGTTCTGCAGCAGGACCTTGATCCGGGGAAATCCGTTGCCGTCGCTTCCGCCGCCCCCGCTGATGCTGCCGATGGCCAGGCTCATGAACAGCGGAAAGACGATCATGACGATGGTCGCCAGGGGGCTCCGCCAGCGGCGCAGCAGATCTTTTTTGATCAGCACCCACATGGGGAACCTCCTTCCACTCGCGCGCTCAATTCCGCAGCTCCCGGCCGGTGAGCTTCAGGAAGAGATCCTCCAGGTTGGGCTCCTTGATGGTGATGTCGTCGAAGGTCAGCCCCCGCGAGAACAATCCCTCAAGGCTGTGGCTCACGCCCGGCCCGTCACGGGTGACCAGCAGCATGGCGCGCTTGTCGTCGATCTCGATGGGCGTCAATCCCTCGACCCCGTTCACCGCTTCGCCCAAGGTGGCTGCCTGAAAATCGCCCTGCACGGTCAGCAGGCTGCCTTCGCCCAGCTGGGTCTGGAGTTCACCGACGGTGCCCTGGGACAGGATCTGCCCGTGGTCGATGATGGCCAGCCGGTCGCACAGCTCCTCGGCCTCTTCCAGGTAGTGGGTGGTGTACAGGACGGTGCGGCCGCCGGCCACGATCGATTTGACCACATCCAGGATGTTGCGCCGCGCCTGGGGATCAATGCCCACGGTAGGTTCGTCGAGCAGAATCAACTTGGGGTCGTGAACCAGTCCGAGGGCCAGGTTGAGGCGGCGTTTCATGCCGCCGGAGAAGTTCTTGGTTGGCTCCTTGGAGCGGTCTTCGAGACCAACCTGTTCCAGCAGTTCGCCCACCCGGCGGCGCAGCTCGCCGCCGCCCATGCCGTAGATTCCGCCCCAGAACGACAGGTTCTCGCGCGCCGACAGTTCCTCGTAGATCGCCACCTCCTGCGGCACCACACCGAGGAGCTTTTTCACCTCGCGGGGCGATTTCAGGATGCTGTTTCCCCCGACGAAAATCTCGCCGGCGGTGGGCGTGAGCAGCCCGCAGATCATGGAGATGCTGGTCGTCTTGCCCGCCCCGTTGGGGCCGAGAAAGCCGAAGATCTCGCCTTCCTGGATTTCAAAGGAGATGCCGTCGACGGCGGTCAGGTCGCCGAATTCCTTGCGCAGATCTTTGACTTGAAGAACCGCGGACATGAGTACCCCGTTTATTCTCCCGGTCGGGCCGGGTTCGTGGAATGAAGAGGAATGGAGGCCGGATTCTATCACGATGCCGGGAGAAATAGGTTTCCTATTTTCTTCGGAGATTGATATCCGCCGTCAGGCGGTTGCAGTTCAGAGAACCTGCCACAGCCCTTGCTCGATTCCACCGTGCAGATAGATGGCAATCCTGCCTTGCCCAGGAATCTCCATGGGCTCCAGGGCAATCTCGGCTCCCAGTTGCCCTGCCTCCTGGACGGCGGTTTCGATATCGGTCACTCGGAGATAGGTGCGCACGGTCGGCTTCTCCTGATCGTGCAACGGGGCGCGAATGCCGCAGAGCGAGCCGTCGGGCAGTGTCGCCACGAACGAGCTCCCCCATTCGGGTCCCTTGGCCTCAAAGCGCCAGTCATACGCCTGGCCGTAAAGTCGGCACGCAGCCTCAACGTCCGCGGTCACGATTTCGAGGTAGAAAATTGTGTGTTCAGGAACGGCCATTGGTTTACCTCCTATGCGCTCGATATGTGGTGAGGATGGAGACCCGGATCGTTGGGGCGGGGCATCGTGGTTTCACCTCCTAAGACCGTTGGCGCGGACCTGGGGTCAGCCGAATATTTCGAGGATTACATAGTGCGCCAGTGTTTGGCCGATCATGGGGCTTCTTTGCGATGACGAAAATCGACGGTCTTGAATACAGAACCACATACTACTGCGATAAGAAGAATCTTGCCAGAACGACCCCGACGATCAAACGGCGATCGTCAGCCCCTTGTCCACCAGCAGTGGCTCGATGCCGTCCTTGTCGACGGACCGCAGGAAGGCTTCGTCGGCCGTGATCTGGTTCTGGCTGACCAGGTTCACCAACGAGTCATTCAGCAGCATCATGCCTTCCTTCTTGCCCGTCTGGATCGCCGACGGAATCTGGAAGGTCTTGCCCTCGCGAATCAGGTTGCCGATGGCGCGGGTGTAGAGCAGCACTTCGAGAGCCGCCACCCGTCCGCCACCCGTTTTCTTGCAGAGGGTCTGCGAGATGACCCCTCGCAGCGATTCGGAGAGCATCACCCGGATCTGACCCTGCTGGCCGGCCGGGAACTGATCGATGATGCGGTCGACGGTGGAAACAGCGGTGGTCGTGTGCAGAGTGCCGAAAACCAGGTGTCCGGTCTCGGCCGTCTCGATGGCGATGCTGATCGTTTCGAGATCCCGCATTTCGCCGATGAGCACGATGTCCGGATCCTCGCGCAAGGCCGCCCGCAGCGCCTGCTTGAACCCCTTGGTATTAACATTCACCTCGCGCTGGTTGACCAGGCACTTTTGGTTCTGGTGCACGAACTCGATGGGATCCTCGATGGTGATGATGTGATCCTTGCGGGTCTTGTTGATGTGGTCGACCAAGGCCGCCAGGGTGGTCGACTTGCCCGACCCCGTAGGCCCTGTGACCAGGACCAGCCCCTTGGTGAGGTTGCAAAGCTTCAGCAATTGATCTGGTAAGCCGAGTTGCTGGGTCGATAGAATGTCCACCGGAATCTGCCTGAAAACCGCGCCGCAACCCTTGCGGTCGTTGAAGTAGTTGCAGCGAAAGCGTGCCAAGTCGGGAATCTCGTAGGCGAAATCCGTGTCGAAATCTTCGGCGAATTCGATGCGGTTGCGTTCCGGAATTATTTCCATCAACACGGCGTGCAACTCATTGCTCGAAAACGGCGGCTCCTGCATGGCGGCCATTTCGCCGTCCTTGCGCAGAAACGGAGGCACACCTGTACTGAGGTGCAGGTCGCTGGCCCCCTCGTTGATCATGGTGGTCAAAAGTTTGACGATACGACCGGACTGGGGGGCGGTCAGGGTGCGCACCTCGTTGGCGGCGTCATCCGGCGCTGCGGGAGTCGGCGGCGGCGTGGGCTCCGGAGGCGCACTCACCGGCGCAGCGTCAACGGCCCCACTCGTCGACGCGGGCGTTATCTGAAGTGAGAGGACGCCGTCGGTACGGATCTTTTTGACCGTGACCGGCGCCGCCGCACCGTTGTAAGAGATCGTCTCCGGATTCTCTGAGCTCACGCTGGCGGCAGGCTGGGCCAACGTCCCGGTGAGAAAAGCCGACAGGGCTGCCTCGGTAACCAGCGTCGACGACAGGGCCTGGATCTTACCCTCCACCCTCATGATCGGCTGCTTGCCGTCCATGAGCAGAAGCCCGTTGCTGCCCTGTTCGAGCATGGTTCCAATACACTGGCTGATGAGATCCATGGGGCAACTCGCCTCTATTCTAAGTCAGGGGCACCAGGTGGTTCAGCAGATCCCGGTTGACGATCCAGGGTCCTTCATCGGTTTCGAAAACGAAAAATGTCTGACCGTAGTTGACGAGGTCGGCGAGGCGACGTCGGTGCGGTTCCATGTCTCCGGTGTAGGCACGGCCCTCGAGCGTGAATCCGGCGAAGGCCATTTTCGCCTCTTGCCAGCAAGCCTCATCACTGTCCTGCGTTCGTGGCCATTGGTCGCTATCAGGACAACTGGGGCGCAAACCCACGATCCGGGATTTCTGAATCAGCATCACCGGCGTCTCGTCATCCTGAGAAAAAGGGACGAACTGCTTGCCGGGATGATTGAGCACGTCGAGCAGGGTCTCCTGGCCATAGTGATTTTGAGCGTAGTCGGCTAGATAAAAGTGACCGCGGATTTCCTGCCAGTCAGCCATCAGGGCGAAGACTTCGGTCGACAGACCTTTTTCGACCTGCAATTTGCTACTCATGGGCATCGCTCCAGATGCGGCCTGCCTCCGGGAAATCTTCCCCGGAGCGACCATGCCAGTGACGTCAAACGTAAGTTTGGTTTCGGCAAAAATCGCTGTGGATTAAGGAATTATGCAAGAGGCGGGACGGGACAGATGGGTATGTCTGGTGCAAGCAATTGTTTCAAGGCGTTCACCGCCAACTACCATGTTTCGATGCGATACGACCAAGTTTCACTACCATCTGAGGATTTGTACAAAAACCGGCCATCGCTGAATATCTTTATCTGATCCCCGTTGCAACTCGACAAAAGGATGTACTCCGAAGTTTCTTCAGCAACAGAATCGTAGATTACTCCTTCAACGATATTGCAAACACCTGGACTAAATTGGCTCATGTCTATCTCGAGTGGTGCTTCAACAACACCCCCATTTTCGCTTTCGGTGTACATTGAGTAATCATCCTTGATTTGCATTTCCGAACTGGCCGTTTTCCGAATTCTAAGGTTTTGATGGCGAGCAATGCCCTTGTCCGTATATCGAACACGAGAGCTCCCGCAGTATACCTGTGCTTTCGCTCCTTCGCCGGAACCCCAAACCACAAAGTAGTGAGTGTCGGTCCAGACTGAGTATCCTCCCCCCGATGACAGCCATACGCCACGCTTCCATTCTCGGAGTTTACTTGCTGTCGATGGCTGCGAAAAACATAGATTGGCAAAACATACTGTTAACGCAAAAATGGCTACTAACCGGACCCTGTGCATTTGATCCCCCTGTCTTTAACGTTGGCTTCACCTGCGACCGCGAGCCGCGTAGCGGCTAGGGCGGCCGGCTTGCCCTGCAAGCCGGATGACCGGCGCGGTTGTCAGGTGCAAGCTCTCGTTAGATTGCCACGCCGACAACTGCCCCCAAGTCAGGTCATTTAAAAATTCCACAATACTTCAAACGCACAATCCGAATTCATGACAGATCCGTATTATGCTCTTTGTAGTATTCGCCTACCTGCTTAATAACCTCTGGAGCCTTAGCCTGAAGGCCAGGGCTTCGGACCAATAAGCACATTGGCGTATTTTTGCCGTACTCCGCTTGGTAGAAAGCAAGTTTACCAGGGACAAACGAAACGATAGTCCCTTCACAACCACCCGCTTCTCCTGCACCTACAGTCACTCCATCCGTAGTGCTGTCCCCAGAGATGCAATAGCCGCTCTCAACCCGGGTAAGACGCCGAAGGACTTTAGCCACCCGTTTGGGAGTGTGAATATTGTCGGGCAACCAATAGATGTAGCGTTTATCGAGTTTTGAGGCCAATACATGCCACAAGTCCTCACGAGGCAGACCTTTTTTGGCAAGGCACCTTTCGCGGTATGCCTTAACAAGAAAAGCCCGGACAAAGGAATCTTCGTGTGGATCCAAAACTCTCCCCTGCCTATCTAACGTTATTTAGGAAGACCTATGATATCAGATAGTACAGCAATTGATTGGATAAAACCAAAATACCCCAAATGTCAATCGCATTGCAGCGATATCAGATATCCCCGCAAAAAAGCCCCCGGGGGGTCTTTTTTATCCCTGGGGAAGGAGAGGCCCTACTCGGCCAGGACCAGCTTCGTTACCGCCGGACCCCCCACGGTTTTCAATCGTGCGAAATAGACGCCGCTGGGTACCTGGCGACCGGCCGTGTCCCGGCCGTTCCAGTCGATCTCACGCCGACCCACCGACAGGTCGCCCTCGAACACCCGCCGGATGTGCCGGCCGCGCACATCGTAGACATCCAGCGTGGCGCTCCCGGCGACCGGAGCGTCCATCGCCAAGGTAACTTTGGGGTTGAAAGGGTTGGGCCAGGCCGTCAGAGCTGCCTTCACGGGAGAAGCTCCCGACCCTGGCACATCGGCCGGCTCATATGGCCGCGCCATCCAGACCTGCTGGGGCTGGGGCACACCCTCGATGGTGTCCCGCCGCGTCCAGGCCAGGACCACTTCGTTGTTCAACGAGACATCCAGGTCGAGCCCTCGCTGCAGCTGGCCGCCGTCCTGACCCTCCAGGAAATCGCCGGCGTCAAACCAGCCGCCTTCGGTCTTGACCCAGTACTCCAGGGTATGGTTGAGGGGATCCAGCATGGCCCCCGAGCCGATCTGCATCCAGAAGGCGTGGATCCGACCCGTGGGATCGGCGAGGTTGGTGGCCAGGCGGGGCGAGAAGGGCCAGTCCATGTCGTATAGATCGACCGTCATGTTCTCCTGGGGGGCCCAGCCGCCGCCAAGTTCATGGCCGAGGTAGTGGATGGATCCGCAGGGGCAGGTCGGCTGCGGGCCCAGGCCCAGCACGTTCATGTTGACGCCGTAGGAGGTCACCACGTCGAAGGAACCGCCGATGGGCGAGGGCGCCGATCCCCCGTCCCCCGGCACGATCACGGGGTCGGTCCAGCCCGCCGCCAGGTCCTTGGTGACGTACACCAGGTCATAGTTCCCGAAGGCCTGGGTAAGGTAGAAGATCCTCGGCCAGGGCCCGGCCGGGCCGACACCCCAGGTCATCTGCGGCAAGGGCATCAGGCTGGGTTCCTCCGCCACGATCTCCAACGGGGACCAGCCGCTCCCGGCCCCTTTGCCCGTATAACGCACCTGGTAGTCCCCGAACGGTGGGTTGGTGGAGGTCATGACGGTCATGAACACGTAGGGACCCGCCGCGTCGGAGGCCACACCCCACAGGTCGAGGCCCATCAGCGCGCCACCGGGATCGACCATTGCGAAATTCTCCAGATCCCAGACGCCGTTCAGGTCGGACTCGTACACCAGGATCATGTCGCCGCTGGGGACGGCGGCCACGAATCCCTCGCGGGTCCAGCAGATCTGCGGGACGCCGCCCGAATTGAAGAGGACCGGTTCGGGCCACAACTCGTCGGTCGCCGGGCTGGTGGGCACCTGCTGAACCATGGCAAAACTCATGAGGATCACCCCGCCCTCGGCCTGGTACCCGATCATGGTCAGCCCGTCGGGAGACGTGGCCACGGTCGGGCCGTTACAGTCCGCCTCGTGGGTCGTGACCTGTTCGATTTCGAAGGAAGCGAAGACCGGTGCGGCAAAAAGGAAGGCGAGCAGGGCGGCGATCAGGACGGAGCGATTCATGGTATCCCCCTTGGCTGACGAGTTGGCGTTTCGTCACCCTTAATGATACCAAAAGGGAGCGCTCAGGGAAACCCTACCCGGCGCACCAGATCCTTGAACCGCGGGTCCTCCGCATAGTCGCCCGGGTAGATGTCGGGAGTCATCTTCAGAAACACCATGTTGGTCGACTGGTCTTCGAAAGACTTCTCGAAATTGGCGATGGCCCCCTCGTTATCCCCGAGTCCGATCTGGATGATGGCCAGGAGGGACGGATCCACGTATTCCTCCCGGCTCTCAAGGTCGGCCAAACCGGCTCGGGCCTTGGCGGTTTCCCCGCACAGGGCGTAGGTGTAGTCCAGCCAGCTTCGCGTGGAGGGCGTCCCGCTTCCGGCCAGCAGATCCTCCGCGACCGCCGCCGACTCGAGCGCCTCGGTGCAGCGACCCATGTGGGCGTAGGTCTTGCCCAGCTTGATGTGGCCCCAGACCCAGTTGGGGTTCAAATCGAGGGCCCGCTTGAACTGGGCCGCCGCCTTGTCGTACTCCTTCATGGCCATGTAGGTGAAGCCGAGGTCGTGCGCGGTGACATGGGACAGGGGGTCCAACTCTTCGGCCCGGGAATGGAGTTCCACCGCCTTGTCGTAGTTCGTGGTGAAGATGCAGAAGTCGCCGTAGGTCATGACCGGCGGCACGGTGCCGTCGCTCCGTTCGTAACCCCGGCGTAAGTCGGCCTCGGCCCCGGCCCAATCCCAGTTGAAGTACATCTTAATCAAGCCCGACGCGGTGGAAGCTTCGGGCAGGTCCGGGTCCAACTCCATGGCTTTGCGCGCCGCCTCGGTGGCCAGGCCGAAGGTCGGCTCCCTCTCGGACCCCCTCAGGAAAAGCTGCCGGGAATAGGTGTGGGCCAGTCCCGCCCAGGCCAGGGCGAAGTCCTGATCCAACGCGATGGCCTGCTGGAAGGAATCAATGGCGCTGTCCATCTCCCGCCTCGTGCCCGTCGTGAAGTACATTCCCTTCAGGTAGAGGCGGTAGGCTTCCGGATTGGCGGCGGAGCGGCGTTCCAGCAGTTCATCGCCCCCGGCCAGTTCCAACTGCAGGGTTTTAGCGATGGTCCCGGTGATGTCGTTGGAGATGGACTGGACTTCCCCTACCGGCCGGGTGTACCGCTCCCCCCACAGCTGGCGGCTGTCCTTGGCGGCCACAAGTTCGGTGCTGATGTCGAGATCGTCCCCGTGACGAACCACCCGGCCGAACAGGAGGGCGTCAACGTTCAGGCGGCTGCCAACCGCCGCGTGGTCGATCTCCTGGCCCTTCAGCGAAAAAGCGGAAATCCTGGAGATCACCTTGAGGTCGGGAACCTGGGCCAGCGTGTTGATGAGACTCTCGGTCACCCCGTCGCACAGGTACTCCACCTCCTCGTCCCCGGTGGTGTTTTCGAAGGGGATCACCACGAGGGAATCGATCTCTGCACCCGCGCGCGGAGCCAGGAAATAGACCGCCGCCACGGCCGCAACCGCAACCGACGCCAGGATGCCGGCCAGCAGGCCCCGTCGCCGGGGAGGTTTCCCGCCGAGGTCGATCTGCGATGACGTCATCGTCCCCGACTGGTTGGTTCTTTGAAGACTGCGGAGATCCACCAGCAGACCGCGGGGAGTCTGATACCGGTGGTCGGGTTCCTTTTCCAAACACTTGAGGATGATCCGCTCGAGCTCGGGCGAAACTTCGTAATTGAACCGGGCCAGGGCCTCGGGTTCGCGGTGGGTGATGGCATGGATGATTCCCAGAAGGCCGTCGCTGTCGAAAGCCTTCCGGCCCGCCACCATCTCGTATAGCACCGTGCCCAGACTGAACAGGTCGCTGCGGGTGTCGATCTTGCTGCCCTGGGCCTGTTCCGGGCTCATGTAATGGGCTGTTCCGAGTACGGCGCCTTCGGCGGTCTGGGACAAAGATGCGGTATGGTCGCCCGATTCGGATTCCAGAGGTTGCATCAACTTGGCCAACCCGAAATCCAGGACCTTCACTTCACCCCGCCCGGTCAGGGCGATGTTGGCGGGTTTGATGTCCCGGTGAACGATGCCCTTGCCCCGCGCCTCTTCCAGGGCGTCGGCCACCTGAACAGCGATGTCGAGGATTTCGTCCTGCTCGAGGGAAGACTCGGACAGCTTCTCGCTGAGGTCGGCGCCCTCCACGTATTCCATGGCGATGAAGTGGGTGCCGTCCTGTTCACCGACATCATATATGTGGGCAATGTTGGGGTGACTCAGGGCCGAGGCGGCGCGTGCCTCACGCGCAAACCGACTGCGGCGACCGGGGTCCGCGGCCACTTCGGCCGGCAGGATCTTGATGGCCACCCTGCGCCCCAGCCGCAGATCTTCGGCCAGAAAGACCTCGCCCATGCCCCCCGCGCCGATCTTCTCGCGGATTTCAAAATGGCCGAGCTTGTCTCCAGCCTGCATGATGGCGCGCCTTTTCGTGGAGGGTTCCCGCTAGTCCCTTACGGCAGCAGGTCTGGTGAGCAAAAGGAGATGGGCGGCCGTCCAGCTGAAATGCCGGACGTTCTGCCCCGCTCCCGTCACAGAATAGTGGTTCTCCCCCAGAAACGCACCCGGAGTGGCCGCGCCAGCCGCAAGTACATGATCTTCTTCCAGCACCTGACGCCCATCGTCTGGACCTCGGTTGCCGACAGCGGGGTCCGGAGGGCCGCACCAGGACGGGCCTCCGGGCGCCCCGTAAAATACCGAAAAAAGTCTGTGGCTGATCACCCCCAAATGGTATATCTACCATCCACTCTCAGCTCAGAGGCGGAGAGTCTTGGAAGCCAATTACGGCTGACTGATCTTCAACCCCTTTATGGGAGGTTGGACATGAAAACGAATTGTTTCAAACTGAGCGGATTGTTCCTGACACTGGTATTGTTTTCGATATTGGCCGCCACGTCCATGGGACAGGACCTGCGTTCTTCGTTGTTTGCCGAAGCCGATGAACTTATTTCCCTGGGTCAGGAGTCCCGCGCAGACGTCCTGGCGCCCAAGAGCTGGGGCAAGGGCATGGAACGCTTCATGGCGGCCGAGCAAAAACTCTCCCAAGGCAAGAACCTTGATGATATCCGCAAGGACCTCACCCAGGCTGTCGCCAGCTTCCAGGATGCCATCAAGGCCACCGACCTGGCCATGGTCACTCTCGCCCAGCCCCTGAAGGCGCGTGACGATGCCGCCATGGTGGACGCTGCCAATACAGCCTCGGACCTTTGGGCCCAGGGCGAGGCCAAGTTCGCCGAGGCCGGCCGCAAGCTCGAGGAAGGCAACGTCAATGACTCACGCAAGAAGGGCTCGGAGGCCGAGGCTCTCTTTCGGGACGCCGAATTGTCCGCCATCAAGACCTCGTTCTTCGAAGAGACCCGCCAGCTCCTGGCCCAGGCCCAGAAGGAGAAGGTAGAGAAGACCGCCCCGGTGACCCTGGACCGGGCCGCCGCGCTGCTGGCCGAAGCCGAAAAGGCGCTCAATGAGAACCGGTACGATACCGACCGCCCCCGCTCCTTGGCCATGGAGGCCAAGTACGAAGCGCGGCATGCCTTGCACCTGGCGAAGATGGTCAAGATGATCGACGAGAAGGTCATGACCCGCGAAGAACTCATCCTCGAAGCGGAGAAGCCGCTGGCCCGCATCGCCGGTACCTTGGACCTCCGCGTGGGATTCGATGAAGGCTTCGCCAAGCCGACCCAGGCCATCGTGGACGCGGTCGACGCTCTTGAGATGGATCAGAACCAGCTGGCGAGCAATCTGCAGGACCGCGACGACACGGTTGCCGGTCTGACCGAACAGGTGAGCCAGCTGGAAGCCAAGCTGGGCGGCGCCTCGGAGGCCCAGGAGGTTCTCAAGGCCCAGATCGAGGCCCAGGAAGTTGCCCGTCGCCGTTTCGCCCAGGTGGAGCAGCAGTTCACCCGCGAGGAAGCCCGGGTTCTGCGTGAGGGTGGAAAGGTGGTCATTCGCCTGGTGGGGATGAACTTCTCCTCGGGCCAGTCCGAAATCCGGCCCGATCATTTTGCCCTCTTGACGAAGGTCAAACAGGCCATCGCGCTGTATCCCGACGCGAAGATCACCATCGAGGGCTACACCGACGCCTACGGTACGGACGAGGCCAACCTCAAGCTGTCGCAGAAACGAGCCGACGCGGTGGCCCAGTACCTGCTGGCCAACTCCAACCTGATGGGCGGCAACCTCCAGGCCGTCGGATTCGGGGAGGCGCATCCTATCGCCAACAACGAAACCAAGGAAGGACGGGAGAAGAACCGTCGTATCGATGTCGTCATTGACCCGGCGAAGTAATTCCGCTCTCCGACCGGCCCCCACCCGGGGGCCGGTCGCCACCAAGAAACCTACCGAAAAATGCCCCTCGGGAACCCCATCTCCACCTTGACAGAGCTGGCCCCCTGGGGCATACTTTGATCGGTTACCGTACAAAGCGTTGAATCCAGTTGGTATTGCCCTAGGTCGGGTCCGATCCCCTTAATTCCTCGCGGAGGCCCCAAGTGAAACTGACCACACGCCACCTGTTCGCCCTGGCGACGATTTGCCTTCTGATCCTCGTGACGGGTTGCAGCGACCGGGATCCCTCGAGCCTGCCGGTGGGGCGCGCGGACATCGACCCCATGGTCTTCGACGAAGAGTACGATCCCATCAACGTTCTCTACGGCGCCGACGCCTACTTCCAGCCATTTTCCGGCACCTACGCCCAATCCCTGAAGGTGGATTCCCTCTTTGCCTCCAACGGGAGCCTGTCCATCAAGGTAACCGTGCCGCCGGACGGGTCGCCACTGGGCGCCTATGCCGGAGGGGTTCTGACCGCGGTGGCGAGCCGGGACTTCGCCGATTTCAACGCGCTGACCTTCAAGGCGCGCACCGATTCCCTTTCCAGCATTACGTTGAACACCGTCGGGTTCGGCAACGACAACACGGGAAATTCCCTGTTCGAGGCGGGCCGGTCGAACATCAACATCGGTCCGGAATGGACAAAGGTTGTCATTCCCATCCCCGCACCTTCCAAGATCGTTTCCGAGAGAGGGCTGTTCACCTTCGCCGAAGGCTGGGAGGCGCCCCACGTCCTTGGTTATGACATCTGGTTCGACGAGATCCAGTTCGCCCAGGTCAGCAACATCACCAATCCGCGGCCCCGCATGCCCTCGGGATCCATCCAGTCCTTCATAGGCACCACGGTAAGCCTCGAGGGGACCATGACCATCTTCGAGGTGGACGGGGCTTTTGTCTTCGTCAACCATTCGCCCAACTATTTCGACTTCCTTTCCTCGGACCCCGCCGTGGCCGTGGTGAACGAGAGCGAAGTCACCATCGTCGGCGAAGGCACGGCGGCCATCACCGGGAAACTGGAGGGCCTCGACGCCGCCGGTTCGGTCGGCCTGAGGGGATTCCTCCCGCCGGCCACCGCCGCGGTTCCTCCCTCCCTTCCCGGAAGCGACGTGATCTCGATGTTCAGCGACGTCTACAGCGACGTCCCGGTGGACACCTGGAACACCAACTGGAGCCCTACCCAGCTCCAGGACTATGTGATCGCCGGCGACAACACGAAGATGTATTCCAACCTGACCTTCGTGGGTATCGAGTTCC
The DNA here is from genome assembly GCA_965363725.1 of uncultured bacterium. GTDB lineage: Bacteria > Krumholzibacteriota > Krumholzibacteriia > LZORAL124-64-63 > LZORAL124-64-63 > JAGLCY01. The sequence goes on along the minus strand of CBDTUS010000073.1, from coordinate 538 downwards.
TGAACCCGACCATCGACGCCTCGGCCATGACCCACTTTCACCTTGACCTCTACGCACCAGTGGGAACAAACTTCAGGGTCAAGTTTGTGGCTTTCCCTCCGGAATTTCCTGACGGCGTGGAGACCGCGGACCTGACCTTCGACTCCGCGACCACGCCTCCTTTCACCTCTGGCGCGTGGGTTCCGCTCGAAATCCCCCTGGCGGATTTCATCATTCCCGAAGGCTGGGACTGGTCCCATGTCGGGCAGCTCGTGTTGAGCACCGCCAACTCCCAGCTGGTGTTGGTGGATAATGTCTACTGGCATAAATAGTATGGGTCGATTGGATATCCGTTTTTCTTGGGAGCTGGCTGGATGCAGAACGACAATTTGACCTGGAAGGGATTGCGGAGAACCGATCCCGACCGTCCGCGCCCCCTGGCCGACGCCGTATTGAGGCTGATCTGGGAAGAACACCATATTTCCCGCGCGGAAATCGCGCGACGAGCTGGACTTTCCCGCTCCACGGTTTCCGAGGTGGTCGGCGAGATCCTGCCCAT
>CBDTUS010000072.1:0-16697 GCA_965363725.1 uncultured bacterium | reverse complement strand
AAGGGGTGCCACAGGGCCCCCCGGGGGATCTTTTGCGACCATAACTGATTGAAATCGAACAGATTGAATTTTTTACTCCTGTTTCAAAACTCCATGTGCCGAGATCGAGCCCCAGATTCCAATTGACACTAACGCCCATTTTTCATAAAATACAGTTCGAACGTTCGTTCTAAATTTATAACCCATTGTGATAAATGGTTTTTTCAACAAAGGAAGCCCCCGTGACCCCTTCCTCTCGCACTCGGATCGTGGACTGGGCCACCGAAATCTTCGAAGACCTGGATTTCACAGCTTCCATGCAATGGCTGGACGACCACCCGGGCAGCAAGGCCACGGGGTTCCTGCCCGTCTACGCCCCCAAGGAAATCATCCATGCTGCCGGGATGCTGCCGGTCGGCATCCACGGCAACGGAGCCATTGAGATCATCCGGGGTGACGCCTATTACCAGAGCTACATCTGCCACCTGCCCCGTTCGGTGGTCGAATTGGCCGAATCGGGCCGGCTGGATTTTCTGTCCGCGGCCCTGTTCCCCTCCACCTGCGATGTGATCAGGAACCTTTCGGGTATGTGGCAGATCATGTTCCCCAACATTTACGTGCGTTACCTGGACCTGCCCCAGGTCGCCGACCCCGAACTCGGCGCCAAATTCTGGCAGCGGGAACTGAATGTGATCCGGGAGGAACTGGGCCGGGTGGCCGAAGTGAACATCACCGACGAGCGCCTGCGGGCTTCGATCGGTGTTTACAACGAGGTGCGCCAGGTCATCGGCCAGCTGTACGGTCTGCGCAACAAGCAACCCTGGAAGGTGCCCACCGAGGAGTTGTACCTGCTGCTGCGGGCGGGTGAAGTCGTGGCTCCGGAAACCTTTCTCAGCCAGGCCCGAGCCTACCTGAAGGCGGCCGAAATCAGTGATGAACACATCAAGGACCGCACCCGGGTGATCATCGTGGGTTCGTTCTGCGAACAGCCGCCGCTGGGACTGATCAAGACCATTGAACGCGCGGGTTGTTACATCGTCGACGACGATTTCCTGGCCGGAAACCGCTTCCTGACCGAAGCCGTGCCCGTGGAGGGCGACCCGGAGGCAAACCTGGCCACCACCTTTACCGGCAGCGCCATCAAGACCTCGGTCCTGTACGAACCTGATCCCCGGGGAAAAAAGGCCCTGATGCAGCAGCGGGCTTCGGCCGCCGGCGCCGCCGGCATCATTTTCTGCGCCGCCAGCTTCTGCGATCCGGCACTGCTGGACCGGCCCATGCTGCGCGAAGGGGCCGAACAGGCCGGCATCCCTTGCATCGCCTTCAAGTTCGCCGAAAATTCGGGACAGTTCCAGCAGTTCCGTGAACAGGCCGGCACCTTCAGCGATTCTATCAAACTCTGGGGAGACGCGTCATGAGCGACAAGAAGGTCCAGGATATCCGGGAAGCCCATAAGGACGACTCCATGATCATCCAGAAGGAGATGATCGCCGAACACTACCAGCGCCTTGAGCGGGCCCCCGATACCAAGGAACCGGTGGTCTACACTTTCGTGCCGGGCAACCTGACCGAGCTGATCCGCTCGTTCGGCTGTCTGCCCGTCCTGCCGGAGATCAACGCCCTGCAGTCGGGCATGCGCGGCAAGAGCGCCGGCTACATCGCAGAAGCCGAAAAGCGCGGGCACTCCGAGGATGTCTGCACCTACGTCAAGTGCGACATCGGCATGGCCATGGCGGGCAACATCGGCCCTACCGGCACCCAGCTGCCCAAGCCCGACCTCCTCCTGCTTTCCTACACCGGCTGCTACACCTTCATGAAGTGGTTCGAGCTCCTGCGCGAGGAATACGATTGCCCCTGCGTGTTCCTGCATGTCCCCTACCAGGGCGAAGGGAAGATAGAACCCGAACACCGGGAATACATGGTCAAACAGATCAAGGACGAGGTCATCCCCGCCCTGGAAAAGATTTCCGGCCGCAAGTACGACGAGGAAGCCCTCAAGGAACGCCTGCGGCTGAGCGTACAGGCCGAGGACGATCTGGTCTGGGTGCTGCAATCGGCCATGAACAAGCCCTCGCCCATCGACGCCTACTTCGGCGCCGTCTACTACGTGGGTCCCATCTTCAGCGCCTTCCGCGGCACCGAAGAGGGGGTCAACTACTACCGGGCCCTGCGCCGCGAAGTACAGGGCCGCCTGGATGCCGGTCTTGGCCCCGTGGCGCCCCAGGGACCCATGGAAGAGGAAAAATTCCGGTTGGTGGTCGAAGGTCCGCCCAACTGGACGCATTTCCGGGAGTTCTGGCAGATGTTCGCCGACGAGGGTGCCGTGGTGGTGGCTTCGACCTACAGCAAGGTCGGCGGCACCTACGATTTCGGTTTCCGCCACAACCCGGATGACCCGCTGGGCACCATGGGCGACTACTGCGCCGGCTGCTACACCAACCACAATCTTCCCGGCCGCATCGACATGCTGTGTGATTACCTGGAAAATTATCAGGCAGACGGCTTCCTGATCAACTCGGTCAAATCGTGCAACTCCTTCAGCGCCGGTCAGTTGATGATACTGCGCGAAGTCGAGAAACGTACGGGCCTGCCGGGCGGCTTCATCGAATCCGACCTGGTGGATCCGCGTTACTTCTCGGCGGCCAACATAAAGAATCGCCTGGAAAGCTACCTTCAAATGGTCGAGGCCCGCCGCGCGGGTGAAGCCCGGAAAGGCGTTTCCGCATGAGCATCGCCTGTTTTGTCGGAACGGACCTCGGTTCGACCACCACCAAATCGGTCATTCTGGATGGCAATGGGGATGTCCTCGGCCGCGGGATAACCAACAGCCGGTCCGACTACGACCGCGCCGCCAAGGTTTCGCGGTCCGAAGCCTTCATCACCGCACGCTTCAATCTGCTCAAGCGCAAGGTTGAACAGGAGGCCGGAGCGGAGCTGCTGCAGCGCCTGCTGGACGCATTCCGCCTGGAGCAGACACTGGCCCAGCTGGACCGTCTGCACAAGTTGGTGTCCGGTGCAATTGCCTTCGCCGTGCCGGGCCATCTGGCCGCCGCCGCCAACGAAGCCGTGGACACCATCGTCGCGCGCATACTCCAGATCGAGCTGGACCGGTTCGCGGACCCGGCATCCACCAAGCGCTCCGACTTCTTCCGCGACAGCGTGGGTTCGGCCTGGAGCAGGATCAGCGAGGAGATCGGCGACCCTTCGGGGGTGACCTTCGATATGTTGCTCGGCTTGTACGACAAGTGCATCATCCAGGTGGAAAACGAACCCCTGGCCCTGGGTTTTTCCGACCACATCGGGAACGCCCTGGAGCGTATCGGAGGCTCCGGACCCGTGAAGACCGGAGTTAAGCGCGCGGTCGAGGCTGAATTCGACGTGCGCGGCGAAGTGGGCACCGGCTACGGCCGGCAGCGTCTGCCATTTCCGAAAGACATGATCCGCTCGGAGATTCTCTGCCACGGCCTCGGCGCCTCGGTAATGTTCGGTGGAACACGCACCGTGCTGGACATTGGCGGCCAGGACACCAAGGCCATCCAGGTCGACGGAAACGGGATCGTGACCAGCTTCCAGATGAACGACCGCTGCGCCGCGGGCTGCGGCCGGTACCTGGGCTACATCGCCGACGAGATGAACCTCGGCCTGCACGAACTGGGGCCGTTGGCCCAGGAGAGCACGCGCGCGGTCAAGATCAACTCCACCTGCACGGTTTTCGCCGGTGCGGAACTGCGCGAACGATTGTCCCTGGGCGAAAAACGCGAGGACATCCTGGCCGGCCTGCACCGCGCGATCATGCTTCGGGCCATGAGTCTGCTGGCCCGCTCCGGCGGGGTCGCCAACGAGTTCACGTTTACCGGCGGTGTGGCCAACAATCCGGCCGCCGTTTCGGCCCTGCGCGAACTGGTGCACGAAAGCTACGGAGACAGGGTTTTGAACATTTCCCCGGACAGCATTTACACCGGTGCCCTGGGGGGCGCCATCTTTGCCTTCAGGAGCGCGAACTGATGAGTATGGAAACAACTGCCCGGACAAAAACCCTCACCGCGGGCCTGGATGTCGGCTCGGGCGCCGTAAAGGCCGTGGTCATGGGCTTTGACGAAGGCCGCGAGGAGTTGCTGGCCAAGGTCAGCACGCGGATCCGCCGACGGGACATCAACGATGTGGTGGACGAGGTTTTCGGCCAGGCCGTCACCGAAGCGGGTGTCGATAACCTGCACTACGTGGCCACCACCGGCGAAGGGGAAGACATTCCCTTCGCGACCGGTCATTTCTACGGCATGACCACCCACGCCCGGGGGGCGTTGTATCTCGATCCGCGCGCCTCGGCGGTTCTCGACGCCGGCGCTTTGCACGCCCGGGCCATGGCCATGGACAACCGGGGCAAGGTTCTCAATTACAAGATGACCAGCCAATGCGCCTCCGGGTCGGGGCAATTCCTGGAGAACATCGCACGCTATCTGGGGGTCTCCCAGGCCGAGATAGGGGGCCTGTCCCTGGCCGCGGACAATCCGGAGAAGTGCAGCGGAATCTGCGCCGTCCTGGCCGAGACCGACGTGATCAACATGGTGTCCCGGGGCATCAGCACGGAGAACATTCTGCGGGGCATCCACGAGAGCATGTCCGGGCGTTTCACGCGCCTGCTGCGTTCGCTGGACTACGGTGAGGTGATCTTTATCACCGGAGGGCTGGCCGGGGACGAGGGCCTGGTCAAGGCGCTGGCGGACGAATTCGCCGGACTGAAAAACCTGAAGGGACCCGTACCCGAGATCGTCACCCACCCCGACAGCATTTTCGCCGGGGCCATCGGGGCTGCCATCTGGGGTAATTTCCGGCATGGCAAACTGGGTCTGGAGGGCCCTGCCTGGTCGGCCGGTTCATGAACAGGGCATCCATCCGCCCGGCCAGTGACGCCGCGCAGTGGCTGTGGGATTGATCAATCCCCCTCGGCCCCCAGCATCCTCGCCAACTCTTGATCCCAGTTCACCACGAAGTCCAGATGGTCCGTGGTCTCCTCGGTGTTCGCCGAAACCAGCATCATCATGCTGCCGTCGGCCAGCAACCGGTACTCCATCCCGCCGATGTTGATATACCTGTCTTCGAACATCAGCTCAGGCGCCGACGGCCGGAAATCGCCGCCATCGTCGTACGTCACCTTGTACCATCCCTGACCCCTGCGGAAGATCAACTCGCGCCGCTCCTGACTCCAGACCGGCTCTTCGCCGATGCCCGTGGACACCAGCCAGCGTTTGCCGGTGGCGGGATATGGTTCCACATAAACCTCCGACCCGCCGTCGCCCACCTTGGTGTAGGCCACGAAACGGTCGTCGGGGGAAAATGTGGCGGCCCACAGATAGCCGGACGTCGGCCTGGCAAAAGGCGTGAGGGATCCCGTTTGCCTGTCCCAGACCGAAAGCATCGAGCCCGAATCGTCGCCATTTCTCAACAGGATCAGGCGGTTGTCCGAGGAAATGTCATAGGGGATGAGGAGGGCCGGGTCCGACAACAGCACCGTGGGCGGATTGACCGAGTCGATGGGGTGCTCGACGATGGAATAGACACTGTCGACCAGGGTCCCGTAGCAAAGGGCGCCGCCGTCAGCCGTCCAGAGGGCCGAAGAATTACGGGTTCTGTCCCCGACGACCTGGCGGGTGCCGGTATCCAGGTTCAGGATCTCGAGGCTGTTGTCCGGGGTGGCGTCGTCGACCACGATGGCGATGCGGCTGCCGTCGGCAAGCACGTCCATCGCACCGTAAATCCGGGCATCGAAGGGCAGGAATTCTTCCCGCCCGTCGGGATGGCGACGGACGAGTTGGGCCACGTCGCCCGGGGGGCCGGCCACGTAGGCCAGCAGGCCGTTGTCGGATGTGGCGTAGTGGCCGCGCCCGGTCAAGGGGGCGGTGCGCACGCCGGTGAGCACGGTTTGCGGCGCCGGAAAAGGGCCCGTTCCCTTGCCGTCGACCCGAGTGGCCACCACGCGTCCCGACTGTGCCGAAAGAATGTAGCGATTGTCGAGCAGGCGAACGTGATTCCCGCTGATGTCCAGGGGTTTTTCGGATCCGTCCGGCTCCAGCAGCGCGTAACTACCGTCGCCCTTGAGGAGAATTTTGCCGGGTTCGGTCCAGTCTTCAACCAGCCGGCAGTCACAGTCTTCGAGCACTGTTTCGACAGGGGACCCCAGGGCAGGTTTCATGCGGGTCAATATCTGCCCCTGTTGAGAGATCAGGTAGAGGTATCCGTCCAGGCTCCAAAGCAGGTCGCTGGGATCGAAAGCCGAGCCCAGGACCTCGACGCCCCCTCCTGTGAACGGTACGCGCTTGACCTTCTCATCGGCCAGAAAGGCGATCCATTTTGCGTCAGGCGACAGGATGGGAATAAATGCGTTGTCGGTGCCGGCGAGTGGAAAATGATCATTCGTGGCCAGGTCTATAGCCACGAGGCCCCGAAACTGGTCCGTACGGGACAGGTAGACCAGGCGGGAGCCGTCTTCGGACAGGTCCAGGGCCGTGAATTCGACACCCAGGGCGGATCCCCCGACGTAGTTCAGGGGATATTCAGCCGGCAATGGCAGGGTCAGCCGTAAAAGTCCGCCTGTGGGTTCCTCAGTTACCGCGGGGGGCGATCCCTTCATCCACCAGGTTCCCGCCGCCGTCAGGACAATGGCCGCCAGGATCGCCGCCAGCCAGGGCAGGCGTCGGCCTGGAGAGGGTGCTTCCGTGGCGGCTTCGCTGCCGGTGTCCCCATCCTGGATCTCCTGCAGAGCGATGCGCGCGTCGCCGATAGCTTGCAGGCGGTTGCGCTGGTCTTTGGTCAGGGTGCGCCTCAGGAGCTGTGTCAATGCGGGAGGAAGGTTGGGCGGCAGCAGGTCGAAATCCGGCTCGCGTTCGATGATGGCCGCCAGGATGTCGGTCACGGTCGGGCGTCCGTAGACCTGGCTTCCGCAGAGCATCTCGTAGAGCACACACCCGAAGGCCCAGATGTCCGCGCGCCAGTCGACCGGTTTTCCCCGTGCCTGCTCCGGCGACATGTAGGCCGCGGTGCCCAGGAGCACCCCGGGTTGGGTCATGGTGTTCATGAGGGTCGGTGAGTTGGCGATGTCCGTGCTGCTGGCGCCCGGTTCATCGACCATGGCCTTGGCCAGGCCGAAGTCCAGGATCTTCACCGTGCCGTCGGGCAGAATCTTGATGTTGGCCGGCTTCAGATCGCGGTGGACGATGCCGCGGCCGTGGGCATCCTCGAGCCCCGCGCAGATCTGGCGGGCGATGTCCATCGCTTCGTCCAGGGGCAGCGGACCCCGGCCGATGATCTCGGAAAGATCCTCCCCTTCGGCCAGCTCCATGACCAGAAACCGCAGGTCCTGGTGCTGTTCGATGCCGAAGATGCCCGAGATGTTGGTGTGGTTCAGCGCCGCCAGCGCCCGGGCCTCCTGCTCGAAACGGGCCATGCGGGCGGGATCGGCAGCGAACTCGGCCGGCAGGACCTTGATCGCCACGTCCCGGCGTAATTTCGTGTCCTGGGCGCGAAAGACCTCGCCCATGCCGCCCGCACCGATCTTGGCGAGGATGGAATAATGGGCATAGGTCTGACCGGGTTGCATGGGGTCTCCAGGCTGATAAAAGGAGTAAAGAAGTCCTGAAATTTATAGTTCATTTGTCCGGGATTGGCCAGGGTGGCCAAGCCTCCCTATGGCCCCCGGTTCGATTCCCGATTATCATATCCAACTAATAAAGTCCTCATTTCCCCAAGCTCAAAGGCACTCATGCTCGGCAAAACTCTGGCTCATTACAAGGTCCTCGACCACATCGGCACCGGAGGCATGGGCGAGGTCTACCGCGCCCACGACACCAAGCTCGACCGCGAGGTGGCCCTCAAGGCGCTGCCCGTCGAGTTCAGCAACGACCCCGATCGCGTGGCGCGCTTTGAACGCGAGGCCACGACCCTGGCCAAACTCCAGCACGCGAACATCGCGGCCATCTACGGCTTCGAAAAGGATCAGGACCGCACTTTCCTGATCATGGAGCTGGCCGAGGGTGAAGATCTCGCCGAACGCCTCGAACGCGGCCCCATCCCGCCCAGCGAAGCGATCCTGCTGGCGGCCCAGATCGCCGAAGCCCTCGAGGCCGCCCACGCCCTGGGCATCGTCCACCGCGACCTGAAGCCGGCGAACATCAAGATCACGCCCACCGGCGACGTGAAGCTGCTCGACTTCGGGCTCGCGCGCGCCTACGACGGCGACGAGGGCAGCGAGTCCTCCCTCGAAGTTTCCAATACCCCGACCATCACCGCCGCCATGACCATGCAGGGAGTCATCCTCGGCACCGCGGCCTACATGTCGCCTGAGCAGGCGCGCGGAAAATCCATCGATCGGCAGGCCGACATCTGGTCCTTCGGCGTGGTTTTCTTCGAGATGCTCACCGCCGAGAAGCTCTTCGGCGGCGAGACGGTTTCCGATTCCATCGGCGCGATCCTGCACCGCAATCCCGACCTAAATTTGTTGCCGAATGTTCCGCCGCAGGTCACCACACTGCTGCGCCGCTGCCTGGCCCGAGACAAGAAGGACCGCCTGCGCGACATCGGCGACGCACGCCTCGAACTGGCCGACGCCAGCGCGGCCGCCGTGACCGCCGATGCGCCGGACGCCAATAAACGAGCAGGAAAGACCATCTGGATCGCCGCCGCCGCGGCGACCCTTCTTGTCGCCGCGCTGGGCTGGCTGGCGCTGACCCGCGACCCGGGCTCGGCGATCGACCAGGTCACCCTGGGCCTGCCCCGGGACCAGTCCATCTTCCTGAACGACGGGAGCTGGACCCGCCTTCGATTTGCGGCGGATGGCCGGAAGATCGTCTATTCGGACGGTGATGACGGGACGCTCCTGCTGCGGGACGTCGGTGAGTTTGCGGCGGTGCCCTTGGCCGGCACCCAGGGCGCCAGGTTGTACGAATTTTCCCCGGACGGCAGCTGGATCGCCTATTTCGCGAACTCCAAACTGTGGAAGGTGGCCGTCAGCGGTGGCGCGCCCATCGAGATCTGCGCCACCGCCGGCGGACCGGGACTGGCCTGGGGCCAGGACGAGATCTTCTTCGTCCAGGGCAACGGCGGCGGACTCTGGAGCGTGTCGGCCGATGGTGGCACACCGAAGCAGATTTCCACCCTGGACGACGAGCGCGAGGAGACGAGCCACCGCTGGCCTCACGTGCTGCCGGACGGGCGCCACCTGTTGTTCACCATCAAGACTGCCCGCATCGCGACGTTCGATGACGCCCTGATCGGACTGCTTTCCCTGGACTCCGGCGAGATCCGGATTCTCGTCACCGGCGGCACCCAGCCCCAGTACTCCGCGACCGGCCACATTATCTACGGCCGTGAGTCCCAGCTCTTCGCGGTGGCTTTCGATCCGGAGTCCCTGACCGTGAAGGGAACCCCCTCCCTGGTTCTGGACCAGGTCTACACCATCGATGTCAACGGGTCCGCGCAATACGCCCTGAGCGCCGGCGGGGACCTGGCCTACCTGCCGGTCGAGGGTGACATCACCGATTACGAGATGCTCTGGCTCCATCTTTCGGGCCGGACCAGCCGGGTGGAGATCAGCGAGGATGCCTTTTACAACCCCTCCATCTCTTCGGACGGGCAGAGGCTGGCCGGAATGCTCTCGGCGGCCAACGACAAGATCCACATCTACGATCTGCAGCGGCAGATCATGACCCGCCTGACCAGTACACCGGGCAACGACGGTATGCCTCAGTGGTCGCCGGACGGATCGCTGGTGGCCTACAGGAACGACCGCGAGGGATCGGCCGACGTTTACATCATTTCCACGGACGGCGGCACCCCGGCCCACAGGCTCGTCCCCGGCGATTTCCTCGACATCCCCATGGACTGGACCCCCGACGGCGCCCGGTTGCTGTTCAACCGATTCGACGCCGGTGGCAGATCTGAGATCTGGATCGTGCCAGTCGATGGGAGCGCCGAACCGAAACCGGTGGTGGCCGACGAGAATTCCAACCTCAGGCCCCGGCTTTCGCCCGACGGCCGCTGGCTGGCCTACGTCTCGGTTGCTTCGGGCGAAAGGAATGCCTACGTACGCCCCTTCGAAAGGCCGGGAGCGCCTGTGCGCGTTTCCATCGACGGGGGCAACAGACCGCAATGGTCGCCCGACGGCAGGACCATCTATTACGTCGCGGGGGAATTCATGATGGCGGCCCCGGTGGAGACCGCAGGAAGGCTGCGGGTGGGAACACCCGAGGAGATTTTCGAGATCGACGAATCGATCTTCGGCCCCCTGCCCCTGGCACCGGACGGGGAGCGCTTCCTGGCCAACCGCACCAAGCCCGGAACAGATCTACATTATGGGATCCGGGTTGTTTTTGATTGGGCCGAGGGATTGAAGGAAATTCAGCCCTGACCCGGGGTGTCCCACGACGAAATCCTGGAGGAGAGCTCTTCCAGATTCACCTGACCGCGTGCTGTTTCATATCCGCCAGGTCGATGAACTCCAGCGCCAGAATATGGGTGGCCTCCAGGTGCACGGGCGGTGCGGCGCCGGCCTCGAATGCCTCTTGCCAGCGCTCGGCGCACAGGCACCAGCGGTCGCCGGGCTGGATCCCGGCGAAACCGTATTCCGGATGGGGCGTGGACAGGTCGTTGCCCCGGCTCTTGCTGAAGGCCAGAAATTCGGCCGTGGCCTCGATGCAGACCAGGTGGAGGCCGTGGTCCTCGGCGCCGGTTTCGCAAGCGCCGGTCCGGTAGAACCCGGTCAAGGGGTCGAGGCTGCATCCCGCCATTTCGGTTCCCAGCACGTTCAGGGGCATCTGCTTCATGGGTCGGTCCATCCTGTTTCGGGGGGTTTCAGGTCTCCGGAAAGGGTATCTCTTTTTGAGAAATCCGCCTGTCGGACATCTCAACCTACGACAAGATTCTCGGGTGAGGTGGGGCGAGCGATAGTTCTTTGGACCATTTATATACAAGAGTGATTTTATTTGGTATGATGAGGGTTAAGGCTTGAAACATGCCTTAATCGTCCCGAATGAACGGGTATTTTTTGTTCCGGCTCGCCATGCGAGCCACGACGGAGGGAATTCCATGATACGCAAGCTACCGATTTCGATCCTTGTTCTCACGGGCTGCCTGGCGCTGGCCGCCCCGACCATAGCCCAGACCTGTGCCGACATTCACGGCGCATCCGGGTGTGCACCCTCGCCTATGGATGGGGCCGCGGTTTCTCTGACCGGCATCGTTTACGTCGTCAACGGCACCTACAATAGCGGCAGTATCTATTTCCACTGCGGCTCCGGCGGCAACGGCGGCATGACCTTCTTCGATTCCGCCGTGGTGGTGGCCGATGGTGACGAGATCACCGTCACCGGCACGGTCGGCGCCTTCGGCGACGAGATCCAGCTCACCGGCACCGCGGTGACCGTCAACTCGTCGGGCAACGCCTACACCGCCGAAGTTATCGGCACCGGCGACCTGGCGGCCGGCACGCCGAACCTGGGCGGCCTGATGGAAGTGACCGGCATGCTCGCCCTGGTGTCGGAAGGATTCAATTCGATCTACACCGTCGATGACGGCACGGGCCCGGTCCTGATGTTCCTGGACGGCAGCACCGGGATCGATCCCGTAGTAGTGAACGGGTGGCTGGGCGACATCGTGACCGTCCGGGGCGCCACCAAGTGCTTCGACGGCCAGGGAGAGCTCCTGCCCCGCTCCATCGAAGACATCGTCCTCGACTCGGTTCCCGTGGACGTTCAGAACTTCGGTTCGGTCAAGAGCATCTACCGGTAGGGTATCCGCAGGCTTGATCGCTTCGAACCTCAAAAACAGGGCCCCCCGGGGGGCCCTCTTCTTTTGGTTGTGCCTTTGAAATTGTGTCTCGGCCGTTTGGCCGGAAAATCCGGCCTTAAAAATGATCCTGCATGTGTCTTTTTGATTCCTAATGCTGTTGTCTGGCAACGATTTGGCCCGGACACAATTTCAAAGGCACAACCTTCTTTTTTTGACTATTCCCCTCAAAATACCATCTTTCCCTTATCCATGAGGCACCCCGGGAAGGACCCCGCTCGCCAGCCCAGGCCGAAGGCCGAAGGGGAATCCGCCAAATGCCCCAAAACGTCCTTGCCCGCGTCCAAATATGGACTATTTTTCTCGCGATGGCGTTGTCCGTCGCGCTCTTCTTCGCGGTTTCACCCCATTTTGCTCTGGGTGTTTTCCTGACCGCGCTCTGGGCTGCCGCCGGACTCTTCGCCCTGGAAAAACTGCTGCGTTGCGCTGTCTTACCCCCGGGTGAGCCCCGCAACGTTTTCGCTGTCTTCTTGTGGGGATTCGCCAAGTTGGCTGTTTACGGCATCGCGGTCTGGGTGTTATTTTCCCGGCCGTTTCCGGCGCTCAGCCACGCCTTAGGTTTCACGATCATGATGATCGTTCTCGTGGTGGTGGGCGCCCGCGCCCGCGACGAAGAAATACGCCGCCTCAAACAACGGGCCGCACAGGGAGATCAAGTTCAAGATGCGTAGCACATCCGACTTGAACACGAGAAAGATGGCCGTCCTGGCCCTCGTCATCGGCGTGACCTTCTTTGCCTTCGGCGATGCTGCACTTGCTCAGCATGACGCGCATTCTGGAAGTACCAGCGACGACACCCACACCGAGCAGACCGCCGACCAGCACACCGACGACGCGCACGCCGTCGACACCCACGGCGCCGCCGACGGTCACGGTGAAGCAGCGCAGGGAGAAGAAGGGGACCACGGCGGCGGCCATAGCAGCATCCCGCACCTCCAGAACCTTCTGATCGGCTGGATCGCCCCGCTGCTCCCCGACTCGGTCGCCCACAGTCTCGAAGAATTCCTGAATCCGATCTACTCCCTGAGCGTGGCCCTGTTGCTCGCGTTGTTCTTCATCGCTCTGAGCAAAAAACTCTCGGCCCGTTTCCCGGGCCGCTCCCAGATGGCCGTGGAGATGATCTTCGGCAGCCTCTACTCCCTCTTCGAAGCGATCATCGGCCCCACGGCCCGCCGCTACACGCCGTACCTGGGCACGCTGTTCGTCTTCATCCTGGTGAACAACCTGGTCGGCATGCTTCCGCTGGGTCACGCTTCGACCAGCAGCTTCGCGCATACGACCTTCGCGCTGGGCCTGTTGACGTTCCTGTACGTCCAGGGCATCGCCATCAAGGAAAACGGCCTCGGCGGCTACCTGCTGCACCTGGCCGGCGACCCCAAGACCCCGATGGACTGGGGCTTTTCGATTCTGCTGTTCCCCCTGCATCTGCTCGGCGAGCTGATCAAGCCGCTCAGCCTGGGGCTGCGTCTGTTCGGGAACATCTTCGGGGAGGAAACCCTGGTCGCCACCATGGTGATCCTGGGTTACCTGCTGAGCAAGGCCATCGGCGGCATCGTCATCGACGGCGACGCGGCGTTCTGGGGTTTCGTCCCCGGCATCCCGCTGCAGCTGCCGTTCTACTTCCTGGGTCTGCTCTCGAGCACCATCCAGGCGCTGGTCTTCACGCTTCTGTCGACGGTTTATATTGCCCTGTTCCTCCCTCATGGTGACCACGGTCATTCCGAAGGTCACGGCGAAGAGGCGCACGGGCACTAGGCCGGGCCATACCAGGCTCGGAAACGGCGGGATCATCCCGCATCAATGAAGTGCAACGCACGCACTAGAAGGAGAAAACACAATGGACGGGAACATTCTTGGACTGGCTCTTCCTATCGGCCTGGGCATGGCCGCCATCGGTTCGGGTCTCGGTCTGGGTAAGGCTGTCGAAGGTGGCATGAACGCCATGGGTCGTCAGCCCGAAGCCATCGGTCAGATCCAGACGGCCATGATCATCGGTTGCGCCTTCATCGAGGCCCTGACGATCTACGCTCTGGTCGCCACCATCATGCTGATGGGTAATCTCTAGTATTTGGGGTAATCCCGGCGTGCGTTTGAGGGGATGGGGGCGGCCTGACCGCCCCTGACCCGAACAACATCGCGCCGGCGGTCTCGACCCGGAAGGTACCTGTCATGGAAATGGTAATGCCGAAACTGCCTCAGCTGTTGACGACGGCTCTCGGCTTCCTCTTCTTCGTGTGGATCCTGGGCAAGTTCGCCTGGGGACCGATCCTCAATCTGCTCGACGAACGTCGCGGCAAGATCGATGCGGACTACACGGCGGCGGAAGAGAACCTGGCCGAATCCGAAAGGCTCAGGGGCGAGTTCGAGCTCAAGCTGACCGACATCAAGGCCATCGAGCGCGAGAAGGTTCAGGAGGCCGTCAAGCGTGGCGAGGACATCGCCGACGGCATCCAGAGCAAAGCCCGCGCGGGCGCGGATGAGACGCGGGAGAAGGCGGCGCAGGACATCGACCTGGCAGCCCAGAAGGCCCAGATCGAACTGCGCGACGACGTCGTGGCCATGGCCATCGGCGCGGCCGAGAAGGTCATCGGAGAGCGGCTGGACGACGATCTACACCGCAAGCTGATCACCGAGTACATCGACGCCATCAAGCCCGACGGAGGCTCCGGCAATGCGTGACCGCAAAGTCGCAACACGCTACGCCGAGGCCCTGCTTGATACGGCCAGGAGCCAGGGTGTGCTCGACAGCGTGGCCGAGTCATTCGCCGGCGTCCTGGACGCGGTGAAGGGCAACGTCGACCTGCGCATCTTCATGGACAGCCCCCAGGTCCGCACCGAAGAGAAGAAGGAACTGCTGGCCAGCGTGTTCGGCGGCAAGATCGAACCCGTGCTGCTCAACTTCTTCCTGCTGTTGATCGACAAGAACCGCATCCAGAACACCCGGGACATCGGCGAGGTGTTCGCCGAACTGGTCGAGGCCGAGCACGGATATCTGCGTGCCCAGGTCGTGACCGCGATCAAGCTGCCGGACGATCTGGCCGCCCGGATGGAGAGCCACCTGGCCGGCCACACCGGCAAGAAGATCATCCTGGAAAAGAAAATCGACCCCGCCGTGATCGGGGGCGCGTGCGTCACCCTCGGGGACAAGATCCTCGACGGCACCGTCCGCACCAATCTGAATCTGCTGCGCAAGACGCTGGGCAACGCCCAGGTGCGCTAGTTTTTGGACTTCTAGTCGCTGGACCAAAAGAGGAGACCTGCTTTGAAACTCAGACCTGAAGAAATCAGCTCGGTCCTGTCGCAGGAGCTGAAGAGCTACGACCGCGACCTCGAGGTCGAAAGTGTCGGAACCATACTTCAGGTGGGCGACGGTATCGCCCGCGTGTACGGCCTGCAGGACGTCATGGCCGGCGAGATGGTGCAGTTCCCCGGGGACATCTTCGGCATGGTGCTGAACCTCGAAGAGGACTCCGTGGGTGTGGCCATCCTCGGTGAGGACACCCACATCAAGGAAGGCGACCAGGTCACGCGCACCGGCAAGATCGCCAGCGTGCCCGTCGGCGACGGCGTCATCGGCCGCGTGCTGAACGCCGTGGGCCAGCCCATCGACGGCGAAGGTCCCGTGCCCAGCGCCGAGACGCGCAACATCGAGATCAAGGCTCCCGGCGTGACCGCCCGTCAGCCCGTGAGCCAGCCGCTGATGACCGGCCTGAAGGCCGTCGACTCGATGATCCCCATCGGTCGCGGCCAGCGCGAGCTGATCATCGGCGACCGCGGCACCGGCAAGACCGCCATCGCCATCGACGCGATCATCAACCAGAAGGGCAAGGGCGTGTTCTGCTTCTACGTGGCCGTGGGCCAGAAGCAGTCGACCGTCGCCTCGGTTTACCACAAGCTCCAGGAGCACGGCGCGATGGAGTACACCACCATCATCGCCGCCAGCGCCAGCGAGCCCGCCCCGATGCTGTTTTTGGCCCCCTACGCCGGCTGCACGATGGCCGAGCACATGATGTGGCAGGGCAAGGACACCCTCGTGGTCTACGACGATCTTTCCAAGCAGGCCAACGCCTACCGGCAGATGTCGCTTCTGCTGCGCCGCCCGCCCGGACGCGAAGCGTTTCCCGGAGACGTGTTCTATCTGCACAGCCGCCTGCTCGAGCGTTCGGTCAAGCTGTCCGACGAGAACGGCGGCGGCTCCCTGACCGCCCTGCCGATCATCGAGACGCAGGCTTCCGACGTGTCGGCCTACATTCCGACCAACGTGATTTCGATCACCGACGGCCAGATCTTCCTGGAGAACGATCTGTTCTACCAGGGCATCCGGCCGGCCATCAACGTGGGTATCAGCGTATCCCGTGTGGGTGGCGCCGCGCAGACCAAGGCCATGAAGAAGGTGGCCGGTTCGCTGCGTCTCGACCTGGCCCAGTACCGTGAGCTGGCGGCGTTCGCGCAGTTCGGCAGCGACCTGGACAAGTCGACCCAGCGTCAGCTGACCCGCGGCGAACGCATGGTCGAGATCCTCAAGCAGGATCAGTACGCGCCCATGAGCAACGAGAAGCAGGTGTCGATCATCTTCGCCGCCAGCAAGGGTTACCTCGACGAGGTGCCTGTCCCGGAGTTGAAGCAGTGGGAAATCGATTTCCACACCTACATGGCCGAGAAGCACGCGGGTGTCCTGCACACCATCGCCGAGAGCGGCAAGCTCGAGGACAACACCGTCAAGCACCTGACCGAAGCCATCGAAGAATTCATCGCGAGTAGGAGGTAACCCGTGGCGGGAGCCGGGGTAAAAATACTCAACAACCGGATTCGTTCGGTCAAGAACACGCAGCAGATCACCAAGGCCATGAAGATGGTCGCGGCGAGCAAGCTGCAGCGTTCGC
>CBDTUS010000071.1:0-17001 GCA_965363725.1 uncultured bacterium | reverse complement strand
GCGGTCAACCTGGCGCGCAGCGGCATCGGCGCCCTGCACCTGGTGGATTTCGACACCGTTTCGGTTTCCTCCCTCAATCGCAGCCCTTTCGCTGAACCGGCCGACCTGGGCCGCCTGAAGACCGACGCTCTGCGCGACTACCTGAACCGGGTCTGTCCCGACACGACAGTCATCGTGACCGAGGCTTTTTGCGGGGAGGACACTCTGGCCCGCATCGTTCCGCCGGATTCCCCTCCCGGCCTGGTAATCGACGCCATCGATAGCCTCAACACCAAGGTCGGGCTGCTGGTCTGGTGCCACGGGCACGGCATTCCGGTGATCACGAGCCTGGGTGCGGCGGGGAAATCGGATGTGGGGCAGGTGAGATCCGGGGATATTTCCGAATCGACCATCTGCCCCTTGGCCCGCAAGGTGAGGTCCCGGTTGAAGAGGCGTCAGATAGCGGAGGGGATCCCGGCCATCTGGTCCATCGAGAATGCCAAGGCTCACCGTCCGGACGCCGCCAAGGAGGAGGGGGAGCCGGATCCACCGGAAAAACCCAACGGCACCCGCGAACGTAACACCCTGGCCAGCCAGATGACCCTGCCGGGGGTGTTCGGTTACGGGCTGGCGGCGATGGCGTTGGATATTCTTTCCGACCGACCTGCCGTGTGATACCCTCAATGGGGACAACGATGTGTAGGTTTCGGAGTCGATAGGGGGAAATCGCAGGATGATCGGCCGCCAGATTGGCCACTACCGCATCATCGAGGAACTCGGCGCAGGCGCGATGGGGGTCGTCTACAAGGCCGAGGACCTGGACCTCAAGGTAACCCGCGCCCTCAAGTTTCTGCCTCCCCAGACCGCCGCGACAGACGACCAGCTGGCCCGCCTGCAACGCGAGGCCCGCGCCGCCGCCTCTCTGGAACATCCCAACATCTGCCCGGTCCACGAGATCGGCCGAGAAGACGGCCAGACCTTCATCGTGATGTCGTACCTCAAGGGCCGGACCCTGGAGGATCGCCTGGCCGCGGACGGGCCCCTGCCGGTGGATGAGGTCCCGCGGATCGCCGCCCAGGTGGGAAGCGCCTTGAGCCGGGCTCACGCTGCAGGCGTGGTCCACCGCGACATCAAGCCCGCCAACATCATGCTCACCGACGAGGGTCAGGCCGTGGTCATGGACTTCGGCCTGGCTCGGGCAACCGACCTGAGCCGGTTGACCAAGACCGGCACGGCCCTGGGCACGGCGGCCTACATGTCGCCCGAACAGGCCAACGGCCAATCCGTAGACGCCCAGGCCGACGTCTGGGCCCTGGGCGTGGTCCTGTACCAGATGCTGTCCGGCCGCCTGCCCTTCGCCAGCGACCAGCTGGCCGGGATCTTCTACGCCATCATGCACAAGGAACCCGAACCGGTGACGGGATATCGTCCGGACGCGCCGCCTGATCTGGAACGGATCATCGACCGTGCCCTGGCCAAGGACATCGGTCAGCGCTACCGGACGGCCGACGAACTCCTGAGCGATCTGGAGGCGGTCCGCGACCGGCAGGAACTCGGTCAGAGGACGGCCCGGTACGACCGGCGCCGGAAACTGAAACGCCGCAAACGACTTCTCTTCGGAGTCCTGGCCGCCGTGGTTGCCGCGGCCGTTGCCTTGACCTGGTGGACCTGGTACCAGGACGCAAACAGGATCGACTCCTTGGCGGTATTGCCCTTCGCCAATCTTTCCGAGGATCAGGAAAATGATTTCATTTCCGAGGGGCTGACCGAGCAACTGATCACCGAACTCCAGATGCTCGGGGCCGGATCCGACTTGCGGGTGATCGGACGCACGACGGTCATGAGGTACCGGGATTCGGACTTGTCTCTGCCTGAAATAGCGGCCGAACTGGATGTCGACGCCATCGTGGAAGCTTCGGTACGCCGGGCCGGGGACAAGGTCTTCGTGACGGCCAAGCTCATCAAGGCCAACCCCGAACAGCAGATCTGGGCCGACCAGTTCGAGCGGACCGAGGCGGATATCCTCAAGCTGAACGCCCTGGTGGCCGGGACCATTGGTCAGAAACTGTCCCTGGAAATTTCGGCAGAATCCCAAAATCGTCTGAACAAGGTGCGGCCTGTCGATCCACGCGCCTACGAAATCTATCTTCAGGGCCGGCACCTGTTCAGTCTGGTGACCTTGAGTAGCGTGCGCCGAGCCGCCCAAATGTATGAAGAAGCCATCAAGCTGGACCCGGAGTTTTCCCTGGCCTACGCCCATTTGGCCGAGGCCTATGGAATGCTGATCCAGATCGAACCGTTACCCGGGGGGGGAGAAGGATTCAAAAGGGCCATGGCCGCGGCCAACCGGGCCCTGGAAATCGACGAAACCAACGCGACGGCCCACGCGGTGATCTCGGATGTCCTGATGTATACCGGAGAAAAGATTGATTACGAAAAGATGGACTGGCATTCGCAGCGTGCGCTGGAATTGAATCCCAGCAACATTGCCGCATTGTTGTACAACGCTCAGCAATTGAAAGACCTGGATAGGTCCGATGAAGGCGTGGTCCTGTTGGAAAGGGCTCTTGCCCTGGACCCCTACAACCCTTTCCTGCTCGCCAATATGGTATTTAACCAGGACAATGTGGATGAGGCGAGGGTGTGGTATGAGCGCACCCTGGAGGTCGATCCGGCGAATTCGGTGGCTCGTTGGGCCTTTGGGTGGGAATTGGTGAAGAAGGAGAAGTTTGAGGAAGCGGTCCAAATCCTGACAGAGGCACAAGACAAGTTATTCTCGATTGAAGAGGGCTCTCCCGAATCCTTGCCTCAATTGCTGACGGCCCTGGTTGGACTGGGTCGAACGGGGGAAATTGAAGCCATTAAGACGGACCTGGAAGCGGCGGCTGAACGCCGGTATATCCCCAGGGTATTTTTGGCTTGTGTTCATGGAGCGCTCGGAAATGAAGAGCGGGCCGTTGAGTTGATGGAGGCGGCCTGGGATGAAAAGGACTTCAGGGTGCAGTGGCAAATGGAAACCGTTGAGGATTTGATCTTCCCGGAGGGCCACCCTTCGGCGCGATTCCTTGATTTGAAAGCCAAATTTAAATCCTGGTACGGTTGATTCACCCTCCTGTCAGAATCCCACCTCGAATCCGAAACGAACGGCCATCGGCGGCTGGTAGGCCACGGGCAGTCCGTAAGTGGGGCTCTCCTGGATTTGGTTCCCCTCGTCGTCCCTGGCCCGGTAGTGCCATTGGTCGTAGTTCACCGGGTCGCGCTGGCTGCCGATGTGCAGCCAGTCCAGAATCAGCCGCGGCTCCACCTGTGATTCCCGCCAGAACGGTAGGGTGTAGGCCAGGCGGAGATTGAGATCCCAGATCGAAGGCATGCTCCCGGCGGTGCCTCTCGGCTGCAGGAATACCCGGTACAGATTTTCGGCCATTGCCGCGCCGAATTCATTTAGAGGAGTGCCGCTTTGCCAGGAAGCCGTCAACCCGGCGCTGAATTCTCTCGTCAAATGATAGGAGCCCAGCAGCTTGAATACGTGGGTGCGGTTGTTGGGAAGAGGGCCATCGGCGTCGATGGTCTGCTCAAGAACATCGAACGCCGGGCCCATGTTGGGCCACCCGTCGCTGGAGATGTCCTGGGGATACAGTCCCGGATAGTTGCCCTTGTTGGCCGACAGGACATAGGAGAAAAGGAAGTTGTATTTCTCTGTAGGGGCATGTTCCACGGTTAATTCGAAAGCCCGATAGATCCGGGTCATGCGGGGAAAGTCGGCCAACAGGCCAAAGCCGGGGTTGCCCCATTCGAAATGAAACGTCGCCTCATCCACCAGGGCGTCTTCCAGGCCATTTTTCAGTTCGCGGTAGACCCCACGCAACGTCACCTTGGCCTGGTGGCCCATCATCCTGGTAAAGCCCAACGTCAGTTCGTCGAAGTGCTGGCCCTCGAGATCCCGGTCTTCCACGATCTCGGAGACAAATTCGGAAACATCTCCGCCCGTGGGATCCAGGCGAGGATCATGGTCATAATCCGTTATCCGGTAGACACTTCCGGCAATGAAAAGGGCTGAGGGAGCTTGCAGGGCCATGTCCTGGTAAAACCTCCCCGCCGATCCGAAAAATTGGCTCTTTCCTGAAGCGCCGGGCTGGAACGTGAATCCGATCCTGGGTTGAAACTGATCATTGAAGCTCTGGGCCACGTTGCCGTTCGAATCAATGAGATTCTGGCCGTCCCAGCGCAGCCCCAAGTTGATGCGCCAGGAATCTCCCAGGCGCCAGCTGTCCTGTAGATATGCGGACCACAGGCGGCTCTTCAGCGTGCCGAAAGTGGTGTTTTCCAGCGTCTCGTAGAGGTCATTGCTGCTTTCGTCTTCGAACCTGTTGAGAATAAAAAGTTCGTCTTCGATGTCCCAGGCCTGATGTCGGTACTCCAGGCCGGCTTTGAGGGTGTGCTGCTGGCCCAGCCACGAGGCGCCCAGCCCCGCCGCCGCGACCCGGGTCTGATTGTCGGTGGTCCCCGCACTGCCTCCGGACCAAACCCCGGTGACGTGGTCAGCGAACAGGACTTCATTGGCGCCCGTTTCGGTCAGGGGAACGTCCTTGGAATTGCGGGTGACCTGGGAAAGCCTCGACTCCAGAAGAAAGGAATCCCCGAGCCAGTGTTTTCCGTTGAGAACGATGTTATAACCGCCGCCGGTCTCTTCCCGGAGGGCGGGATCAGGATTGGCCAGTTCGGAGGGAACCCCGATCCAGGTGGGAAGGCCACCCACTCCTTCTCTATTGGTCGGATCGGCGAAGAAGGATAGTTCGAGATCATTGTTGTCGTCGACCCGCCAATTCAACTTGGAGGCGAGGCGGTGGGTGGTGACTTCGTTTTCAAAAATTCCCGGTGACCCCAGGGAGATCTCCTCCGAGGTATAGGCCGGATTGTAGGCCAGCAGGTACCAAAGCTTGTCCTGGGAGATGGGGCCCCCGACGCTGAAACCGACATCGTACATCTTCAGCTTGCCCGTCGAAGGGTCTTCCAGGCTTTGCCGGGGTTCTCCCCTGAGTTGGTCATTGGTATAGAAGCCGAAGGCCTGGCCCTGAAAACTATTGGTCCCCGACAGGGTGATGACGTCGACCACGCCGCCCAGCGAACCGCGGAATTCCGCTTCGTAGCCCCCCGAGCGGACCCGGACTTCGCGGATGAAGTTGTACGGCAGATCGGTCGATGACTTGCCGACCGCCACATCGGTCACATCGACGCCATCAATGAAGTACTTGTTCTCGTACCCTGTACCGCCCCCGATGTTGATCTCATCGCCCAGGAAACTCTGTTGGATGTGCGGCAGCAGCAGAGCCATGTTCCGGTAACTCCGGTCAAGCGGCAGGTCCGAGTATTCCTCTGATCTCAGATTGGCACCGACCGTGGTGGAGACCGGGTCGATGAGCGGGCTGCGCCCCGTCACGATCAGGTCTTCCAGTTCGTGGACCTGAGCGGCAAGTTGGACGACCCCCAGATCCGAGTTGAAGCCCAAATGGATTCGGATATCTTCGAACGTCACGATCTGGTACCCGGCAAATTCGATGATGACCCGGTAGGTTCCCACGGGCAGGACCGGTAGGATGAACCGGCCGCCTTTTCCGGCGAAAACAGTGCGACCGCCCTGCAGATTCGTGGATGTGACGGTGACCCCGGCCCCGGGAATGGGCGCCCCGTCCTCGTCCTGGACGATTCCCTCCAGCGATCCTGAAATCTGTTGTCCCAGGGCCTGATTCGAAGACAGAAGAATAAGCAGGATAAATACCAGTTTGAGTGTGCGCATGGTCCCCCTCCGTACGCTTGAGTGTCAGCCGTTATATTTTCGGACCCTACCAAAATGAGAACCGTAAGTCAACTTATTGCAGGAACGTAGATGCACACGGCCGAAAACATATTCGAGCCCGGGAGATCATTCCCTGCTAGAATGCCTCGAATGCCAGAATTTCAGGCCGGGAAGCCGGTTGAAGGAGAAGTGATGGTTCGGATCCTTGTCATGATGGTATTCATGCTGATCTCTGGGGCGGACCTGGCCCTGGGGGAACAGGGTCGTGACGGTGATATTCAGTCCCAGGTCCGCGCGGTCATCGCCCAGGGCGAAGCCGCCTGGAACGCCGGCAGCATCGAAGGCTACATGGAAACCTATTGGAATTCCCCGGACCTGCGCTTCGCGAGCGGGGGCAAGGTCACGTTCGGCTGGCAGGAAACTCTGGACGGCTACCTGAAGCGCTATCCCGACCGCGCGGCGATGGGACGCCTGGTGTTCAGCGACCTGGATATCAGGGTGTTGTCCGCTGACGCCGCCCTGGCCTTCGGCGCCTGGCGGCTGATACGCGAACACGATCAGCCCCACGGCCTTTTCACCCTCCAGTTGCGCCGATTCGACGAGGGCTGGCGGATCGTCCACGACCATACCTCCAGCGCGGACTGATTCGCCCTGATTCAAATTGCCCCCCGGGGGGCATTCTCGACCTGGGCTATCAAGTCTTGCCGTCATTTACCGAATCTGATATATTAGATATCAGAAGACAGGCTCCCGGATTTCAAGAGACGGAAACCCATGGGAAACGGCACCTCTTTGGTGAATCGATCCTCTTTGCGGGAACAGGTTTACGAAATCCTGCGCGACCAGCTGGATTCCGGCGACCTCAGCCCCGGCAGCGTCATCCGCCAGGATGACATCGCGCAGGAGCTCGGCGTCAGCCGCACGCCCATGCGCGAGGCCCTGCTGCGCCTGGAGCAGGAGGGGTTCGTGGTCATCAAGCCGCGCAGCGGCATCCGGGTTCGCCGGCTGACCGAACAGGATATCCGCAACCTCTACCAGATGATCGGCGCCCTGGAGGCCTCCGTCCTGGTCACTGAGTCCGCCGCCCTGACGGACGAAAAGATTGCCCGGATGCGCCGCCACAACGATGAGGGCCGGGCCGCGCTAAAGGTGAACGACTTCGACCGGTACTACCGTGCCAACTTGGCCCTCCACGACAGCTACCTTCAATTGTCGGGCAACCGGGAACTGGTACACGCCGTCACGGCCATGAAGCAGCGCCTGTACGACTTTCCCCGCAAGCGGACTTTCGTCAAGGCCTGGGAACTCGCCTCCGTCGACGAGCACGAGGAGATCATTTCGCATCTCGAAGCCGGCGACTTCGCCTGGGCGGCTGAGATCGTGCGTGACGTCCACTGGTCCTTCGAGGTACAGAAGGATTTCATCCGCAGCTACTACCTGGACGAACTCAGCGCTGAGGGCCGGGCATGAACACCGCCACCGTCTTCAATGTCCAGAGGTTCAGCCTGCACGATGGCCCGGGCATCCGCACCACCGTGTTCCTCAAGGGCTGCCCTCTGAGCTGCCCCTGGTGCCACAACCCCGAAAGTCGCCAGAACAGGCCCCAGATCGCCATCCAGGCTGACCGCTGCCTGGGTTGCGAGCTCTGCGCGCCGGCCTGCCCCGAAGATATCGCCGGTCCGGTGGATCCGGCGACCGGCACCAATCGTCCCGACGCCTCCTGCCTCGGTTGCGGCTCGTGTGTGGAGGTGTGTCCGTCCGGCGCGCGAGTTCTTCTGGGTGAAGAAATGGACTCGGCCCGCATCCTGGCCGAAATCGAACGGGACCGCCCCTTCCATGAGAAATCAGGCGGAGGGGTCACCTTTTCCGGAGGCGAGCCCGTCGCCAACGGGAACGCCCCTCTTTTGCTGGAATGCCTTGAAGAATGCGGCCGGCGGAGCATCCACCGGGCGGTCGACACCTGCGGCCATGTGACGACCGCCACGCTGCTGGAGGTGGCGGCCCAGGCGGAATTGATCCTCTATGACCTGAAGGTCATGGACGACCAGCAGCACCGGCTGACCGTGGGCGTGGGCAACGGGCGCATCCTGGACAACCTGAAGATCCTGGCCGCCGAGGGCCACGAGGTGTGGATCCGGGTGCCGCTGATTCCCGGCCTGACCGACGATGAAAAAAACCTGAATGCGGTGGCCGAATTCGCGGCCAGCCTGGCCCGGCCCTGCCCGGTACACCTGCTGCCCTTCCATGCGATCGGCCGCGACAAGTACGGCCGCCTGGGCATGGATTATTTCCTGGAGGGGTTGGCCCAGGCCGAACCCGCCCTGGTGAAAAAACAGGCCGATCTGGTACGCCGGTACGGCCTCGACGTGCATATCGGAGGATGACCATGAACGAGCGGGTCAAGAAACTGCGGGACCGCAGCCTGGCGTCGCGGCCTTCCATTTCGGCCGAAAGGGCCAGGCTGCTGACGGAATTCTACCGCACCGAGCAGGGCAAGCACTCGGCGCCGGTCATGCGCGCCCTGTCCTTCAAGTACATCTGCGAGCGCAAGACCATTTACATTGGCGAAGGGGAACTGATCGTCGGCGAACGTGGTCCCGAACCCCTGGCCGTGCCCACCTTTCCCGAACTGACCTGCCACACGCCGGAGGACCTCGAGATCCTCGACTCCCGGCCCATGACCAGCTACAGCGTAAGTAAAGAGGTCATTGACACCTACCGGGATGAAATCGTCCCCTTCTGGTCGGGACGCTCGCTGCGCGACCGCATCTTTCCCCAGCTGCCCCGGCAGTGGCACGACGCCTACGCCGCCGGCGTGTTCACCGAGTTCATGGAGCAGAGGGCCCCGGGCCACACCGTGGCCGACGGCAAGATATTCAAAAAAGGGCTGCTCGACTTGCAGGACGATATCCGGGAAGCCGCCGCGCGTCTCGATTTCCGGAAAGACTCTCAGGCCCTGGACCGGCGCGAGCAGCTGCGCGCCATGCACATCGCCGCCGAGGCCACGATGATCCTGGCGCGGCGTTACGTCGAAGAAGCTCTCAAGCAAGCCAAGGCGGAGACCGATCCGGACCGGCGCCGGGAACTGGAACACATCGCCGATGTCTGTGAGCGTGTCCCCGCCCAGTCGCCGCGGTCGTTCCAGGAAGCCCTGCAGGCCTACTGGTTCCACCACCTGGGCGTGGTGACCGAACTGAACGGTTGGGACAGCTTCAGCCCCGGGCACCTGGATCAGCACCTGCAACCCTTCTATACGCCGGAGCTGGTCGTCGGATCGCTGGACCGGGAATCCGCCCGGGAACTGCTCCAGTGTTTCTGGGTCAAATTCAACAACCACCCCGCGCCCCCGAAGGTGGGGGTCACGGCCCAGGAAAGCGGCACCTACACCGACTTTGCGAACATCAATCTGGGCGGCCTGAAATCCGACGGCACCGACGCGGTGAACGATGTCACCTACCTGCTGCTGGAAGTCATCGACGAGATGCATATCCTGCAGCCCAGCAACAATATCCAGGTTTCGAAGGAGAATCCCGACAGCTTCCTGAAAGCCGCCGCCCAGGTCATCCGCCAGGGTTACGGGTTTCCCTCGGTGTTCAACGCGGACGCGATCGTCAAGGAACTGGAACGCCAGGGGAAGTCCCTGGAAGATGCACGCGAAGGCGGCGCCAGCGGCTGCGTGGAAGCCGGCGCCTTCGGCAAGGAAGCCTACATCCTGACCGGGTACTTCAACCTGGTGAAGATCCTCGAACTGGCCCTGAATGATGGTTTCGACCCCCGCACGGAAAAACAGATCGGCCCCCGCACCGGCGACCCGCGCGGATTTGCGAGCATCGACCATCTGATGAACGCCTGGCGCACCCAGCTGGCCCATTTCATCGATCTCAAGATCCGGGGAAATACCATATTTGAAAGGATGTACGCCGAATACGCGCCGGCGCCCTATCTGTCGCTTTTGATCGACGACTGCATTGCCGAAGGGCGCGATTACAACGCCGGCGGCGCCCGCTACAACACGAGCTACATCCAGGGCGTGGGCACCGGCACCCTGACCGACAGCCTGTCGGCCATCAAGCAGCTGGTGTTCGAGGATGAAACCGTCACCATGGACGAGCTTCTTCAGGCCCTGGCCGATGACTTCACCAACACCGAGACCCTGCGGCAGAGGGCGCTGAACAAGATTCCGCGCTACGGCAACGACGACGACGCGGCCGATGAGCTGATGGTCGATTGCTTCAACTCCTTTTTCGACCTGGTCGACGGTCGGCCCAACGGACGCGGGGGCACCTACCACATCAACATGCTGCCGACCACCTGCCACGTGTATTTCGGTTCCGTGATCGGGGCCACCCCCGATGGGCGCAAGTCCGGAACTCCATTGTCGGAAGGGATTTCCCCGGTCCAGGGCGCCGATCGCCAGGGCCCCACCGGCGTCATGAATTCCGCCGCCAAGATGGATCACCTCCGCACCGGCGGCACCTTGCTCAACGTGAAATTCACGCCCCAGGTTCTCGAGGGCGACAAGGGTCTGGACGCCATAGCCGGCCTGATCCGCGGTTACTTCAGTCAGGACGCCCACCATGTGCAGTTCAACGTGGTGGCGGCCGACGTCCTGCACGAGGCCCAGGAGGATCCCGACAGCCACCGGGACCTGATCGTGCGCGTGGCAGGCTACAGCGACTATTTCTGCGATCTTTCCCGCGAACTGCAGGACGAGATCATCGCCAGGACCGCCCACGGGGAGTTCTGAGCTGCCGTTTTCCAGGGCCCGATTTTCCGAATAAACGGGTGCTTCCCCGGGTATTTCCCTGTACATTCCGATTCAGAGCATTCCATCCGGAACCCTTCCACCGGATTACGTCGCGGACCCCTTTGTCCGCCACAACCCGAGGGGATTGACATGACCGATGACCAAAGGTTCGACCGTGGGCCACAGGGTCCCCAGATCCCGGAGATCAAGCTGCCCAAGTTCGACGGCGGCAAGATCAAGCTGATCGTGGGCGCCGTTCTGATCCTGATCCTGGCCTTCACCAGTTTCTACACTATTGACCCCGAGGAGACCGGGCTCGTCCTGCGTTTCGGCAAGTACGTGCGCAGCACCGATCCCGGTCTTCATTTCAAGATCCCCTTCGGCATCGAGAGGGTCCTCAAGGTGCCCATCCAGCGTCAGCTGAAGGAGGAGTTCGGATTCCGGACGGTCAAGGCCGGCGTCAAAAGCCAGTATTCGGTCAAACCGTACCAGGACGAATCGAACATGCTCACCGGCGATCTGAACGCCGCGGTGGTGGAATGGGTGGTGCAGTACCGGATCGTCGATCCGTACAAATACCTCTTCCAGGTGCGCAACGTCGAAAAGACTTTTCGCGACATGAGTGAAGCGGTGATGCGCAAGGTGATCGGCGACTACATCGTCAACGAGGTGCTCACCGTCGGTCGCGCCGCAGTGGCGTTGCAGGTGACCACCGAACTGCAGGATCTCTGCGACCAGTATGAAACCGGGATCAAGGTCGAACAGGTCGTCCTGCAGGACGTCAATCCGCCCGACCCGGTGAAGCCATCCTTCAACGCGGTGAACGAAGCCCAGCAAGAGAAGGAAAAACTCATCAACCAGGCGCAGTCCGAATACAACCGCGAGATCCCCAAGGCCAAGGGTGAGGCCCTGCAGACGATTCAGGAGGCCGAAGGTTACGCCCTGGACCGGGTCAACCGCTCCCAGGGCGACGCGCTGCTGTTCACGGCCATCTACGAGGCCTATCGCAAGGCACCCGAAGTGACGCGCACCCGGATGTACCTGGAAACGATGACCGAAGTTCTGCCCCAGGTGGAAAGCAAGATCATCGTCGATGACGGGCTGAAGGGCGTGCTGCCGCTGCTCAATCTCAACGAAACCAAGACCAAGGGAGGTGAGTAGCATGAATAAGCTGCTGATACCCTTGATTATCGTTGTCGCCCTCGTGCTGTTCAATTCGATGTACGTGGTTCAGGAACCGCACCAGGTCATCATCACCCAGTTCGGCAAGCCGACGGGGGATCCGGTCCTGACCCCGGGCCTCAACTTCAAGCTGCCCTTCATTCAGAAGGTGCATCGTTTCGAGAAGCGGTTCCTGGAATGGGACGGCGATCCCAACCAGCTTCCGACCAGGGACAAGCGTTTCATCTGGGTCAACAACTACGCCCGTTGGCGGATCACCGACCCGCTGCTGTATTTCCAGCGTCTGCGGGATGAGCGAGGGGCGCAGACACGTCTGGACGACATTCTCGACGGCGAGACGCGCAACGCCATTGCCAAGTACGACCTGGTGGAGGTGGTGCGTAGCACCAACCGCGAGCCCATGGCGACCGAGGTGGACGCCGAAGACGAAGTCACGATGGAAGACATCGAATCGGGCCGCGACCAGATCCGCCTGGAGATCCTGGCCAACTCACAAAAACGGACGACCGACCTGGGAATCGAGATCCTGGACGTGGAATTCAAGCGGATCAACTACGTGGCCGAGGTCCAGCGCAAGGTCTACGAGCGCATGGTCTCGGAGCGGCAGCGCATCGCCGACCGTTTCCGGAGTGAGGGCCAGGGCGAGGCCTTCCGTATCCGCGGCGAGAAGGACCGCGAACTTTTGCGGATCCGTTCCGAAGCCTACAAGCTGGCCCAGGAGATCAAGGGTAACGCGGACGCCGAAGCGACGAACATCTACGCCTCGGCGTACAACAGTTCGCCGGATACGCGCTCGTTCTACGAGTTCCTCAAGACGATGGAAGCCTACAAGACGACCCTGAACAAGGCGAGCTCGTTGGTCCTGTCCACGGATTCGGACTTCTACCGCTTCCTGAAAACGAGTGAGTCGCAATGAGATACGTCCGAGTGACCCGCGTGGTCCTGTTGGCAGCCCTGGCCGTCGCCCTGGTGACGGCGGGCTGCTCGTCGCTGGAAAAGGGAAATCCCCTCTTCATGTGGCAGGTAAAATCGGACACGGCCACGGTGACCCTGGTCGGGTCGATCCACGTGGGCCAGCCGGATTTCTTTCCCCTGGCCGAACCCTTCGAAACCGCCTTTGCCGCGTCTCCGGTGCTGGCGGTGGAAGTGGACATGACCGATCCGGAGGTCCTACAGAAAACCGGCGTGCTGATGATGCAGAAAGGCATGCTGCCTGCGGGGACCACCCTGGCGGACCATCTGTCCCCCGAGCTATGGCAGCGGATGCAGGAATTCGCCGCCGAACGGGATATCAATCTGGCCATGTACCAGACGATGAAACCGGGCATCGTGGCCATGGTCATGGTCATGCAGGAATACCAGAAGCAGGGATTCGATCCGGAGCTCGGCATCGACAAGCACTTCCTGGATGCGGCGATGGAGCAGGGCAAGGAGATCCGCTCGCTGGAAACCATCGAGCAGCAGCTCGACCTGTTCTTCGAGATCGACGACCAGCTGGACGACGTCCTGGTGGCCGAATTCCTCGATCAGATGGAAGAGATCGGGCCCATGATCGAACGGATGGTCTACCTGTGGAATTCCGGGGACGTCGATGGCCTGGACAAGTTCCTGCAGGAACAGGTCGGTGAGGATCCGGCCATGAAGGATTTCTATTACAAGCTGCTTGACGATCGCAACGTGGCCATGGCCGACAAGATCGAAGATATGCTGAAGGGCGACACCGACATTTTTGTCGTCGTGGGGGCCGGGCACTTTGCCGGGGACATGGGGATTGTCAGCCTCCTGGGTAAAAAGGGGTACAAGGTGGAGCAGGTGCGACGCTAGAGAGCCACAGGATATTGCCATATATCAAGCGGCCCGGGATGTCCTCGTACCTGCGGATTACCCGGGCCGCTTGTATATGGCAATATCCTGTGGCTCTCTAGCGTTGTACCCGCCCAGCCTGTGACCTTTTTCCCGGCGGGCTGACTATCCGGCTGGCAGACGGAACTCCATCGTCAAGCCGCCGCCCTCGTTGCGGGTGGCCTTCAAGGTTCCGTTGTGGGCCTCGATGATCGATTTGCAGATGGGGAGGCCCATGCCCAGGCCCTCGGTTTTGGTGGTGAAGAAAGGGTCGAACATGTCGGCCAGGACATCGCGGGAAACCTCGGGGCCGGCGTCGCGGACCTGGACGGTCACATCACCATCCTCGGTGGCGGAGGTGCGAATGACGATCTCACCGCCCTGGGGTTCCATGGCGGCCATGCCGTTCTGGACGAGGTTCATCACCACTTGCTGAAGCTGGATGTGGTCGCAGCGGACCAAAGGGAGGCCTGTCCCCAGATCAAGATGGATATCCACTCCCTGTTGAGTGGCGGTTCCCTCGATGAATTTAACGGCCGAGCGAGTGACAAAATTGAGGTCGTGAACTTCACGACGCTCCTCGCCCTTGCGCATCATCTCCCTTAGCCTGTGAATGATCTCCCGAGCCCGTTCGGCGTCATCCCGGATGTCCACCAGCGCTTCGTCCACTTCCTCTTTGTCTTCCGCAGGCTGGGAGAGAAGGTTCCGCGCCGCACGCGCGTTGGCCTTGATGGCCGTCAGCGGTTGGTGCAGTTCGTGGGCAAAGGCGGCTGTCAATTCGCCCATGGTGGCCACCCGCGCTACGTGGGCCAGCTCCTCCCTGGCTGCCTTTTCCAATCCGGCGTGGGCCTGACCCAGGGCCTCGTTCTTGATCCGGATTTCCATATGGGCTCGTTTCTGGAAGCGATAGCGACTCCACAATAGGACCATGATAACGGCTGACAGCCCGGCACCCAACAGCATGATCTGCCGACGAAAGGATTCAAATTCCGCCTCCCGGCGCAGACCTGCGATTTCCTGGTCCTTGAGGTCCACTTCGAAGCTCGCTTCGGTGGCGGCCATCTGTCGAGCCCTTTCCTCATCAAAGATCTCGTCGTGGGCCTCCTTGTAGAGTTTGAAGTAATCCAGGGCGCGGTCGTGACGCCCCGCCTTTTCCCAGGCTTCGGCCAGGGCTTGCAGGTCGTCGCGAATCAGTTCCTGAACTTCCAGGTCTCTGGCAATGGCCAGGGCATCCTCAAGGTAACGGATGCCTCCATCCAGATTGCCGCTATCCACCAGGGTGGTGCCCAGAAGCTGCATACTGACCGATTCACCCCGCCTGTCGTCGATTTCCCGGCGGATGGCCAGGGCTTCTCGAAAGAGGTCCTGGGCCTCCGCCAGGCGCCCCTGTTTAAAACGCACCATGCCCATATTGTTCAGGGAAAGGGCCTGGCTCGATAGATCATTCCCATCCCGTTCGAGATCGAGGGCCGCCTGGATTTCGACCATGGCCTCGTCATAATGCCCCTGATCGTACAGGACAAGCCCGATGTTGCTGAGTGTGCTGGCTTCATAGATCTGGTTGTCGATGTCCCGGTAGAGTTCCAGGGCCCGCTGATAGTATTCCAGGGCTGAAGCATAGCGCCCCGCCGTATGGTGAACGCCGGCGATGTTGTTGTAACAGCTGGCGGCGCCGCTGGTGTCATCGGTTTCCAGGCGCAGGGAAAGAGCACGCAAATAGTAATCGAGAGCCCGGTCATGCTCCCCCCACACGAAATAGAGGATACCGATATTATTCACCGCGTTGCCGACCCGGACGTTGTCCCCGATTTCCTCGGCAATTACCAGGGCTTCCTCGTAGCTTCTCAGGGCATTGTGGTAGTCACCCATGAAATAATGGGCCACGCCGATGTCCATGAGGGCCTGATTCTGGGCGGTGGGGTCACCCTGTTCGGTGGCCACGGCCAGGTAGCGGCGGGCAATGGCGATGGCCAGGCGTGGTTCGTTGCGCAGGGTCTTGAGCACTTCCGTCCGGAGAAATTCCAGGTGCTCCTCCGGATGCAGATCCGCCAATTGGGTTTCCACGGCCAGAGAATCGGTCTCCACCGAGGCCAGGCCGAGAAATGGCTGCAATAGGAATAATAAGAGGGCAACCCGCAGCATGTCATCACCTTGCAAATTGATCACAAATTTCTATTGGACCATGGTCCCATTGTCAGGCGGCGCCTGATCACTCATAATTCATTCAAATCGGATTGGAGCCACCATATCGCCCCGGAGAACATAGATCCTTGAAGGCCAAGAGACAACACAACTCGGACCAGGAGATATCGGTTCTCCGGTCCGAAGTCAATGACCACGTTGCCCGTCTATCCACGGCCGTGTCCAGGCTGGGATTGAACATCCGCTACGTGGAAGCCCTGCTCTCTCCGCAGGATTGGGACCACCCGGATCTGGAGCGATGTCTGGCCGATACCCATTGCGAGATCGACCGGATATACGATACCATGATTCATGTGCGCTGGGCTGCCCTTGGGGTGCGACCGGAACCCGGATCGGTTCCTCCGACCCGCTCGGCAGCCAGCCGCGCAGGAAGGGACACCGTGTCTGAATCGCCAGCCACCATATACATCGTTGATGACAACCCTTCGGTGCGCAAGGCCCTCTCGCGCCTTTTCCGGTCCCTGAATTACGCGGCCGAGGTCTTTTCTTCGGCCAGGAATTTCCTGGAGGCCAAGCCGGACGGTCACCCCGCCTGCGTGGTTCTGGATGTTCGCATGCCCCGCATGAGCGGCCTGGATCTCCAGCACGAGCTGGCGGACCTGGGTTCGGATCTGCCCATCGTCTTTATCACCGGTCACGGCGACATCGACATGGCGGTGCAGGCCATGAAGGACGGCGCCGTCGACTTCCTGCCCAAGCCCTTCGACGACCAGGATCTCATCGATTCGGTGGAGCGGGCCCTGGCCCACCACCGCAACGTGAGGGAAGTCAGCCAGGGCCGGCAGGAAATCGAGGAACGGGCCGACCGGCTCACCCCGCGTGAGCGAGAGGTGTTCGAGCGGGTGGTCCAGGGAATGCTCAACAAGCAGATCGGATTCGAACTCGGAACCAAGGAAAAAACCATCAAGGTTCACCGCGCCCGCGTCATGGAAAAGATGGAAGCCGAGTCTCTGGCCGACCTCGTGCGCATGGCCGGTCGACTCGGTATCGAAGGCCCAACCCCAGCAGAAGACATCTAACCCACTTGCCTGCAGTCACTTGCCTCTTATTGGACCAAGGTCCAATTGTATTCCCATTTCCAATCTAGGATAATACTCCCCAGGACAGAACTTCACACAGTCTCAAAGGAGAATTTCATGCGTACGCTAATGACTCTGGCCCTGATCCTCACCCTTGCCGGTTCCGCCCTGGCGGGAGGGTCCACCGTCGCCGACTTCGAAGGCGGCGTCAACAACGGTGACTGGACCTGGGGCAA
>CBDTUS010000070.1:0-17122 GCA_965363725.1 uncultured bacterium | reverse complement strand
GCATGACTGGCAGTCATGAGGTCAGGGGTTCGATCCCCCTTGGCTCCACCAATTTAAAACAAAGTAAATAAATAAGTTAACCGCCATGCAAGGGCGGGTTTTTTTTGCCAAAAACCGCTCTGGGGTATGCACGGTGCAAGAAAGTGGACCGGGTTTCGGGTCGTGTCCCGGCCATCTGCACCAGAGGCGGCTCCTAGGCCGTCAATATCCGCCGCAACTTCACTCTGAGTATGGTACTAATGGTGGGGCAGGTTACGCTAAGCCGTACTTCCTCACCATCCCCTCCCTGCTCGCTGGCCTCCCTTCTGGCGGGCAAGAAATTATGAATGCTGGCCGCTCAACGGACCAGTGCGAGCCTTTGGGACGCCCGGTGAATTCCCGCTCTCATTTGGCACAGGTACACGCCGGAGGCCACCGCGCGCCCGTTGCCACTTCGACCATCCCACACCACGTCGTGAGTTCCCGGCTCTCGCCAGCGATCGTTGACGAGCCTCCGTATCAGCCGTCCACGGAGATCGTAGATATCCAGCGAGACAGGCATTGCATCGCGAATCGTGTAGTTGATCGTCGTGGACGGATTGAAGGGATTGGGTTGTGCCTGGATCTGGAGGTACCCGTGATCTGGCTCGACCATATCGAGCGCAACCGCCGTGACGATCGGGCACTGAAGATTGACGATGTGAAGCCCGCTATAGCTTGCGACGTAGACGAGGTTGTTGGCGACCACGCTGCTGCCGGCGATGTCCAGGACGCCTCCTACATATGTCGGGAATTCTGGATCGCTGACATCGACGATCTGTAACCCGGTGTCGCGGGCAGAAACGTAGGCGACGTCCTGGGCGACCATGACGTCGCTTGCATGGCCGGGGACAGCCAGTTGTCCGATGATGAACGGAGTCGTGGGATCCGCGACATCGACGACGAGCAATCCCGTGTCGGAGTCGGAAACGTAGGCAATACCCTCGACGACCATGACACCACCCGCATAGCTTGGCGTTGCGACGGTGCCGACGCTCGCGGGTGCCGTAGGATTGGATATGTCATAGATGTGGAGTCCGTATTCGGCGGACCCGACGTACAGGTGTGAGCCGGCGATGTCGAGCGAGCGAGCATTGGCTGGAATGCTGATCGACGCCACCGCTGATGGTGCCGTCGGAACGGAGACGTCCACGACCACGATTTCGTTGTGGAAAAGGGCCACGTAACCGTGATTTCCGGAAACGGCTACCTCTATCGCATCCGCATCCAGGTCGAGTGATCCCAGAATGATCGGCGAGGTAGGATTGGCCACGTCGATCACCAAGAGGCCAGCATATCCCGCAGCCATGTACGCCAGATTCCCCGCGATCGTGACATCCTTACCTCCGTAAGGTGTACCCGTGGACATGGTGGCAACGGATGTAGGCACGGCCGGGGCCGAGATGTCATAGATGATCAGGTGCGCACCGGATACCGCGTTGCGGGTGACGAGCGCGTAGGGACCCACCAACGGACTCACCACGGCAATGCTGTTGTAGTTGCCCAAGGACCAGCCGATCTCGGGAGCTGCCAGGGGTGACGAGTCGCTGATGAGGTGAATGCCATCCTGGTGATTCGCGTAGACGACGAAGCCGTGGCCGCCCGCCACTCCGTAGACAGGGAGGGAGTAGTTCAGCCGCGCGACCCGCTGCGGCCCTGTAGGGTTACTGACGTCGATGACGTCGAGACGACCAAGAACCGGGAGATCGGGATCAGGATTGACGTGGGTCGTACCCAAGTATGCGTAGTCCCCACTGACCCAGACTCCGACCGCACTGAAGTCGAACGCCGGACTTTCGGAGCCTTGGAGAATGGGAACTCCGGGATCGGCCATCGAGACGATGTGCAATCCGGACGTCGAGGCAGCCACGTAGGCGATGTCGCCTCGAATCGCCACGTCTGTCGGGTGACCCGACAGTTCGATACCCCCGATGACCGAGGGGGCGAGAGGATCCGAGAGACTGACGATCTGGATACCATCTGCGTGGACGAAGATCGCCCGGTCACCGAAGCATTCGACGTCGGTAGCTGCCGCGGGCAATCCGAAATCGCCCGCGATCTGGGGAGACGTCGGGTCCGATACGTCGATCATCATGATGCCCGCACTGCTGGCGGCGACGTAAACGATCTCCCCGCGAAGGGCGACACCCATGGCGTCATCAGGGGTCGGGATGCTGGCAATGATCGACGGTGAGGACGGCGCCGAGACGTCGGCAACATGCAATCCTTCGTCGTCGTCGGCGACGTATGCATATTTTCCAGCAAGGGCGACGGCGCGAGCGTACCCCGGGGTGTCGAACTCTCCAACAAGATAGGGTTGGGCGAGATCCTCGATCTCGACGATCTGCACACCGAAAGACATGCCCGTTACGTATGCGAATCCGTCATGAATCGTGATTCCTCTTGCGTATGGCACCTCCGCGGTGCCAAGCCAATGAATGTACTCGCTGTAGTGGAGACATTCCTGTGCAGGCACTGCAAGTGGCAGGCAGATGGCCCAAAGGACGGCAAAGAAAACGATGATCTCTCTTGGCAATGATGGTTTTGATGGCTTCATGGTTTACCCCCGGGTTGCGACCATGCCAGTCATCCGAGGCACACATGTTGGCAAGCGGAACACGTTCTAGCTGGCCGCCGGGTGTCCCGGACAAATCTGTGCGGCTTGGTGTCGGCCGGAAATGGGGTACTCCCGCAACGTCGACGCCAGAATATCACATTCTGGCGGACTGTCCCTCCCAAATATTCCATCCGCGTTGTTACGGTGGCTTTTGTCCTACCCCTCACGATTGCTGACGCATCACCTCATCTGATATGGTAAATATGGTCGTGACACTTGATCCCTGCACCCCCTGAGGAGGCTCCCGATGAAGGTTGACCGGTTCACCAAAATCGTTCTGACGATCATCGCCATTTGCCTGGTATACCAGCAAATCCAGCCCCACATCTTCCCCCGGCCCGCCCTGGCGGCCGACACGCTCGACGTGCGGATCGTCGACGCTTACGTGCCCCTGGACACGAATCTGGCCTCGGTTGGCGGGCACACCATTCTCAGGTCCGGCGGCGGTAAGAACTTCGGGGTAAGGGGCGCCGATCAATCCATCGTTCCTATCCACTGGGGTGAGGTGTCCGTAGCTCCCTGATCCCGGTCCAATCAAGGGGCCCGGCAGGTCCGGGCCCCATGTATTGAAAAAAAGCTGTTTCGTCTACCGGAACAGGCTCTTGATCGCTCCCCAGCCGACCTTTTCGATACCGACGGGTTCGCAGCCGCCCTCGTTGGTTCCGCTGATGGTGAAATCTCCGAAAGATTCCAGTCCGTATCCATCGACGATGAGGAATAGCTGCTGGTGCTCCCCGGACGTGTTGGTGTAGGAAAAGTTGGAGCCATCCGGAAATTCGTCCGATCCCGCCACGCAGGTGCCGGCGATGTCGGCGCAGTCCAGGACCAGGTACAGGGAGTCGTCCCAGCCGGCGGTGGTCATGGTGACTTCGAGCGTGGCGCCGTTGGCCAGGCAGGTGATGTAGACCACATCGTGACCCTCCGCTTCGTAACCGGTGCAGAGGGCGGAGTCGTAATTATTGGTCGCACTGGTGGTGGAACCGTCGAGGTCAAAGGGACCCAAAGGAAGGACTTCTGGATTCTCGCACATGTTGTTAGCCGGGACGGTGGGGGGTTCGTAAATATCCAGGGTATAAGCCTCGATGCAACCTCCCGCTATGGTGCTCACGTCGATAGCGAAGAAATAAGTACCCGGGGCCAATGTCAGGGGCCCGAGGGTCTTGGTGACATCCGCGTAGGTCTCGGACGCAAAGCAGGATTCTCCAATGGGGCAAGTGGTCCCGATGGCGAGGCCGGCATCGAAGAAAATTTCGGGGGTTCCCGATTCCACCGTGAAATTTACGGTGATTTCCGACGTCACGTTGAGTTCGTAAACCACATCTTCGCCTACGTTATGACCCGAAAGGCAAGGATCCCCGAATGAATTCCCCCGGCCGCAGGTGGTGCTGACGTGATTGTAGGGAATGTCCCCAGGTAGATTCAGGATAATGGGGTCGCCGCAATCGTCACCGATGGCGTCAGTGCCCATCTTGTCCAACGGCACGTAAAAGGCGGGACCGGGTTGGGGTTTATCCTGGGCAATGGCTACTCCAGCAATCGATACTGTCGCCCAAAGGACGATCCACAAGGTACGCATGGTTTCCCTCCAAGGATGGTAGATTTCAGATATTCGATCAGAAACCGCGTTACAAGAAGGCCATATGGATTCATAATTTCCCTCATAATCCCCCGTCTGCCCCTCGACGAATCGCGGTTCCCACTGATCCTAGAACAAAGAGCGGGATCAATCAAGACCAAAATAATCCCATTTAGGCAAATGCCATAAACCATTGAAATAATGTCGGATAATTACTCAGGCGGTAGCTACTTGAAGTTGCGAATTGGTATTAATTCTGATTAATTGATTGCTATTATCAAACAAATACTGATATGGTAGGAGTTACGACAATTCCAAATCGACCGTAGTCACCCAAATACCGGGCTCGAAAGCGGCCAATTTCCCAGATCGAATGGAAATTCAAGGCCACGGGAATCGCTTGGTCCGGGGGGGAGAATTTCATGAAGAAAACAGTTAATGCCTCCATCCTGATTTTGGCGGTCGCCCTGCTGTCGGGGGCCGGCCCAACCCTGGCTGCCGACTACACGACCCTGGGCGTGGACGCCGGGCAGGACCTCGGGGTCATCGTCCAGCTCCACGAAGACGGCAGCGCCCGTAAGCTGGTCAACACCGACCGGAAGCCCGGGATCGGCTCCGCCGCAGAAGTGGCAGGCCAATTCATCGCCGCCAACGCCCTGACCCTCTTCGGTCAGGAAGCGGTTGCGGACAAGGCCGGCGGAGTCCTGTTCGGGGATGCGGTCCTGCAGGATGTGCGGACCACCAATTCCATCAGTGGGCTTCATGTCTGGAAACAGGCCTACGTTAACGGGGTGCCCGTCCACAACGGTTATGTCGTGACCCATCTGACCCACGATCTCCAGGTGCTGTTCGTCACCAACGACGTGGGCAGAGGGGAGTTCAATCTCCGCGTGGACAAGGCCTTCCTGGACCGCGCCGGCGCCATGGCCCGGGCCCTGGAGCTGATCGGCGGCGATGGTGAGACCCGCGCCGAGCCCAAGGCCGATCTGGTCATCCTCCGCAATGGCAACGAGGACCGGCTCACCTGGCGCACCGAAACGCCCACCTACCGGCCCTATGGCGACTGGGAAATCTTCATCGACGCCAGCACCAGCCAGGCCGTGCAGACACGCGATCTTCTGGTGTGCATCAAGCCCGAGGACAAGCCGGAATTCATCACCCCGCCGGTGGACAACGTTCGCAGCTCTGTGCGCGACAAGGGTGCCACTGCTGTAGGTACGGGTGACGTGTTCATCGCCAACCCCCTGAACGACCATCCCGAGCGCTACCACTGGCGCGAATTCGATCCGCAACTGCCCGGCGTCGTCGATCCGGTCAGCCTGACCAACCTGGACGGCTCCGGTCTGCTGGTCGGCCCCTGGGTGGAGGTCTTCAACAGCAGCGGCCCGCGGGCCAACGAGCCCAGCCTGGTCTACAGTTACGATCCGACCATCGTGGCCGGCCACTTCCAGGAAGTGAACGTCTACTACCACATCAACGAATTTCAGGAGTACTTCCAGAACACCCTGGGCATTGCGAACGCCCGCAATCGGGTTACCAATTGCTTCGCTCACCAGGGCAGCGATGACAATTCGGACTACAGCCCCAGCCAAGACCGGATCCGTTACGGTGATGGTGGGGTCGACGATGCGGACGACGGCGAAATCGTGCTCCACGAGTACGGCCATGCCGTTCACAACGATGTGGTGCCCGGGTTCATCTACGCTGGCGAGTCCGGCGCGATCAGCGAAGGCTTCGGCGACTACTTCGGCGCCACCTACGGCGACAACCCGCTGGTCGGGGAGTGGGATGCGACGAGCTACAACCCCGGTCCTCCGCCCTTCCTGCGCCGCACCGACACCGACAAGCACTACCCGGAAGACATCGTGGGCCAGGTGCACTCCGACGGGGAGATCATCTCCGCCGCCTGGTGGGATTTTCGCAACCTCGTGGGCGGCCAGGTGGCTGACCAACTCACCATCGAGGGGATGTTCTACACCGGTGTCAACGCCTCCTTCCAGGACTATGCCGACGGTATGGTCGCGGCCGACCAGGCCCTTTACGGCGGGACCCACGTGGGCTACATCTTCCAGGCCTTCGGCGGCCGGGGGATCGGCGCCACCTACCTGCTGGAATTCAATCACACCGCGCTGGGGGACAACGAAGACAACGTCGGGCCCTATCCGGTCGTGACGACCATTTCCCACACCAGCCCCATTTCCGCGGGTGACGCGGTGAAACTGAACTACCGCTACGACGGCGTCGGCGCCTACACCGAAGCAGTCATGATGGCAACGGGCAACTTCAACGAATGGGCGGGGGAAATTCCCGGTCCCGGCTACAACACCACCGTCGAGTATTACCTGACGGTGACGGACGACGCCGCCATTTCGGCTTCGGCCCCGACCACGGCGCCCGCCGACGTGTTCAGTTTCGTGCTTGGCCCCGACGCGGAGTTCCCGGTCATCACTCACGCACCCATGCGCGATCAACCTCTGTTGACCTGGCCCGCGGCGGTCAACGCAATGATCACCGACAACGGATCGATCTCCTCGGCGTATGTTTCGTACTCGCTCAACAACGTGACCCAGTCCGATCTGGCGATGGTCGACATGGGTGGCGGCATGTTCAGCGTGTCGTTTCCCGAAGCGGCCGGCAGCCTGGCCATCGGCGACGTGTTCGAGTATTCGATCACCGCGACGGACGGCAGCAGCCAATCCAACACCACCGTGGACGGACCGCACACCTTCAGCATCATCGATGCCCTGGGCGTGGTGTTGATCCTGGACGACGACACTTCGGGCAAGGTGGAGATCAAGTATTCCACCGACAAGGAACCCCTGCCTGCCCACATGCGCGACGAAGCCCTCAAGGGACTTTCGGCGGACAGCATGGCCGCCATCCTGACCGAGGCCGGCTGGGTCGTAGTCGAGGAAGACGCGGCGACCAGTGATCCGGCCTCCTGGGGCGGGTACAGTTTCCTCATCTCCTCGTCTGGTGCCAACACCGATCCGATCGCCAGCGCGACCTACCGGTCGTCCATCGAGGCCTTCGTGGGCGGCGGCGGCAAGCTGCTGTCCGAGGGCGGCGAGGTGGCCTACGACGCGATCAGTTCTCCGGGCTATCCCACCTACGCCAACGACGTCGTGCACGGCTTCGACTGGGATGGCGACGAATCTGGCCCCCTGGTGGTAATCCCCGGGATGGAGTTCCATCCCATCATGAGCATGCCTCACGAGGTGTCTGGCAACCTTCCGGTGACCTATTCCGGTTTCGGGGACCAGGATTCCTACAAGACCAACCCGGATGCCTACGTCGTGATGGGCACGAGCGACGAACCCGACAATGCGGGGATCATGGTGTTTGACGACAACCCCAATCCCGCCAGCGCCCAGATCGTGCTCTTCGGCTTCAATTTCGCAGCCTTGGCCGATCCTGCCGAGGGCGTCAAGCTGCTGGAGAACACGGCCCTGTTCCTGACGGCTTCCGAAGGTGCGGGCACCGCCAGCATGTCCGGTGAAGTGGTGGTCCTGGGCGGCAGCCCCGGCGGCGTCCTCATCGAAGCCAGCCCCGGCGGCTACAGCGCCCTGTCCAACCCCGACGGCACCTGGATGATCGAAGGCATGTACGCCAACACCTACACGGTGACCGCGACCCTGGAGGGTTACGGGACCGCACCGCAGACGGTGGCCCTGGGCGACGGCGAACATGCGACCGGCATCAACTTCGGTCTGGCCCCGCGCGTGGAGCTGAGCTACTGCGACACGCCGGGCCTGGCCATCCCCGACAGTGATCCGGTCGGCGTCTCGACGCAGATCGCCGTTACCGAAGGCGACATCATGGTGGACGTCAACGTGGACATCGACCTGACCCACACCTGGAGGGGCGACCTCATCCTCGAATTGACGAGTCCCGCGGGAACGACGGTGCGTCTGCACAACCGAACCGGCAGCCTGGATGACGACATCATGACGAACTATGACCTCGTTACCGAGCCGGACGGGCCCGGGAGCATGAGCGACTTCGACGGCGAAAGCCCCATCGGCATGTGGACGCTTTTCATCAGCGACAACGCCGGCGGGGACACCGGGGTCCTCAACGCGTGGTGCCTCAACGTGACGGTTACCGATTTCGTGGTAGCGGTCGAGACGCCCAGGGTCGTGATCAACGAACAGGGCGCAGGCCGTCAACTGGTCTGGGACTACAATCCCGCCAACATCGAGGCCTTCAACGTGTACCGCCGCACGGTTGGTGAGGATCCCCAGCGGATCACCACACAACCGGTGAGCAGTGAATCCGGTCACATCGAATTCACGGACGACACGTCCAGCTTCGAGATCGGGACGGTGCTGTACTACAGCCTGCGCGAACTGCGCGACGGTGCGGAATACGCCATGGGCGGAGAGATCGAATACACGGTCAAGAGCGCGCTGCCGACGACGTTTACCGTGTACGACAACTATCCGAACCCCTTCAACCCGATCACGAACATCAAGTTCGATCTGCCCCGCGAAGGCCGTGTGTCCGTGCATGTCTACGACCTCAGCGGCCGGCTGGTCAAAACCCTCGTCGACGGCCATCTGGCCCGCGCCACCCACACCATCCAGTGGGACGGAGCGGACAACGGCGGGCGTCGCGTAGCCAGTGGAACCTATTACTATCGGGTCCAGACCGACCTCAAGTCGGAAACAGGCCGGATGATGCTGGTGAAATAAAAGTGCATTTGCGGTCGTCAGACCGTAAATTTGCAGATACCGCCCCGCTGGTCACCGGATCGGCGGGGCGGTGGAACATAGACTACTTTCAGACGACAATCGGGAGTCTTTCATGCGCCCAACGATGATTCTGGTTCTGGCCCTAACGCTGTTGCCCTGCCTCGCCCAGGCAGTGGGTATTTCTTTTTTGCCCGGCGCAACAGGGCGGGACATTCATCCGGAGCGACCCAACCTTTCCGTGTTGACCTACGTGGTTCCCGGCGGCCTGCTGGTCGCCGACCGGCTTACTCCCGGCCATGAAACCCGTTTCGGCGACGTATTTGTGCCGCAATTCTCCGAAGGTGAATTTTTCCTGATCCAGGGCAAATGCCATCCCCATGAATCGATCGAGGCCGGTCGAATCATCGGGGAATTGGGTCATGTGCACTGGCAGAACGGCGCGGTGTTTGTGGTCGAGGTTTCCGCTGCCCAAAGCGAAGGTTTCGCGGCGGTCCAGTTGAACCGCACCCGCATCCCCCTGGAGGCGCCGCCGGCCGGCTGGGATCGCCACCTGGGGGAGGCCGTCCTCGCACCTGTCATGGATCGGTCCAAGGATGCCTCGGAGATCGAGGAATTCGTGGCCAATGTCAGTGGACCGGCCTTTTTCCAGACCATCCAGGAGATCAGTGGCCACGCCTACTTCTTCTACAACGGATTGCGGTCGGTATCGACACGATATTTCAGCACCGCGGACAAGGACCTGGTCGCCGACTTTTTGGCCGACAAGTTGACGGGCTACGGTTACACCGTGACCTTCGACCCCTTCACCTCCGGAGGAGTGCCTTGCCGGAATATCGTGGCCACCAAAACGGGGACCACCTATCCCGATGAAATCATCGTCGTCGGGGGGCACTACGATTCCATTTCACCGAACCCGACCAGCCTGGCGCCGGGAGCCGAAGACAACGGGTCCGGGACGGCGGCGGTCATGGAAATCGCGCGGATCTCCGCCGCCATGGATTTCGAACGCACGGTGCAGTTCGTGCTCTTCGATTCCGAGGAACAGGGTCTGTACGGCAGCTACCATTTCGTTGATGATGCGGCCAACGAAGGCCGGAACATCATCGCGGCCATCACCATGGACATGGTCTCCTATTTCAACACGCACTACGCGGTGCGCATTGAAGGAGAAACGTCCTGGGAATGGCTCATGTCGATCATGGAGAATCAGACCAACCTCCACACCGACATCGGCAACCAGAAGGACTACAACAGCTGGGGTAGCGACCACGTGCCCTTCCAGCAGGCTGGAATTCCCGCCTTCCTGGCCATCGACTACGATTACGGCAGCTACCCCGGGTACCACCAGACCTCCGACACCTGGACCCAGGTTGAGGGCACTGCCCACATCGGCACCCAGATCACCATCGCCTGCGCCGGCACCCTGGCCGAGGTGGCGGGCCTGCAATCCGGGCTCAGTGGCGTCGGCGACCTTCCGGAACCGGGCCGGATCGAACTTGTCGCCTTCCCCAACCCCTTCAATCCCCAGGTCACGATCGCCTTCAGCC
Source organism: uncultured bacterium (assembly GCA_965363725.1). Lineage (GTDB taxonomy): Bacteria > Krumholzibacteriota > Krumholzibacteriia > LZORAL124-64-63 > LZORAL124-64-63 > JAGLCY01. The sequence continues at coordinate 6,670 of CBDTUS010000070.1, read as the reverse complement.
CGGATGCGGATGTCATGGGCGAGGTGGCGGTTTACGACCTCACCGGCAAGAAGCTGGCAGTTATCGCCCGTGGCACCTTCCCCCGAGGACTGAATCGAATCCAATGGGACGGCCAGGATCGGTCAGGCCGTTCTCTGGCCAGCGGCACCTACATCTGCCAGATGAGGGCGGGCGGGAAGGTTGCCTCCGTGGAGGTCATGCTGGTCCGCTGAGAGGGCCGGGGGGTCGATTGACAGGTCGGGGTTTTAGTGTTGCAATCCGCACATGAAAACGAACCACCTCGAAAACGGTAAATCACCAAGCGGCCCAGCAGGCGTCAGCCTCTGGCGTCTGGTGGGGTGGCCTGCGGCCATTCTGGTTCTGCTGGTCGTGGCGGGACGTTACGCCGGAAAGTTCTGGCCCGATGTGGAGGCGGCGGTCGGCGGATTGGGTTTTTGGGGTTACCTCCTTTTTGTCGCCGCCTGGGTGTTGCTTTCGCTGACTTTCTTTCCGGTCTCCGTGCTGGGGGTTTCCGCCGGTGCCCTGTTCGGTCCCTGGGTCGGGATGGCTTTGGTGTTCCCCGCCGGCCTGGCGGGCGGGATGGTCATGTTCTGGCTGGGTCGTGGCCTATTACGGCATCGGATCCGTCAATTCATCGCCACCAGGCCCCGGTTGGCCGCGGTGGATCGCATGGCAGCAGACCAGGCACTCAAACTCAATGTCCTGACCCGCCTTTCCCCCTTGAACTTCGGTTTGGCATCCTACACACTGGCGGCAGGAGGCAGCACATTACGGGCTTTTTTCTGGGGCCTGTTCGCCATCCTTCCGAGTTTGATGGCACAGGTCTGGTTCGGTTCCCTGGCCCGTGAAGCGGGACGGACGGATTCCGAAGGGGGATTCTCCCTGGCCAAGACAGTACTGCTGCTGGCGGGCCTGGCCTTTTTTGCCCTGCTGACCTGGCTGGTCGGTCGGATGGTCAAAAAAGCCTGGGACGAAGTGCCTGCCCAAGACCCTGAAGACTGACACCACCGGTACCCGGACAGGACATGACCACAAACAAGAACAGCAACATCATCCCCTTCCCCGGCGGCCTCTCCGGCTCCGGGACGCTCCAGGTCCGGGTCGAACTGCTGCTGATGCCCCTGCCCGTTTGGCGGCGTATCCTGTTGTCCGGACGGGCGACTTTCTGGGACCTGCATGTGGCCATCCAGGACGCGATGGGTTGGGAAGACAAGCATCTTCACCAGTTCACTCTTGATGATCCCCTCAGCGGGGAGAGGGTTCGCCTGGGCATCCCCGAGGACAGCGGTTTCTATGCGGGCAACGAGGTCCTGCCTGGATGGGAGCACCAGCTGACCCGTTTCATGAAACCCGGTGCCCTGCCCATTCTTTACACCTACGATTTCGGGGACGAGTGGCAGCACGAGATAATTTTCGAAGACACCTTGGCTTCCGACGGGACCCAGGTGCTCCCGCGCTGCCTGGCCGGAGAAGGTGGTTGCCCGCCCGAGGACTGCGGCGGTCCGCCCGCCTGTGCCGAGCTGGTCCAGTCGGTATTGGGCGGGGACTTCGACCCGGCCACGGTCATTTTCGACAATCCCCGCGATCGCTGGGACCGGGCCTTCCGTAACGACTGATCTTCACCGGGAGAATTCCGTGGGCGAGTTCTATGCGTTGGCCTGCGCCCTGGTCTGGGCCTTCGCTGTCATATTTTTCAAGAAGTCGGGGGAGACGGTCTCTCCCTTTACCCTGAACCTGTTCCGGGTCGCGGTTTCGAGCGCTTTGTTCGCGGTGACCATGGTGGTCCTGAGGTCCCCACTCTGGGGCCGGGCCCCCCTGGAGGACTACCTGGTTCTCGCCGCCAGCGGCGTCATCGCCATCGCCATCAGCGACACCCTGTTCCACATGTGCCTGAACCGGGTAGGGGCCGGTCTCAACGCCATCGTGGACACCCTCTATTCCCCGTTCATCATCCTTTTCGCGATCCTCATGTTGGGGGAGAAGCTGACCCTGGGCCAGTTCCTGGGCATGGTGCTGATCATCGGCGGGGTCCTGATCGCTTCGGCCACTCGGCCGCCGGCGGGGTTGTCGCGGCGCGATCTGATCCTGGGGATGGCGTTCGGTGTGGGTTCCATGGCGACTCTGGGATTCGGGATCGTCCTGGCCAAACCCGTTCTCGAACGGTCGGACGTCCTGTGGGCCACCGCAGTTCGGCAGTTCGGCTCCCTGGTGGCCCTGGCCCTCGTAGCGGTGGTTTTGCCCGGTCGAAGAAAACGACTGACCGTTTTCCGACCCCACGCAGCCTGGAAGTACACCCTGCCGGGGACGGTTCTCGGATCCTTCCTCGCCTTGATCCTGTGGATTTCCGGCATGAAGTACACCACCGCCGGCAACGCGGGCATCCTCAACCAGACCAGCACCATCTACATTCTGATCCTGGCCTCGGTTTTCCTCAAGGAACCCTTCACGTGGCGCAAGATGGCGGCTACCTGCCTTGCCCTCCTGGGCATTTTTGTCATTCTTCACAACTGATGGGTTGTGCCTTTGAAATTGTGTCCGGGCCAAATCGTTGCAAAAACACAGAATCAGGAGTCAAAAAGACACATGCGGTATCATTTTTAAGCTCGGATTTTCCGGCCAAACGGCCGAGACACAATTTCGAAGGCACAGGCGATTTTTTTTGAGATTTTTTAGAACACATGTTATATAACACTCGTAATATCGTTTGTGAATGGGATTCCCGGGAAAGGCACACCATGGTTCGAAAATCGGTTTTCACCCGCGAGGATGTCATCGGCGCCGGCCTCGCGGTCATGGACAAGGACGGGGTGGAGAACCTCAGCGCCCGCCGGGTGGGCGAGGAGATGGGCGCCAGCACCGCCCCGGTCTACAGCAATTTCGCCAACATGGAAGACCTCGTGAAAGAGGTCAAAAAGGCGGCCGTGGGGATCCTACTCGGACTGACCATGGAAAAGCATACGGAGAACGAGTTTCTCAACATGGGAGTGGGGGTCCTCGAGTTCGCCCGCCAACATCCCCTGCTCTACAGCGCCCTATTTCAGCAGGCCAACGATCAGTGCGAAGCCGGGCCCAAGGTCATGACCGAACTTCTCGAGCGCATGGCCGTTCTCCCGGACCTGGAACACCTGAAATCGGTGGAGCGAATCGTCCTGCTCCGCAAGGTGGCCATCTTCACCCACGGCCTGGCCACCCAGATTTGCACGGGACTGGCCCCCGAGATCCGGTGGGAGGATCTCCTGCAACTTTTGGACGAGGTCGGGGCCGCCATTCTGACCGACGCCGTGGCGCGTTCGCCCCGCACGGACGAGGATCTGGCCCAACTCGGTTTCCTCAGTCAAATTCCCCTCCACCCCGCAAAGGAAGAGAAGTGACATGAAGAGGTTCTTTCTGGCGGTCATTTCCGGCGTGTTCCTGCCGCTCGTGCTGAACGGGCTGTCTCCGGGGCCTTCGGTCTCGTGGGCCCAGGCCGATGACGATCCCGTCATCACGTTCATCAAGGCCGAACCACTGGGCCCCGTGATCCAGGCTCGGCCCGGGGATAGCGCGGTCCTGGACATTTTTGTTTGCGTGGACGAAGCCATGCGTACCAACGACAGGCTGCGTGCGGAACGTCTGCGCGCGGACGAGCTACAGGGCCAGATGAAACAGGCCCTCTCGACGGGACTGCCGACGCTTGATCTGATCGGCGACTGGTCCCACGGCCGGGATCCTAGTTTCGCGCTGGACTCCACTTTCGGGGGAGGCGATGGCGGAGGCCTGCAGCCACCGGCCGACAGTCCGGACTGGTTCCATGACTGGCTGGAAGGTTTCGGATCCTTCATTCCGGCGCCCCAGGGCATTCCGGCCCAGACCTTTATCAGGGGCAGCCTGGACCTGAACTGGACGATCAATCCGATCCAGATCATGGGAGCCACGGGTGCCGCCCGGCTGGGGATCAGCCAGCAGGCCCTGGCAGTCATGGCGATGGAGCACACCACGGCCGAAGGTACCGTCGAAGCGTATTACAGCATCATCCGCGCGGCGGAAAAGATCCAGGCCGTGGAAGCCCAGTTGGCCAACCAGACGGAGCTCGTGGACATCATGAAGATGCGCTACGAACTGGGCATGGCCACCCGCCTGGACACCCTGCAGGCGGCCGTTACCCTGGCCAACATTCGGCCCCAGCTGAGCATTGCCCAGGCCAATCTGCGCAACGAGGGCAGCCGCCTGAACGCGATCATGGGACGGCGCCCGGAGACACCCCTGAAGGTGGCCAATGAACAGGTTGTGGAGAATGATCCCTTGCACGAAGACCGCGCGCTGGAACTGGCCCAGATCCGGCCGGAAATAGAGGCGACCGCGCTGTTCATCGACATCCTCCACAAGAACCGGCAGGCCCAGGTGGCGGACTACCGTCCCTACCTGACTATGTACGGTTCCTATGGTTACGTGGGAAAGACCTTTGATTCCGTTTTCGACGAAGGCCACGATTCCTGGCGGGCCTCGGTGGCCCTGAACATCCCGATTTTCGACGGCTTGCTGACCCAGGGCCGGGTGGCCGAGACCGACGGCCGCATCCGGCGCTCGGAAGCGGAACTGACGGGCCGTCGGCGCGAGGTCCAGGTCGAGGTGATGGAGATCCTGGCCAACCTGCGCATGGCTCGTCAGGTGCTGGATGCGGTGATCCTCAACCAGGAGCGCAGCGAAGAGGTCCTGGACGAAAGCCTGCTCATGCTGCAGATGGGCAAGATCAACTATCTGGACGTTCTGGTCTCGGAGGCGAACCGGGCCGAGGCGCGCAGCAACGTGATCGACGCGCGCTATGAGGTCCTGGCCCTGACATCATCCCTGAAGCGGGCGATTGGATTCAGTCCGCTGGTCCCCCTCAAGAGTATTCCCGGCCTGGTGGCGGAGGTTTCCCCATGATGACACGTGCAAGGCGCCTGACGGCGCGATGGTTTTCGCTGAGCGTGACGGCGATGCTTCTGACCCTGATTGGCTGCGGAGACAAAGCTTCCGAGGAACAGGCGACGGAGATTCCGCGCAATGTCCGGGTCCTTACCCTGGGTCAGGAAACCCTGGCGGAGTTTTTCGAAATCTCGGGACCCGTGGCCCCGGTTCGCGGCACGGACCTGAGCGCCCAGGAAAGCGGGCCCGTCGTGGCCATTCCCGTGGGCAAGGGGCAGGCGGTCGCCAAGGGGACAATCGTCCTGGAACTGGAACGGGATATTCTCAAGGCGGAAATGGAGGCCGCCCAGGCCTCGCTGGCCCTGGAGGCCTACAACGTGGACAAGGTCCGCCAGCTTTTCGACGCCGGCAAGGTGAGCCGTATCGAATTGCTGACCGCCACCAGCAGCCATGCCCAGGCCAAGAGCCGCGCCGATGTCCTGCGCGAAAGATACGACCGTGCGGGCATCCGGGCTCCTTTCGCGGGCGTGGTTGTCGATCGTTACGTCGAGCTGGGCCAACTGGTTATGCCGGGCCAGCCGGTGGCGCGCATCCTGGACCCCTACACCCTGAAACTGGAAGCCTACCTGACCGATTCCCAGGTGCAGTGGGTGGCCGAAGGGGACCAAGCCACGGTGAAACTGGGCAAGGCGGTCGAGGCGGCGCCCGGTTCTGTGTCCTGGGTCGGTTTCGAAGCCGATCGGCTGACCGGGAAATTCAAGATCGAGATCGAGATCCCCAATCCGGACCTGAAATTCCACAGCGGCGTGATCGGGCGGGCCCGCCTGGACAAGAACCTGGTGTCGGACGTGGTCTCCATTCCTCGGGATGCCATCCTGGCCGGTCGGACCGGGCCCACCGCCTTTGTGGTTGAAGGGGACCGCGCCCTGCTGCGCCGGCTTACCCTGGGGGCGGACCAGGGGCTCATGGTGGTGGTGCGAGATGGTCTGAACGAGGGCGATCTTTTGGTGGTCCGTGGCCACCGGGACCTGCGTGACGGCAGTCTGGTCCGGGTGACCGAAGAGGCCACCAGCGCCGACGGCACCCTGACGGGTGACCCCAACGAACTGGCCGGAACCGGGACCCGCATCGAGACGTCAGACGGGGGCGACGGCGCCACCTTGACGGGACAGCATCTGGAGGGCTCCCGATGAGAATCACCAACGGGGCCATCGAACGCTATCCCATGATTTTTGCCTTCATGTTCATCATCCTGTTGCTCGGGCTGCGGTCCTACATCCAGTTGCCGCGGGAATCGTCTCCGGACGTGAAAATTCCCTGGGTGATGGTCATCGCCCCCTATGCCGGCACCAGCCCCGAGGACATGGAAAACCTGGTGACCCGCAAGCTCGAACAGCGTCTCAAGGGAGTCGAGGACCTGAAGGAGATGACCAGTTCATCCTCCTACGGGATGTCGGTCATCACCCTCGAGTTCGAGTCGAAGGTGGACATGAGTGACGCCCTGCAGTCGGTGCGCGACCGGGTGGAGCTGGCCAAGCCCGACCTGCCGACCGATCCGCGGAACGACCTGGTGGTCCAGGAGATCAGCGCTTCGGACGCCTTTCCCGTGATGCAGGTCAACCTGGCCGGGGACATCGATCTGTTCCTGCTGAAGAAAACCGGTGAAGACCTGCAGGAGGAGCTGGAGCAGATCAAGGGTGTGCTGAGTGTCGACCTCGTGGGCGGCATCGAGAACGAGGTCCAGGTGGACGTCGATCCCGAAAAACTGGCCTACTACGATCTG
>CBDTUS010000069.1:0-17125 GCA_965363725.1 uncultured bacterium | reverse complement strand
CCGGCATCAATGTGGATCGCTTCCACCCTTATCAGTGCAATCCCGAATACCGCAAAACACGGGTGGTCGAGACGCTGGGAATGGTCTACCGACGCCACTACCCCACCCGTGTGCCCCAGACGGCGCGCGACTGCAAGCGCTCGCCTTTCCACGACCGCCTGAAGGATCAGCGCGCCTACTTCACCGACGTGAGTGGCTGGGAAAGTCCGGCCTGGTATGCGCCGGAAGGCCAGGAACCAAAGGTCGACAAGCTCTCCTGGGGACGTCAGAACTGGTTCCCCTACTGGGAGGCGGAGCACAGAGCCTGCCGCGAGGGCGTCATCGCCATGGACATGTCTTTCATGGGGAAGTTCCTGGTGCAGGGCCGCGACGCCGGCAAGGTGCTCGACCACATCGCCGCCAACAGCGTCAACGGACCGGTCGAGACCATCACCTACACCCAGTTCCTCAACGAGCGCGGCAGGCTGGAAGCCGACGTCACGGTGACCAAACTGACGGAGGAACGTTTCATCGTGGTGGTCACCGACACCATGCACCGCCACGTCGAGACCTGGATCAGGCGCCACATCCCCCGGGATGCGCACTGCTTCGTTACGGACATCACGGGGGGCATCGGCCAGCTCAATGTGCAGGGCCCAAGATCTCGCGAACTCTTGCAATCCATCACCTCGGCGGATTTGAGCGACGAGGCCTTCCCCTTCCGCACCGCGCGGGAGATCGACATCGGATTCGCGCGCGCACTGTGCAATCGCATCACCTATGTGGGCGAGCTCGGCTACGAGCTGAACATCCCCGCCGAGCAGGCCGTGCACGTCTACGACCGCGTCGTCGAGGCGGGAAAGAGCTTCGGCCTGCGCCACGCCGGTCTCAGGGCCCTGGGCAGCCTGCGCATGGAAAAGGCCTATCGCGATTACGGCCACGACATCGACAACACCGACGATGCCTACGAGACCGGTCTCGGCTTCGCCGTTGATCTGGACAAGCCGGACTTTCTCGGCAAGGCCTTTTGCATCGAGAAAAAAGCCCAGGGGCCCGCCTATCACCAGCGCCTGCTGCAGGTGCTGGTCAAGGACCCCGAGCCGCTGCTTTACCACGCCGAGATCATCCATCGCAACAACCAGGCCGTCGGCTATGTCCGCGCGGCAAGCTACGGCTTCACCCTCGGCGGCGCCGTGGGTCTGGCCATGATCGAAGCCGGCGAGCCCATCAACAAGGCCTACCTGAAAGAGGGCGAGTGGGAGATCGACATCGCCGGCAAGCGTTACCCTCTCGATGTGGGCCTGCCCAGCCGTCCGATGTATGATCCAAAGATGAAGAAGGTCAGGGGATAAAGGGAATGAGCTGACGGAAAATACTGGCTCTCAGCTCTCACCGGCTGAGCGGCGACCCAATCCCAAATCCATTATGATAATACATTGTCCCCAGGGCCGTTCCGGAGTTAGAATCGCTGAGCATTGAATCCGTTTTCTACCGAATGGCCAAGTCGGGGAACTTTGCCCGCATCGACCCTCCGCTTAGATGAGGTAAAAGATGCAGATCGATCTTTCACAGACCAATTGGGAGTTGTTCATTCCGGCCCTGGTTCTGCTTGTGGTCGGCCTTTTATTGATTGCCGAGGCCATGAGCAAGGGCCGCTTCACCCTGCCAGGCTACCTGGGCTACTTCTGGATTTTCCTGCTCATATGCGTCATCACCGACTTTTTCTCCTTCACGCCGGCCGTCTGGCTGATGGCCGTGGTTTCCTTCCGGGCCCTGCGGGAGTATTTATCACTGGTCGACCTGCGACTCGAGGATCGCTGGGGCATTCTGGTATCCTATCTTTCCATCCCCTTCATGATCTACCTTATCCAGATCGACTGGTACGGCTTCTTCATCATTTCAATCCCCGTTTATGCATTCATCATCGTTCCCTTTCTGGTCACCCTTGGTGACAGCCAGGGCCAGGGGAGTTTATTTTCGATAGGGGCCATCGACTTCGGTCTCTTCTTCTTTGTCTTCTGCTTGGGGCACATCGCCTATTTGGCCTACTTCTCCACCTGGTTGGTCTTATTGCTCCTGCTGTCTGTGGTTGGCTGCAATGTCGCCATTGCCATTACCGCCGGACGGAGCCGGATTCCTGGCTTCATCCTATCCTGCCTGATTTGCCTGGCCCTATCCCTGGGACTTCGCACCTGGACTCTGGTACCTGCGGGACCAGCTGTATTCCTCGGCTTTCTGATCCCTGTGCTCGTGCATATGGGTAACTATACCGTCGGTGTCCTGGAGATTGATCTTGGAATCAGCGCGGCCGATCTCGAACCGGGTCGAGGCCGTGTTCTCGATTCCCTGAAATCGTATCTCTTCACCGCACCGATCGTGTTCCATTTTCTTCGCTGGACCATGAAATTCGGCGAATTGATTCAACGCCATGGCAATTGACCCGCGCAGACTGTTGGCCCTATTGGTGCACCTTCTTGTGCTGAAGCCCCTGCTGCACCTGATATTCGGCCTGAACGTTCGTGGCCGGGAGAATCTCCCCGCCCGCGGACCCTGCATCCTGGCCGCCAATCACAACAGCCATCTAGACATCCTGGTGATATATGCCGCCCTGCCCGTCCGCCTGATCGGCACCGCGCACGTCGTGGCAGCACATGACTATTTTGCTCGTCATGGATTCCTCTTCGCCATCGTGAATTTCCTCTTCCAACCCGTCTGGGTGGACCGGGAGTCGGCCACCAGTGACTGCATGGCCAGGATGTGCGCCTACCTCGACGAGGGCGAGAGCATCATTATCTTTCCGGAAGGGACACGCGGGGAAGCTGGACAGCTTGGGCATTTCCAGTGCGGTGTCGGAAAACTCGCCGCCAGTCATCCCGAGGTACCCCTGTTGCCGGTATTCCTGCACGGGACGGAGCGGGCTTTACCACGCAAGGCTTCCCTACCCCTGCCCATCTGGCAGCAGGTCAGCATCGGGCCTGCCCAGCAATTGGCTCCTGGTATCAGTGATACGACCGAGATTTTACGTGAAAGCATTTTTGCCCTGGGGCGGTCGGAGGTTGCCTCGCGGCACAAGCGTCGGCCGAACCGTCACCAACCCTTCGTCATCGCCGTGCTCGGTATCGACGGGTCGGGCAAGAGCACGCTTTCGCGGCGCCTTTCCGTGGACCTGGACCGGGACGCGAGGACATGTTTGATCGGGGACAGCCTCGAGTTGTTTTCCGGCGGTGTCCCCCGCGCCGCGCAACCCCTGTTAAAGGAGAAGTTGCGTCGCTGGGTGAGTGCGCAGGCCAAGGATGCCAAGTCACTGGCGCGGTACAAGATTCCCAAACTGACCGAACTTTTGCTGCGCGATGCCCTGCTGGGGGAAGCCAAGCGCTGGTATGGTCCCGACCTGATTTTCATGGACGGCTCACCCATCCTCAACATGACTGCCTGGTCCATCCTCTACCGGCCTGAATTGATGAGCGCCGACTTCTGCGCCAAGGCCATGGCCATTCTGGCCGGCCGGGTGTCCGGGAAGGACCCCCTCTTCCAGGAATTCCCGGAACTGAGGGTCATGAAGCGACTGGGGCTAACCCGCCTGTCGGTGCCGGATGCCGTGATTTTTCTCGATGTTCCGCCGGCGGTCTCGATGGATCGGATCAATAGCCGGGGGGAAAAGATGCAGGTGCACGAAACCGAAGAAAAACTGGGACGCCTGCGCGAAGCCTATCTGCTGGTCGTCGAAGCTACAAGGGACCGCATGGGCCTGCCCACTTTTGTTCTAGATGGAGACCGTGACCTGAACTCCATTGCGGCAGAGGCTCAACACGTTGTCGAGGTCACCCTTGCCGAAGTAGGAGGTAACGGGGAATGAAGGAAGTCATCGACGTGATTGCGACCACCGTCTCCGGATCGATTAGCGACTGGAGCAAGGTTGAGCGTATCCAGCCCCTCTTCGAGGATCATGGTTTTGACGATGTACGCCTGCACGTCGTCGACAGTCACACCGAAGCACGGGCGCAGGCGGCCAGCATTCTGATCGAGGGTCGGCGCCTCCTCATCTCGGCGGGTGGTTCCGGTACCTTCAATGCCGTGCTCGAGGGTTGTTGCGATTCGAAGGTTCCTCTCGACGATATCCGCCTGGGATTCCTGCGCAAGGGATCGGCCGATCTGCTCGGCAAGGTCCTGGGCATGCCGGACGAGATCGAGGCCGCCGTGGCGGTCTTCGCCCAGTCGATTCGCGCCGGCCATGTCATGCCCTGCGACGTCCTGTCTGCCATGAGCAAAACAGGGGGGGCATTTCCAAGGCATTTCGTAGGGTACGGCGGTGCGGAGATCTTCGGCCGCATCCCGCATTTCACGGAGAACCGATTCATGAAGTGGTACAAGGGCGTGCTCAGCCAGGTCTTCGGCGATCTGGGCCCCTTCACCCTGGGCATGACCCTGGCTTTGGTCGAGAAGGTACTGAGAACGCCCTTCCACCGCCGTAACTGGCGGATCCTGTTGGATGGACAGGAGGTCGCTACTGGCCGCTACCAGGCTTTGATCATCGTCAACGGATACCTGGGGCCTGATATGCCTTACTCGGGTGACGATCTCGGCTCGGGTTGTTTTCATCTGTTCGCGCTCAGCGACCTGGGCATCCGAAGCCTGATTGGCCAGGTCCGACACGCCCGGGACGGTTCGATCATGCGCCATCCGGCCAGGTGGGGAATGAAACATTATGCCGTCAAGGGGATGCTGACCCTGGAGCCCAAGGGGAACGGGTCCTTCCCCCTCAACGTTGACGGTTCAACGCTTCTCTGCCAAGGAGCCGCCATCATCAGGCGTGTGGACCGCATCAGGTTGATTGCACGGCTGCCGGATCATGCCGAGGGTTGAAATCTGGTTTCACCCACCATTTTCCGATATTTGATAATTCTCAAAAATAAAGCGCCTCCCCCAGTAAGCCTCCTGCCGTGCAACCGGCGGGCCGACGTTTCATGTGCGCGCTATTTCAGGCCCGGATTTACCTCAGGCGAATTCCCACCGGCGGGGCCGACTCGATCTGTCCGCGCCGGCCCAACCCCGCCCTAAATTCGTAGACACCGGGCGCCAATTGCCGGCCATCCCATTCCCAACGGAACGAGCGTTTCACCACCTCGCCGGGCTCATACCTGATGATCGGTGCATTCATGGTACAGATCGGGGACTCCGGGGCGACCAGTTCACCGTCTTGGTTCCAGAGGCCGAATCCATACAGGCACCCTGAATTGAAGCTCACAGAAATAGGTTCGGGTCCGGGGTTCAGGACGGTCAGTTCGATGGATATCGATTCACCTGGTTCAAGGACCCGGGGCTCCACCTTCATTTCCAGTCTCAACCCGGTCGACTTGGTTCCGGGCTGTTCCCCCGTACTGGAAGCCCCCTCCCCGTCTTCAGCCTCACCACTGGGACCGGCACAGCCGACCAGGGCCAAGACACACAGCAGAGTACCGACTCGCATCTTCATTTTTTGACCACCTGGAGTTTCGGGGCAGCTGGGGCTTGTCCCTACCGTCAACTGCTCCCGGTTATTGAAGGTTCATGGCACAGCAATAAGTTTATGTTGTGCCTTGGAAATTGTGTCCGGGCCAGGAGGAGGCGCCTCCTCCGTAGTTACCGGCAGCAAAAATGACGAAATCAATAAAAACGGGTCCCCCGGGGAGTCCGTTTTTTGATCTCTGGGACCGGACCACCGCCAGACACAATTTCCAAGGCACAACCATAAGTTTACGCCCTCCCTGAGAGTATTTCAGGACAACTGAATATGAACACCACCAAATTTTCTTCTTTTGGCCGAATCCTACTGCCTGGAGCCGGCCTTTTTTGATCAGCTAAAATTAACGGGCCATGAGATATAGGCCCAAAGCCTGATTCCGAGCCAATTTAGTACTGAAATCCGGTCAAGTTTCCTGGAAAGCGCCCGAAAACTTAAGAAAATCCGGGAGGCGTCTGTCTTCCCGGTAAGAGGATTAGTGGCTATAGAACCCCAAAACGGGAATGCGGGCTGGAGAAAAAATGGCATCAAGGATGGAGCCGGAAGTCACAGTTTGGATCAACAAGGTAAGAAGGGGAACTCGGAGGCCTTGTATCGCCCTGGTGATGGCCGTTGTCATGACTCTGGGCCTGGCCCCCCGGGCCTGGGCGTTCGGGACCCTGGCCGGAACCGACATCACGAACCAGGCCACCGCGACCTACACCATGGACAACACCCAATTTACGGTGCCCAGCAACACGGTGACCATCAGGGTCGTGGAACTGCTGGCCGTCAGCACCGTCTGGCAGGACGCGGCCAATGTCGCGGTGCGGCCCGGCGACCTCGACCAGATCCTTACCTTCCTGGTGACCAATACGGGCAACGGTAACGACACTTTCTTATTGTCGGCGGTGAGCACCGGGCTGCCGGGCGATCAATTTGATCCGGCCCTGGTGAGCCTGTATCTGGATGCCAACGGGAACGGGGTCTTTGAACCGTTCGTCGACGACCTATATATCCCGGGCGGGAATGATCCGGACCTGGATCCGGATGAGACCGTGACGGTCTTCGTCCTCAACAACATCCCCCTCGAGGATCCGCCCGGACAAGCGGTCGTCGACGGGGATCTGGGTCATTGCAACCTGACCGCCTCCAGCAACACCGGGGTGGGTCCGCCTGGGACGGTGGTCGCCGGCGCCGGGGACAACGGCACTGACGCGGTGATCGGGGAACCGGGCGGCGACGACGACGCCACCGGAACCTACGTGGCCTTCAACGTTCTCGTAACCGTCATCAAGTCGGCGGTTGTCACCGATCCGTGGAACACCGACACCCCGGTTCCTGGCGCAACGATCACCTATTCCCTGGTGGTGAACGTCGCGGGTGCGGGAACCGCCCAGGACGTGGTCATCACCGACGATATCCCCGTTTTCACAACCTACAATCCCGGGACCGTCACCCTGGACTCGGTCGCCCTGACCGATGCCCCAGACGCTGATTCCGGTCAAATCCTTCCTGGTCCGCCCAGCACGATCACCGTCGCCCTGGGGGACCTCACCGCAGCTTCACCACAACACACGATCACTTTCGATGTCACAATTGACTAGGAGGACAAGATGAGAACACGGAGAAACCTTTCTTGCACCTTGATCGCCATTCTGACTATGGCCAGTGGTCTGGCCTTCGCGCAGACGGATGGGAGCATCGAGCTGGCAGCCGTCGCCGAGATCGAGGTCGAGGTAGTCAACGCCGCTGGAGAAACGCAAATCCAGAGGCAGGAGGCCGGCCTGGTCGTTCCCGGCGATGAAGTGATCTACACGATCAACTTCGCCAATGTCGGTCAAGACCCGGTCGAAGACGTCGTCATCACCAATCCCGTTCCCGAACACATGTTGTTCAGGGTTTTGGACCCGAACGGTACCGGGATTCAGGTCACCATGTCCATTGACGGCGGACAGCAGTACGACACCCCAGAATCACTCACGGTCATCAGCGCCGACGGGAAGGAACGGCCGGCCCAGCCGAGCGACTATACGCACATTCGCTGGGTTTTCGACCGTCCCGTGGCACCAGGCGACAAGGGAAGCGTCGGCTTTCGGGCTCTGCTTCTGTAGCCGGTCATCACCAACCAAAGGAGAAGGAAAATGATTTCGTTCAAGAACATCCGGCTGGCAGCCCTGATTGCGGTTATCGGCCTGACGGCATTCAGCCAGCCGGTCCTGGCTGATGGCACAGCTTCCGGCACCCCCATCAGCAATACCGTTCTGCTGGACTACACGGTTGGCGGCATCGGTCAGGATCAGGTCAGCGATACCGCCGACTTCGTCGTTGACAACAAGATCGACCTTACCGTGGCTCTCATCGATGTGGCCGCGATCCCGGTCATTCCCGGCATCACCGACCAGGTGATGACCTTCAGCGTCACCAACGACGGCAACACCCTGCAGGACTACTCGCTGGCGGCCACGCCGTCCGCGGGGACCGTCTTCAGCCTCACCCACGATTTCGACGCCAACAGTGTCAGGATCTTCGTGGACAACGGCGACAACGTCTTCATCCCAGCCGACGACACCAAGACCTACATCGACGAATTGGCGGCGGATGCGACGGTGAGGGTTTATGTCCTCGCCAACTTCCCCCTGTCCGGCATCTCCGACGGCGACGCGTCGCTGTACGACCTGGAAGCCCAGACCGCCGTGAGCGGCCTCGCAGACACCCAGGGTGCCGACATTCTTACCGACGATACCGCGAATTCCTGGACCGCGGGAACGGTGCAGATCGCCTTCGCTGACGATGCTGGCCTGATCGATGCTGCGAATGATGGTGCCCACTCCACCGTCGGTGCCTACCTGGTCACGACGGCGGCCATGACGGTCACCAAGACCTCCTTGGTGGTCTATGACCCGATCAACGGCAACTACGTCGCCGGCTCGGTATTCCCCAAGGCGATTCCTGGAGCTCGGGTGCAATACACGATCGACATCGCCAACACCGGGGCCAGCAGCGCCAACGCTGTCACGGTGGTCGATGAGATCCCGACGAGCACGTATTTCGTGGTGGGTTCGCTGAGCTCCACCCAACCCGGAGCCACGGTGGTGACCCTGGACTACGCCAACGACGAACCGCCGACCTGGGGCTATGTCCCCGTCGACGGCGGCGATGGCAGCGACCACACGGTCACCTATGTGCGGGCCACGTACGACCCTGTCGCGGCCGCCGCGGCGGCTCAGGCCATTTTCGAGGTATTGATCCCGTAAACTGCTTCGGGTCATTGACTTGAACAATGCCTGCAGCCTAGGATGGTGATTCGTGGTCGGTGGCGGCCTCAACATCCGAGATACCAGACACCCCGGTTTTCGCAATTGCGCGAAACCGGGTGTCTTGGTTTCTAAAGGCGGACTTCAGGCACCTGATTTTGTTCGGTTTCCCACGGGGATCCGGACCCTGTTTTCGGTTGAAAAGGTCATCCAGCCCCGGACTCAAGCCGCCCGAACCAGATCCCGAATCCCTTTCCCCGGACTATTGTGGACCATTCTTTTGCTGATGTTCCTGGTCACCCCGGGAGCCATGGCCCAGACTCCTCACGGGGCATCCATCGAAAACACTGCTCATGCCACCTACACGGTCGGAGCCGTCACCGGCAAGGCTACCGACTCCAATACGGTGATCATCATCACCGAGGTGGCACGAACTCCTTCGACCGTCGAATTTCTACGCTTCCTGCCCGACCACCCGGCCACCGAAGCGGTGCCCTGCGGGGTCACCTACTTTGCCAGCGGCCTGGAATCGGGACCCTTCGTCCCCATGTCCCCTCCCGAAACGGTAGGGTCCAGTTTGGTGATCGATCTGAACGAATCGGTTCCCCTGGCCAGCACAGATCTCTACCATCAGGGCGAACCGGTCTTCCTGCGGCTGACCGACCTGGACCAGAACCTCGACCCTCTTCTGGCCGAAACGGTGCTGATCGTGATCACCAGCCAGGAACAGGGGGACCGCGAGTTATTGCGGCTGACCGAAACGGGACCGGACACCGGCCAATTCACGGGATACGTGCAGTCCAATGGCGCTCCCGATATGGCCATGTTCGACGGCAGCCTGGCCGTGTCCGTGGAATCCGAACTGCTGGTTAACTACGTGGACGTGGTCGATGCTGCGGACGCCTCCGACGACCAGGCCCTGGTGGATCCGGCCGGAAGGGTATTCGATAGCCAAACCGGGATGTTCATCGACGGAGCCCAGGTCACGCTGATCGACGCCGCCACCGGGGAGGCGGCCACCGTCTTCGGAGACGACGGGGTCAGTTCGTTTCCCTCCGCGGTCATCTCCGGGGAGGAAGTTCAGGACGAGTCCGGACGCCTCTACCGACTTCCCAGCGGGGGTTACCGGTTTCCTTTCGTGGCCCCGGGACTATACCAGCTGCAGGTGATCCCACCGCCGAGTTACACGGCGCCGTCCGTTGTCCCGACAGACCAGATCCAGGGCCTTCCCGGGGGCCCCTTTGCCATCGACGAAGCAGCTTCCCGCGGCGGAACCTTCGTCCTCGGCACTGGCACCCTGGCAAGATTCGATATCCCTCTCGACCCGGCCGAATCACACCTCTCGCTCGAGAAAACCTCCAGCACAACCCTGGCGGCCATCGGTGATTTCGTACGTTACGAGCTGCGTGTCCAGAATCACGGCGAAGCTGCGGTCGCGGGGATCACCGTGCGCGACTGGCTGCCGCTCGGCTTCAAATACCAGCCAGGTTCGACCCGGATCGACGGGGTCGTCGCAGGCGATCCGAAGATCTCGCCTGATGGAAGGGAACTCGCCTTCGCGGTGGGGCAAATGGCCAGCGGGAGCACCGCCGTGGTGGCCTACGTTCTCGAGGTGGCCGCCGGTGCCCCCCTGGGTGAAGCCACCAACGTCGCGGCGGCCATCGACATCATGGGGAATACCTCCAACACGGCCCGTTCAACTCTTCGGGTGCGGGAAGATCTGTTCCGCAGCAACGCCTTCATCATGGGCCGGGTCATCGTCGACAACTGCGGCGATCACCCCGATACGACGAACGATGGCGTCGCGGGCATCAGAATCTTCCTGGAAGACGGCACCTATACCGCCACCGATGAACAGGGCATGTACCACTTCGAGGGCGTATCCCCGGGAACTCACGTCGTCCAACTCGACCTGGCCACATTGCCCCGTTGGCACCACGTGGAGGCCTGCGAAGAGAACAGCCGATTCGCCGGCCGCGCCGATGCGCAGTTTGTCGACCTGCTAGAGGGTTCCATGTGGCGCGCCGATTTTCATCTGGCCTACCGTCCCCCACCCCCGGTGCAGGGCGAGGTAGGTTTGAAATTGAGCAGCATTCTCGAGGGTTTCAAAGTAGTCCACCGGCTTCAGCTCGAGGGGTCCACCGTGCCTTTGCGCAACCTGCGCCTAACCGTCATGATGCCCGACAGTGTGCAATACAACGAAGGCAGTACCACCCTGGTCGGGATGCCCCTCGCCGACCCGGATATCCAGTTTGGCGCCCTGACCTACCGTCTTGGCGACGTCACCGGGGACTGGGTCAAGGAGTTGCGTTTTACTTCCCTGGTCGCTCTGGACAAGAGTCCCGGCGAGATATTGACCCGGGCCCTGTTGACCTTCGATTCGCCCGTCGCAGAAAATCAGCGCACGCCTCTGGTTGAAAATTCACTTCGCCTGGAGTCGAGTTCCCAGCGGATCCGCAAACCCGACGTGGTCCTGCGTCCCAACTTTCCCATCCTGAGCGCCCAGCTTCAGGTGGCCGATCTGATCCAACTGGATGAGGCCGTCGTGCAGTTGCAGGAGCACAAGATCCTCCGCCTCCACATTACCGGGCACACCGACAGCGACCGGATCCGACCCCGAAGCCGCCACCTCTTTGCCAACAACTACGAGCTTTCCCTGGGGAGGGCCCGAAGCGTGGCCGAGTATTTGGGCACTGCCCTGGGCCTGACCGACGAACAGATCGTTCTTTCCGGCCGGGGCCCTGATGATCCTGTGGCGACCAACGCCACTGCCGAGGGCAAGTTCATGAACCGGCGCGTGGAGTTGCGGGTCGAAAGCGAACAGGTCCTGCATTCCTCCTCCCTGCAAACCCTCAAGGAACTGGCCGGTACCTCGGTCGAAACGATGGGGCTCAGGCCCGGCGACGAATGGCCGACCGACGCCCCGGAAGCCTTGGAATCGGGGCCTGCCTCGAACATCGTCTCCTTCGACGATGCCTATGTGAACAGCCTGAAGCCCGGTCGGGAATGGCTGTGGCCTCAGGTCGGTTATTCGCCGCCAATCCCCAGCATCAAGGTGATGGTCAAGCACGACCCCTACCTGAAACCCGTGCTCCTCCTCGACGGGACAGCGGTCAGCCTCTTGAACTTCGACAGCACCAAACGGAACGAAACGGGCACCCTGGGAGTCAGCCTCTGGAGCGGGGTCGATCTTCATGAGGGAGACAACCGCCTCGAAGTCGTCCTCATGGATAACGACCGGGAGATCAGCCGGATTCGACGGGATGTCCACTATTCCAGCCCACCGGTTTTCGCTGAATTCGTGGCCGAGCAATCCAACCTCGTGGCCGATGGCAGGACGCCCCCCGTCCTCGCCTTCCGACTGGTGGACAAGGACGGCCACGCCGCGCGACCCGACCTGGTCGGCTCCTTCGCGGTGGATCCCCCCTACGCCGCCCAGTCGGTCCTGGCTGAATTCCAGGTCAACCCTCTTTCGGGATTGAATCGCCAGAACCCCACCTACGAGGTGGGCGAGGATGGCCTGGTTCTGATCGAGCTGCAGGCCACGTCCCAGACCGGTCAGGCCGTCATCCACTTCCAGTTCGTGGACGCCGAGCAGGAAATGCGGGTCTGGCTCGAGCCCGAGCCCCGCGACTGGATTCTGGTGGGTCTGGCCGAAGGTTCGGTGGGGTACAACACCATCAGCGGCAACATGGAAAACGCCGCCGACGCGGGCATCGAGGATAAATACTATTCCGACGGTCGCGTGGCTTTCTACGCCAAGGGCCGCATCAAGGGCAACTGGCTATTGACCGCAGCCTACGACTCGGCCAAGGATGAGCGGGCCGTCGGCAACAGCCTGTATCAAACCATCGACCCCGATTCCTACTACACCCTCTACGGCGACGCGACCGTGCAGTCCTATGATGCCGCCAGTGCCCGCAAACTCTATCTGAAGCTAGAAAGACGCCAATTCTACGCACTCTACGGAGACTACAACACCGGGCTGACCATCAACGAACTGGCCCGCTACAACCGCGATTTCACGGGCGCGAAGGCCGAACTCAGGTCCGGGGCCCTCCATCTGACCGCCTTCGCCAGCCAGACCCGGCATTCCTTCCACAAGGACGAGATCCGGGGCAATGGAACCAGCGGCCTTTACCGGTTGAAGTACGGCGGCCTGGTGATCAATTCCGACAAGATCGTCATCGAAACCCGGGATCGTTTTCGCAGCGAGTTGATCTTGTCCAGCCGCAGCCTCGCCCGGCACATCGATTATTCCATCGACTATGACACCGGAACCCTTTTCTTCCGTGAACCCGTCTTTAGCCAGGACGAAGAGTTCAACCCGATTTTCATCGTCGCGGATTACGAAACGAAAGAAAGCCAGGACGACTACGAAAACTACGGTGGCCGCGGGGCGGTTCGTCTCGCCAACGAGAAACTCGAGGTCGGCGCGACCTACGTGCATGAAGAGGCCCAGGCCGGCACCGGTGATCTGGTGGGTTTCGACGCCCGGTATTGGTTCAATCCCTCGACGGAGCTGAAGACCGAATTCGTCAACAGCGACACCGAGGTGGCGGGTCGCCGGCAGGCCTACCTGGCGGAGTTGATCAAACGGTCGGGCAACGTCGATGGCCGCCTGTACTTCCGGGAACAGGAGACCGGATTCGGGTTGGGCCAGCAGAACGCCAGCGAGGCCGGTACGCGCAAGACCGGTCTGGACCTGAACTTCCATTTCAGCCCCACCGCCGAGTTCCGCAGCAAGGGATATCGCCAGATCAATCTGCTGAACGGGGCCGAACAGGACCTGGGTGAGGCACGCTTTATCTACCACGGTTCGACGTTCGGGGCCAACGCCGGAGTGCGCCACGCGGAGGACCGGCTGGCCGATGGGGCGGTGCGGCCCTCCCAGCAACTGACGGCGGGGGCGAGCGCCAAGGTCCTGGACAGCCGCATGATGTTGAAACTGGACCACGATCAATCTCTGGGTCAGAACAACGAGAGCGCCAACTTCCCCACCCGGACCTCGGTCGGCGCCGACTACAGGCTTTCCCAGGCTGTCACCCTGCAGAGCCGCTACGAGATCACCAATGGCGCCACCCAGAGCTCGCAGGGCGCGCGGATCGGGGCCAAGGTGAACCCCTGGTCCGGGGGAGAGATCAATTCTTCGTATGACCGACGGTTCACGGAGAACGGCAACCGGGCCTTCGCCCTGATGGGCCTGCGCCAGGCCTGGCAGATCGACCCGCGGTGGAGCGTCAGCGGCGGACTGGATTTCAGCCATTCGACCACCGACCCCGGGCATCAGAATGAAGTTGTCAACGTGCCAGCGGCCTACGGATCCCAGGACGATTTCGTGGCGACCTCCATGGGGGTCAACTATCGCGGTGAGGGTTGGCAATGGAACAACCGGGTCGAATTCCATTTCTCCGACAGCCAGGACAAGTGGGTCCTGGCGCCCAACCTGATGGTGGAGCCCAGGGACGGCCTGGGCCTCGCGGCCAGCGCCCGGGTTTTCACCGCCGATGCGGTTGGCGGTCTGGCCCATCGCCACGCTGATCTGCGCCTCGGCCTGGCCCACCGCCCGCGGAACACCCGTTGGATCGTTCTCGACCGGCTGGATCTGGTCTTCGAGGAACAATATGGTCTGTTGCTGGGCCAAAAAACCTGGCGGATCGTCAACAACCTGAATCTCAACTACAAACACAGCGAAAAGACGCAGGCTTCCTTCCAGTACGGAGCCAAATACGTGGGTTCGAGTTTCGACCAGGCCCACTACAGCGGATTCACCCACCTCCTGGGGATCGAGTTGCGGCACGATTTCACCAAGCGATGGGATGTCGGCCTGCGCCAAAGCCTGCTTCATTCCTGGAACGGAGGACAGTTTGATGACAGCACCGGGGCCTCCATCGGCTGCAACGTGTTCGAAAACGCGTGGGTGAGCCTGGGTTACAACGTGACCGGGTTCACCGACAGCGATTTCTCGGCGGCCAGGTACACGGCCCACGGGCTGTACCTGCAGTTCCGTTTGAAATTTGCCCAGGACCTGTTCAATCTGATGGGCGCCGGTTTCGCGTCGGGAATGAAGGACACCTCCGCTGAGCAGGTATCAGCAGGCGGTGGCAAATGAGTTTTTGGATGGCAGAACCGATGGCCGCAGGCCGACAGGACAACGTCGCCCGGAAATCCCGGCGAGTCGACCTGTGTGCCCCTAGGTCGCGGGGTGCGGCATTGAATGCGGTGGGTATCCTGGCCTGGGTCATCATGGCGATTGCGCTCCTCGGCCCTGGCACGGCTGCCGCCCAGACCGACCTGCCCAATCCCAGCCCCAACCTGGAGTTGATTCCCGCGGGCTCCCTCGTCATCCCCATGGACAACTCGAAGCAGAACATCGGCGTCGCCTTCAATCTGAAAGCCTACGGCCTGGTCAACAGCCTGCTGTGGGATGAAGTCCCGGTCAAGTGGGCCATCAGGACGGGCAAAGCCAAGGATGGCATCGACTTCTCGGCCCCGGCCCAGCGGATCCTCCCGACGGCTCTATCGGCGGCGACCCTCGATTTCAAGGCCGGCCCCTTCATCATTCACGCCGATTGGGCCGACTATGCCCGGCCCCTCATCGCGAGTTTCGGCAACCAGGTGGCCGTCTATGAGCTGACCCAGGACACGACCATCGACATCCGCTACACCATGACCCAGAAAAAGAAGGTCGCGACCCTGGATGACGGCGGCAACGCGTCCATCCACAACGCCATCCTGGCCGAAGCCGGGTTCGTTCAGGGCGTCATGTATGAAGAGATCTCTGCGGCGACCCTCCTGACCATCAATGCCGACGTCTGCTTCACCATCGCTTCGGAGCCCCATTTCGACGAAAACGACCCCAGCGAACAGACCGAGGCCATCCGCGCCTTCATCGAGGCGGGAGGAAATTTCCTCGCCCAGTGCGTGGCCCTGCTGACCTACGAGAACGAGCCTATCTACGGACACTTCCTGTCGACCAACGGGATCGTGGAAAACAACACCGGCAGTTCGATCCTCTATCCCAACCCCGACCTGGCCTTCAGCCAGTTCGAGGGCCAACTGGACGATACCGGCGGCTCCGTCACGGACTTCGAACTGGGACCGGGCTCGAACTTCCAGAGCACCGGCCACCTCCACGGCCAAAACACCCCACTGACCGACATTTTCGTGGCCTCTGGCGCCAAACTCACGGCTGGTGCGGGCTCCATGGCCTTCTACCTGGGTGGTCACGAATATGGCAGCGGCAGCATCGAAGCCCTCAACGGGGGACGAATGTATCTGAACGCGGTCATGATGCCCACCGGGCGGCCCACGAGTTGCGGCTTCGATTTCGAGGACGACCCCACGGCCCTGCGCAGCATCCAGGGCCGCGTCTATGAAGATGTCAACGGTGATTCCATCTTGGCCGGCGATGCGGGTCGGCCCAATGTTCCCGTTCGGGTCTACCGGGATCTGAACGACAACGGCCTGGTGGACGGCAGCGATTCCTTCATGGGCCAGGTTTCCACCGATGCCAACGGCGACTTCAGTCTGGGCGTCAGCAATGGCGTGGCGCAGCCCCACTACCTCGTGGCGGTAGATTCGCGGTCGGTGACGCCGGCGAATGGTTTCGTTTCGGGCCACACCCAGTTGGATGTCTGGGCCCAGCAAACCTTTGGCGATGACCCGGCCACCGCGATCCTGGATCCGGATTCCCGCTATGGGGGCCGCAACCCGGGGGTTTCGGACGCCTTCCACCCCACGGTGACCAGCCCCGCCAGCAACAACTACCAGCACCTGGCCCGGGTGGACGTGGCGGCCGGCGACGTCACCCGCGCCGACTTTGCCTTCAGCTTCAACGCCGTGACCAGCGCCCGGGGCGGCGACAACGGGGACGACGACGCCTCAGCCCCACGCACCATCCAGGGCAGCTTGCGCCAGTTCCTGCAAAACGCCAACGCCATCTCCGGGGCCAATACCATGCGTTTCGTACCAGCGGTGGTGGTCAATCAGGTCGGCGTCGGCGGGCAGTGGTGGCGGGTGGCTGTCAGCGTTGATCTGCCGGTATTCTTGGACCCCTCGACCACCGTCGACGGCACGGCCTACAGTTCGGCGGACGGCACCACCTTGCGGAACGAAAATCCCGGCAGCCTGGGCTTCGGTGGCTCCGTAGGCGTCGACGGGCTGCTTTTGGGCGCCCTCGAAAAGCCTGAATTCGAAATCATCGATGCGGGCAATCTCAAGATCGGCTTGGATCTGCAGGCAGGCAATTCAACTGTACGGCGCCTCGCGATCTACGGGTTCGGGGAAAAAGCCAACGATGACGCCGAGGCCAACATCCGCGTCGGGTTGATCTCGAGTACCCTGATCGAAGAGTGCGTGATCGGGGCCGGCGCCGCCAGCTTCAGCGATCCCGGCGTGGGTCTGACCG
>CBDTUS010000068.1:0-17253 GCA_965363725.1 uncultured bacterium | reverse complement strand
CTGGCCAGCGACATGGTGCCCAACCACATGGGGATCGACAGCCGCTGGGTGATCGAAAATCCCGACTATTTCGTGCAGCTCGACCACCCCCCCTACCCGGCCTATCAGTTCACCGGCGGCGACCTCTGCGACACACCCGGCGTGGCCATCCGGATCGAGGACGGCTATTGGAACCACAGCGACGCCGCGGTGGTCTTCCAGCGGGTCGACGAAGCCACCGGCCAGGTCCGCTACATCTACCACGGCAACGACGGCACCAGCATGCCCTGGAACGACACCGCCCAGTTGAATTTCCTGCTGCCGGAGGTGCGCGAGGCCGTCATCCAGGTCATCCTGGCGGTGGCCCGCCGTTTCCCCATCATCCGTTTCGACGCGGCCATGACCCTGGCCAAGAAACACTACCACCGCCTGTGGTTTCCCCAGCCCGGCGATGCGGGCGCCATCCCTTCGCGGGCCGAACACGGGCTGAGCAGACCCGATTTCGACGCCGTCTTTCCGGTGGAGTTCTGGCGCGAGGTGGTCGACCGCGTGGCCGCCGAAGTCCCCGACACCCTACTGCTGGCCGAAGCCTTCTGGCTGATGGAAGGTTACTTCGTCCGCACCCTCGGCATGCACCGGGTCTACAACAGCGCGTTCATGAACATGCTCAAGATGGAGGACAACGCCAAGTATCGGCAGACCATCCAGAACGTCCTCGAATTCAGCCCCCAGGTGCTCAAGCGGTTCGTCAACTTCATGAACAACCCCGACGAAAAAACGGCCGTCGAGCAGTTCGGCCGCGGCGACAAGTATTTCGGCTGCATGCTGCTGCTGGTCACCATGCCCGGCCTACCCATGCTGGGACACGGCCAGGTCGAAGGGTTCAGCGAAAAGTACGGCATGGAATTTCGCAAGGCCTACTGGGACGAACAGATCGACCAGGACATGGTCCAAAGGCACGAACGGGAAATCTTCCCCTTGATGCGCCGGCGCCACCTGTTCAGCGGCTCGGAAAACTTCGCGCTGTTCGATTTCCACAGCGACGGCGGCTGGGTGGACGAGAATGTTTTCGCCTACACCAACCGGCATGGCGACGAGCGGGCTCTGATCATCTACAACAACGCCTATGACGCCACTTCCGGCACCCTGCATATGTCCTCGGCCATCAACGTCGGTACCGCGGAGAACAACCACCTGGTGCGCCGGACCCTTGCCGAGAGCCTCGGCATCGACACGGCCGACGGCACCTGGTACATCATGCGTGACCACATCGACGGCCTGGAGTACCTCCGATCCGGCCCCGAACTGGCCGAGCGCGGTTTCCACACCCGTTTGGACGGATACCAGTACCGGGCGCTGATCGACATCCGCCCGGTGGCCGACACCGACGGAATCTGGCGCCGTCTGGCGGAGAACCTGGAAGGGCGAGGCGCTCCCAATCTGGCCCTGGCGCGCCGCCGCCTCGTGGTCGGCTCGGACTTGGCGACGGTCCGCCGTTGGATGGACCCAGCCCTGCTAGCCTGGCTGGAAACCTCCGTGCCCCTGGCCGCCCCGGCTCCCAAAACCGAAGAACCGCCCCTCGCGGAACCCGATCTTCTGCCCGTGGAACTGCCCCGCGACCTGGCCCGTCTCGCCGAGAGCCTGCGCGACCTGGGAGAAATGAAATTACCCGTGGGCCTGAATCCCCGGTCCGCCGAAGACCTGAAGGAAATGTTCTCTTTCCTGCCGGGCAGCCGGATCCTGCAGGCCGTCTACCTGGCGGCGGCCCTGGGGCGGGTGCCCGGTCCCTGGGCCCCAGAGTCCTCCGGTCCTGACGAACACGACCTGCGCCTGGAGGCGACGGACCTGCCCCTGGTGCTTGAGGATATGGAAAGCCAGCTGGTGGAATGGACTGGCCACCGCTACGCCGCAGTGTCCACCGCCCTGCTGGCCGAAATCCTGGCTGGATCGAAGGACGAAATGGCCGCCCTGGGCCAGGGCAAGGCCCGCTGGTTCGTCGAGTTCTGCCGCCACGACCAAGTCCGGCGGTACCTCGGCTTCAACGAACACGAGGGAAAGACCTGGATGAACCGCGAGGCCCTGGACACCCTTCTGACTGCCCTGTTGATCAGCGCGTTGACGGTTCCGGATCCGCCCCGGCCGATCTTTTTGCTGGACGGTTGTGGCATCATCAGCGCCGCTGCCGAGCAAGCCGGGTACGAGGTGCCTGTACTTTTTAAACTGCTGTCAGGAAAATAGATAACTTCAGTTCGCGGCCGCCGCTATCGGGTGCACTTTTGGTAACCCCGCAATTATGTTATAATAAATGATCGATCAGACTTTCATCCCGGGTCTTGCCCAGGTTTTAACCCAGAGGATTGATTTGCCCAGGAACACTTGCCCTCGTACCGGTCTTCCCTGGAAGGCGTTTTTATTTTTGCTGCTCGCTGGTTCATGGGCCGGCGTCTCTCCCGCTTGGGGCGGGGTGGGATTCGGCGATAGCCCAGTAGTCCTGATCGACACCGGCGCTCCGCTGATGAACGTCGACCAGCTGCCGGAATTTTTTCTGATTCAGGGCGGGGATTCGGTAACCTTCCACTGGACCACGGCGGACGACAATCCCGGCACCGGGCCCGATCAGTTCACCGCCGCGGTGATGATCGACGGAGTCCCCCACAACGCCTTCAGCTACTATCCGGACATCGACGAATATTCCTGGGAATGGACCGCGCCGGATGTTTCCACGGCCAACGTCCACCTGGAAGTGGTGGCCAAGGACGCGTACGGAAATACGCGGATCGGGATCACGAACGACTTCACCGTGCTATCCTCGGTGACGGATGTGCCTCGCCCGAACCGGGCGCTGACTTTTGCGGCCCCCGCGCCCAACCCCTTCAATCCGGCCACCCGGCTTCAATTTCATCTGCCGGAAGCTGGCCGGGTCGATCTGGCCGTCTTTGACGCAGCCGGCCGCCGGATCCGCACCCTGGTGAGCGGGACCCGCGGCCGCGGCGAATTCGAGGTTGTCTGGGACGGTCGCGACGACCGCGGACGCACCCAGTCCGGCGGCGTCTATCTGTTTGTCCTGGACTTTCAGGACGGCGGACATTCGACCCGCCTGACCCGCAAGGCCGTCCTTATTCCTTGATGCCCGCCAGGTCCATGAAGAACGCGTAGGCCAGGGCCTCCTCCTCCAGGCGGCGGAACCGGCCCGACTTGCCGCCGTGCCCCGCCTCCATGTTGATCTTGAAGATCAGCGGATTGTCCCCCGTGCCAACTGCCCTAAGCTTCGCCACCCACTTGGCCGGTTCGAAATACTGTACCTGGCTGTCGTGCAGGCCCGTGGTGACCAGCATGGCCGGGTAGTCCTGGGCCGTCACCTGGTCATAGGGTGAATAGCTGAGCATGTAGTCGTAGTATGCCTTGTCCTGAGGGTTGCCCCACTCATCGAATTCCCCGGTGGTCAACGGGATGGATTCATCCAGCATCGTGGTGACGACATCCACGAAGGGAACGGCTGCCTCCAGGCCCCGCCACAGGTCCGGAGCCATGTTCGCCACCGCACCGATGAGCAGCCCGCCCGCCGAACCGCCGGAGGCGAAGAGCCGATCGCTGGCCGTGAACTGGTTTTCTACCAGGTATTGGGCCACGTCGATGAAGTCGGTGAAGGTGTTCTTCTTCTTGAGCAGCTTGCCGTCCTCGTACCACTGCCGCCCTAGTTCCTGTCCGCCGCGAACATGGGCGATGGCGTAAACGAACCCGCGGTCCAGCAGACTCAAACGGTCGGAGCTGAATCCGGCATCCATGCTGTACCCGTAGGAACCGTAGGCGTACAGGAGCAGGGGGCTGGTGCCGTCCCGCTCGAACCCCTTGCGGTATACCAGGGAAACCGGGATTACCTTCCCGTCCCTCGCCGGCACGTGCAGGTACTCCGCCAGGTAGTTGGCCGAATCGAATCCCCCGAGAACTTCCTGCTGCTTGACCAGCTCCCGCTGCCGGGTCTTCATGTCGTAGGCGTAAGTCGACCGTGGGGTGGTCAGCGACGAATAGCCGTAGCGAAGGTTCTGAGAGTCCATCTCGGGATTGTAGGAGGTCCAGGCCGACCAGGTGGCTTCGCCGAAGTCGAGGAGATGTGGCTGGCTACCATCCATCGGCATGACTTTCAGGTGGGTCAGGCCGTCGAACCTCTCGGACAGGACCAGGAAGTCGTCGAAGACTTCCACATCCTCGAGCAGAACGTCCTGCCGATGGGGAATCACCTCGCGCCAGTTGGCCAGCCAGGTCTGGTCCAGGCCGCATTCCATGAGCCGGAAATTGGTGGCGTGCAGGTTGGTCAGCACCAGGAAGCGGTCCCCCTGGTGCCGGACACTGTATTCCATGTCCCGCTGGCGCTGCTGGAAGATCCGGAATTCTCCGGTGGGATTGTCCGCTTCGAGAAGGCGGTATTCCGTGCTGAGGGTATGACTGGACACGATGAACAGGAACTTGTCGGACTTGCTGCGTCTGACGTAGCAACCGAAGGTGTCGTCCTTCTCCTCGAAGACCAGGACATCGGCGGAAGTGTCGGCGCCCAGCTCGTGACGCCAGATCTGATAGGACCGCAGGGTCTCGGGATCCTGCCGGACATAGAACAGGGTCTTGTTATCGAGGGCCCAGGTCACGCCGCTGGTCACGTTCGGGATCTCGTCGGAAAGGATTTCGCCCGTGGCCAGATCCTTGACCCGCAGGGTATAGAAACGTCGCCCGACCTCGTCCACAGCGAACACGACCAGCTTCCCGTTGGGGCTGACGTCGACCCCGCGCAGGGCGAAATAGCCCAGGCCTTCGCCCATGGCGTTGCCGTCGAACATGATCTCCTCGGGAGCGTCCATGCTGCCGGGGCGGCGGCAGTGCAGGGCGTATTCCCCTCCGGCCACATAGCGGGTGTAGTACCAGTATCCCTTCTCCAGGTAGGGTGCCGAGGAATCGTCCTTCTTGATGCGCCCCTTCATCTCGTCGAACAGCTCCTCCTGGAGCTCTTCGGTGTGGGCCATGGTCTTGGCCAGGTAGGCGTTCTCGGCCTCGAGGTAGGCGATGACCTCGGGGTTCTCACGGTCGTTGAGCCAGAAGTAGTTGTCGGTGCGGGTGTCGCCGTGCAGCGTCATTTCATGGGGGTGGATATCCGCCACCGGGGCGTCGTCACCGCCCCCGCAGCCGGCCAGAGCCGTGAGCGAAAGGATCATTACCAGAACCACCTTCGATTGGGTCTGCATGGGATCACCTCGTGGCGGCCACCACGATTTCGGTGGCCTGGATAGGGGTCGGGGCGCGGTCGGGCCGGAACAGGGTGGACCGGACCAGTCCGCGCAGGGGTTCCCAGGGGATCATGTCCATGGGAGCGGTCATTCGGAAACTCTCATCGATACGGAATCCTGCCCGGGAAAGGAGCATTTCGATATCCCGGCGACGATAGATGCGCGCCCGGGCCCAGCGGTCGTGCAGCTTCCGGGGCCACCAGCTGACCAGGGGCACCCGGTTCCAGGGTAACAACGGCAAATCGGCCCCGTGTGTTTCGAATATCCACCACCGGTTGGGCACCGAAACGATCAGTTTTCCCCCGGGCCGCAGGATCCGGCGCATCTCCTGCAGAGCTTCCATTTCGTCGGGCACGTGTTCCAGGACCGTGAAAGAGGTTACCACATCCGCGGACCCGTCGGGCAGGGGTATGGCCCCACCTGCGGTGACCACCGCCTGGGCCCGATCCTGAAGGCCGTGGGCCGTGATGGCTTGACGAAAATCCGCCAGGAAATCCTCGTTGACATCCAATCCGGTCAGCCGGTCGCAGTCGGCCGCAAAGAGCAGGGTCTGGGCGCCGTTGCCGCAGCCGAAATCCACCAGATGAGGACACGCCTCCGGCAGCAGGGGTCGAACCAGGCGAGCCCGGCGTTCCAGGATGAACTGCCCCGCGGCGGCCGGAGCCCCCTCGGCCAAATGGGACAAATCCCGTTTTCCCGGTGAATTGGTGCCGTGGTCGGCCACGATTTAATCCCCTGCTTTCCCCTCGATTGGGGAACGATTTGTGATTGATTTGGGAATGATTCGGGCAGGCAGGAGAATGCCATGAAATCCGCAAAAGTGGTACCCGATATTCCCCCGGAGAAATCCCCGCCGATCTGTTATAACTATCCTGACGGCGAACAAGATGACGCGGGCCAGGAGGCGAAACCGAACATGGCCAAGCAACCAGATCCCGGCCCGGCCGGCAAGCCCGGCAGTGGGCCGGACCCCGAGAGTGAAAAATCCCTGACCGAACAAATGGAAAATGAAATCCGGAAGCAACGGAAGTTTTCCCTGGCCGAAGCCATCGGCCGGGAAGCCGCGGGCGCCCTGTCCGGAGCCTCGCCGGTGGCCAGGACCCTTCAGGTCAGGCTGGAAATCGAACACATCCTGGAAGTTCGTCTGTCCGATCCGTACGGATCCCTGACCCAGACCATCCTCGCTCAGCTCGAACTCGACCCGTTGCTCTTGGCGAGGTACTTCGACCGGCCGGCCGGTGCCCTGGCCGAATACCTCACCACGGTTCTCGGGTCGGAATCCCATTTCAACGACCTGGTCCGGGAAGCCGACGCCCGCTGGGGACGCGACTACCTGGAGCGTCCGTTCTTTGAAAACGGGGAAAATCCTCCGGATCCCCGCGACCCCTACACCCGAAAGAGTGTTCGGGTCCTACTGGAGGAGCTGCGCGATTCGGTCCTCGAGGACTGACCCCCTATTTTCCCTTCAGGCTGGCCTGGATCCAGCTTTCGGCCCGGACAAGGCGGGTGACCATATCGGCGTCCGTTGCCGATGTCCCTGCTGCCCTCACCTCTGTTTGGCCTTCGTCCGACAAAAGGAAACCCGTTTTTCCTGATGCCTCCCAGGCAGCCGTTTCGGTGTACAGCCGGGGTTTGATCAGGTGGGGCGCCCCCACCTCGGGACAGAAGGTGGTGCAGTTGCCGCAGTCGTTGCACAGCTCGGCCAGGACCAGGTACTGGGCCCGGGCCTCAAGGCCCTCCAGGCCCCGGGAAGGAACCTGCAAAAAGGCGTTGTTGGGACAAACCGTGACGCAGTTGGTGCACGCCACGCAGTCGAACATCTCCAGATCGTGGTCAACCTCCCGCAGGGGTTTGAGTGTGGCCGCCAGTCCATAGGGGGCCGCTCCGGCAGGGGTGGCGA
This sequence comes from uncultured bacterium, assembly GCA_965363725.1. Taxonomy (GTDB): domain Bacteria; phylum Krumholzibacteriota; class Krumholzibacteriia; order LZORAL124-64-63; family LZORAL124-64-63; genus JAGLCY01. The sequence goes on along the minus strand of CBDTUS010000068.1, from coordinate 10,101 downwards.
AACGTCTGGCCATGGCCTGAACCGCGTCCCGATGGCCTGCCCCGTCCGCCTCTTCGTCGGCCCGCCGCCGCAAAGCGGTAAGGTCGGCCACTCCGCCGGTCTTCATCGATTTGACGAGCTTGCGCAGGCCCTGGGCCATGCGACCGTAGCCGCCCGGTTTTAGCAGATCGCTGCAGATGGTCACCGGGGTCAGCCCGAGGGCCACCACGTCACCCAGATTGTCCTTGTCGATCCCCGCGCTGAAAGCCACCGGTACGGAACCGTCGCTGGTGCCCAGACGAAATTTTCCGGGCAAGGCCTCGGCCAGCCGATCCAGCAGGGTGATGGCCATGACATGCAGGGGTTTGCCGCTCAGGTACATCTGCGGTCCGGGCATCACGCCGCGCTGGTTGCCCACCACCAGGGTGTTGGTCAGCTTGATGCCGAATTCACGTCCGCGTTCGGACGCGAAGGCCTCGAGCCGGTCGATCATTTCCAGGGCGCGATCGAATTTCAGGTCGTCCGCGAAAGCCTGGGCTACCAGCGGCACTTCGGTGTGTCCCAGGCGGTCGTGCAGGATCTCCCCTACGGCGTCCATACCCAGCAGCGTCGGATTCAGCTTCACCGTCACATCCACGTCGAAGGCGGCCATCAGATATTGAACGATGCCCTCGATTTCGTCGGGCGGGCAGCCGTGAAAGGTGCTCAGGGTGATGTGTTCGAAAATCCGGGAATCCACCGGGACATCGCGCAGGTGCCCGAATGGTCCGGAAATCTGGTGGCGAAAACCGTCGACAAGTTCGCGGGCATCTAGCATCCCCCGGAAGAACGCGGTCATGCGGTCGGACCGGATGCCCGCCAAGTCGTAACCCGCCGAAAGTTCGAAGGCGTGGTCCCCCGCCGGTCCCGCCACGTCGCCCAGGGCTTCATTCATGGGCTCCCAGTGGCGAAGTACCGCCAGGAGCAGGGCGGACTTGGCGTATTCGGCCAGGGACTGTTCCAGGGTCAGCTCCTGGCTCCACTCGATGTTGTAGCCCACGTTTTCCATGTCGATGCAGGGCCGTTCGATGTCCAGCTCGTCGAGGATCTGCACCGTTTTCAGCTCGAAGGTCCGGGCGCCAGCCAGCCAGGAAAGAGCGACGTTCTGGGCCAGCTGCGTATGCGGCCCCGCGGCGGGACCGACGGGCGTGGCCACGGTGCGGCCGGCGATGTCGCAGGCCAGATCGACGTCGGGATCCGGCCTGAAGAATCGCCGGCCGGCCAACCCGAATATCTCCCGGCGATCATCCCATTCGGCGGCGACCCGGCCTAGCAACCGGTCCAGCGGCCAGGGATACAAGGGAGGTGTGCGCTCGCTCATGGTGGCTTCCTTATCTGGAGGGAAAAATTCCGGCGAGGTCACTCATGGCATCGATGGTGAAATCGGGCTCCGAGGATTTCAGGAGGCCCGGCGGTACCAGCCCGAACGTGCAGGCCACCGAGACCGCGCCCAGCGCCTTGGCTGCCTGAACATCATTGGGGCTGTCCCCGACGACCACCACCTCCTGCGGTTCCACTTCCAGTCCCTGCAGCGCCACCTGCAGGTGCACCGGGTCGGGTTTCCGCGCGGGTGTCTCGTCCCCGCAGACGATCTTGCGGAAGGCGCCCGCCAGATGCAGCCCCTCCAGAACCCTGTCCGTGAAAATTCGAGGTTTGTTGGTCGCCAAATGCAGCGGAATCCGCTGGTAACGGAGCAGCGTCTCCAGCACTCCAGGGTAGAGGATGGTGTTGTCCAGCAGATGGCGTCCATAGTGGTCGGCGAAAACCTTCATCGCTTCGGCGTGCATCTCTTCGCCGACCGCCAGGCCCGCCGGGCCGGTCTGTCCGGAACGAACATCGTGCCCCAGGGTCCTGTCCAACAGCTTGGCCACCCCGTCCCCCACGTAGCCCTTGACCACCGGGACCGGAAGTTCCGGCAACTCGAAATGGACCCTGGTGAAATTGGCGGACAGGGCGATGTCCAGCCCCGAATCGATCAACGTGCCGTCCAGGTCGAAGATGAACGCCGCAGGGTGAATGCCCTTGTATTTCCCCACCTGTACACCTCCAACTTCCAAGGCCAGACCCCCGGGCCATTCCCGGGCACATGAAGATAAACGCGGCCACCACAGCGAAGCAAGCACTGCCTCGCTGGGCCTGATCCTGTTTCATTTACCAAGCACACGGTTGTCCTATTCCGTACAAAGATCATGGCCGGGCCGGAAAACGGCATCCGGGTCACGATATCAATTCATTCATTTGCAACAAGTTAAACCATGGGCCCTGACCCTCGACAATTGGCACGGGCCTTGATGTTTCTGATGTGATATTTTCATTTTGTTGGAGGGTGTCATGATTGGAACCATCAGAACAAAACAACGCCCCCTGGTTTCCGTGCTCGGAATCCTGCTGGTCATATGCTCCGGTTGTTCGCTCAAGGTCCAGGAAAGAGCCCTCCACCAGCCCTATGATCTGGCCCATCAAGAAGGCCTGGACGGAAAATCACCCTGGCTCAAGGCCCACCTGCCCGATGGGGGCCTGTACCTGCTCTCGAACTGGCAGGTCGACGAAACCGGTCGTCAAATCACCGGTCAGGGTTCCCTGTTGGACGTGCGCAGGGATCTGGTGGCCAGCGGTCCCTTTGTCGTCCCCCTGGATTCCGTGGCCATCTTCGAATCCAATATTGTTCAGACCTCCCCCGCCGTTGTGGGCCTTACGATCCTGACGGTCGCCTCCCTCGGGATGACGGCCTATTGCATCGCCAACCCCAAGGCCTGTTTTGGATCGTGCCCCACTTTCTATGCGGAAAACGAATCCGGCCAACCGATGCTGATGGCCGAGGGGTTTTCCGCCAGCGTGGCACCCAACCTGGAGGACTCCGACCTCGACGCCCTGTACCGGGCCACCGGAGCTGGCCAAACGTTCACCCTGGACATGACCAACGAGGCCCTGGAAACCCACGTGGTCCGGCACGCGGACCTCCTGCTGGTGCCGCGACCCCCAGGCGGAAAAATCCTCGCCGCCCAGGATGGCACCTTCTGGGAGGCCACCGAATTGTTGAGCCCCGCGGTGGGCCGCGGGCCCGAAGGCATCTGCACCGATCTGCTGACGGCGTGCGACGGCCGGGAACGATACAGCCTCGCGGACTCCTTCTATCTGGGCGACAAGGAAACCCTCGAACTGGAATTCGAGAAGATCCCCGAGGGGGATCTGGGGCTGGTCGTCTCCTCCAGGCATTCCCTGCTCAGCACCTACCTTTTCTACCAGGGGCTGGCGTATCTGGGAGAGAAGGCGGCGCCCGCCCTGGTCCGACTGGGGTCATCGCCCAAGGCCCAACCGGGCAGCAAGACCCTCGGACATCTACTGGGCCGGATCGAGGTCCAGGTTCCCGGTCCGGATGGGGAATGGATCTCCGCAGGAACCACCGGCGAAACCGGCCCCCTGGCCGTCAACGTCCACATGCTGCGCCTGCCGGCCCTGGACACCACCGACCGGCGCCTGCGCCTTGTGTTGACCAAAGGCAACTGGCGGTTGGACCACGTGGCCCTGGCTGTCCTTGGCAACGAGGTGTCCCCCGCCAGGATCGCCCCCTCGCAGGTCCTCAACGAGGGGCGCCCGGACCCCGAAGCCCTGGTCAAACTGACTTCCACGGATCTCACATTGGTCACACTGCCGGGAGACAGCTTCCGGCTGGTGTATGAACTGCCCGAGGCCCCTGAGCAGTGGGACGTGTTCCTGGAAAGCCGTGGCTACTACCTGGAATGGATGCGCACCGAATGGATGACCGAGGAAGACCCCATCAAGGCCGCCATGATGTTCGGATACCCACGCCAGGCCCTGGGTTATCTGGCCCCGAAATTCAAGGAACTCGAGCCCGACATGGAGTCCCATTTCTGGGGGAGTCGTTATGGAAGTCCGTAATCGCCTCCCGCTGTTTTTCCCACTCCTGGCAGCCCTGCTGGCCGCCGGAGGCTGCGCCAGCACGGGCGCGCCGGACCACTGGCTGCCAACGGCCGCCGAAGGACCGACCGACCCCTACGGGGCCTGGATGATCGTGGAGTTCGTGAAATCCCATGAAGATGAATTTTTGGTGGGGGAATTCCTCGGCATCGATGGCGACAGCCTGTATGTCCTGACCAACTTCGGGCCCACGCATGACCCGGTCCGGGCCGTGCCACTGGGCATCGTGAAAAAAGCCCAGATCGCCCACTTTGATCCCCAGACGGGAAACGCCATCGGGTGGGTGGCCGCCGGATCCGTGTCCACCTTGTCCCACGGCCTCGGCGCCGGCCTCACTTTTCCCCTGTGGATCATTTTCGGTAGCACCATGGCCGGCGCCCACTCACGAACGCCCCTGGAAAACTACCCGGAAATCACCTGGGGTGAACTCCAGATGTACGCGCGATTCCCCCAGGGACCCCCGCCCGGTCTGCACCAGCTGGGGTTGCACCCCAAAAACCCGATCGACCCGCCTCCGCCAGTCGAACCATCCGAACAAGAGTTCCAATACTGAGCGTCGGCCTCCGTTCGAGCCCGCTTCCACCGGTCAACCGAGGGCCACGTCCAGGGCCATCATCACCGCGAAGCCCAGCATGGTGCCGATGGTCGCGATGTCGGTATTCTTCTCCAGTTGGGATTCGGGAATCAGTTCCTCGACCACCACGTAGATCATGGCTCCGGCGGCGAAGGCCAGGGCGTAGGGAAGGATAGGCCGCATCATCAGGACGGCGGCCGCCCCGATCACCCCGGCGATGGGTTCCACGAACCCGGAAGCCTGTCCATAGGCGAAACTCTTGCGGCGCGACCAGCCTTCGCGGCGCAGGGGTGCGGCCACGGCCAGCCCCTCCGGAAAATTCTGGATGCCGATACCCAGGGCCAGGGCCACGGCGGCCCCCATGCTGGCCGAATCGACCCCCGCGGCCACCGCGCCGAAGGCCACCCCCACGGCCAGACCCTCGGGGATGTTGTGCAGGGTGATGGCCAGAACCAGCAGGATCGACCGGTGCCAACTGGTCTTGATGCCTTCGGCCTCTTCCCGCGGAAACCCCAGATGCAAGTGGGGCAGGATCTTGTCGACGGTCCACAAGAAGGCCCCCCCGGCCAGGAACCCGATGACCGCCGGCACCCAGGGCCGGCCTCCTTCGGCTTCCACCATTTCGATGGCCGGCGCCAGCAGGGACCAGAAACTGGCCGCGATCATGACCCCCGCCGCGAACCCGAGCATGGCGTCGAGAAGCTTGCGGTTGACGGTCTTGAAAAAGAAGACGAACGAGGCCCCGAGGGCGGTCACCCCCCAGGTGAAAAGGGTCGCCAGCAGCGCCTGCTTAACCGGGTGCAGTTCGATGAACCAGATGGGCATGAATCTCTCCTGGTGGCTTGCAGGTGGTTTCCAGGGGGCCGGGAATGGCCGACCTCCGCATCCTTCACCCTATCTTCAATGATTCAACCATGTTTTGCGGAGTTGATCAATTCGCACTAGGGGCATTAATATGACCCCGACGTCGCCAGTCCGCCATCCGGGAGGCTCCGTGAATCCTCTGATCATCGGTTTGACCCTTTACAGTCTCATCATCCTCGGTGTGGGAATCCGGGCCGCCCGCCGCAACAACACCCTGGACGACTACCTCCTGGCGGACCGCAAGCTGGGCCCCTGGGTCGCCGCCTTCAGCGAGCGGGCCAGCGGCGAATCGGCCTGGCTGCTGATCGGACTGCCCGGGCTGGCCTTCGCTTCGGGGATCACCACCGTCTGGGTGGGTGTGGGATGCTGCTCAGGCATCGCCTTTTCCTGGTTCGTCGTCGCCCGGCGCCTGCGCGAGGAGACAGAACGAGTGGGGGCCCTGACCCTGGCCGATTATTTCGCCGCCCGATTCGACGACCACCGCCACGTCCTGCGTATCACCGCCACGGCCATCATCCTCTTTTTCTTCACCTTCTACGTGGCCGCCCAGTTCCTGGCCGCGGGCAAGGTCCTGAATTTCTACCTGAACATCCCCACGGTCTGGGGCATGGCGATCGGGGCGGTCCTGGTCCTGTTCTACACCGCTGCGGGAGGTCTGCTCGCCGTCAGTTGGACCGACCTGGTCCAGGGCATCATCATGCTCATCACCCTGGCCGTCCTGCCCCTGGCCGTGCTCGCCGAACTGGGCGGACCTGCGGGACTGCACACGAAGCTGGCAGCGCTCGGGGGCACCTACCTGGCCGCCGCGCCGGGGGAAACACCCTGGCTGGCCTTCAGCGGAGTGATCGGGAGCCTGGGCATCGGCCTGGGCTACATGGGCCAGCCTCACCTGGTGCTCCGCTTCATGGCCATCTCCTCCCCCGCTGAAGTCAAAAAGGGGCGGTACATCGCCATCGGCTGGGCCGTGATCGCGTTTTTCGGAGCTATCCTGGTAGGGCTGACGGGGTTGGCCTATTTTGGCCCCGAGGCCATGGGCGAAGGCCGGCTGATCGCCGACCAGGAACAGCTCATGCCCCTGATGGCCCGAACCTTCATGCCCGAATGGCTGGCGGTGCTGATGATCGTCGGGGCCATCGCCGCCATGATGTCCACCGCCGACAGTCAATTGCTTGCGTCCGCCAGCGCGATCAGCGAAGATGTCTACCGCAAGCTGATCAATCCCCAAGCCTCCCAAAAGCGCCTGGTGGCCCTGGGCCGCCTGGCCACACTGGGGGTTGGTGTGATCGGGTTCGTCCTGGCCTGGCAAGCGGACGAATTCGTCTATGACATGGTCCTGTATGCCTGGGCGGGCCTGGGAGCTGCCTTCGGACCGCCGCTCCTGCTGGCGCTCCATTGGCGTCGGGCCAGCTGGGCCGGTGCCCTGGCCGGTTTCCTTTCGGGAACCGTGACGGTGGTGGTCTGGTATAACATTCCCGTCCTGAACGGGTTGGTATACGAAATCATTCCGGGATTCCTGGTGTCTCTGTGCGCCACGATCCTGTTCAGTCTTTGGATACCCCAATCGCCGGAACCGGGGACGGATGCCCCAGGGAAGGAAGATTCAGAGTCATGAGCGACAATGAAAAAAAGAAGCCGGTGAAATCCGGCGTCGGGATCCGCCGGACGCGCCGAGGCAAGGGGCTGCCCCGGATCATGTGGGTGGCCATCGCGGTTTGCGTCATCGGGTCGGTCCTCATCTTCCGCGACCAGGGCAGCGATGTGCCCACCGGGATCGGGGAATACCAGACCGTGGTGACGGCTCCCGACAAGGCCCCCGCCCCCCAGGGCGAGACCACCCCCCGCAGCGGGGACGTGGACATCAGCGGTCACAGCCAGGACGTGACTCCCGAAACCCCCGATGGGAGTTCCGCCTCGCAGACCCCCGATCCAGTCAAACCGAAAGCCAACGATTCCCAAAAGACTTCGGCCAAGCCCGCGAAAACCAAACCCGCCGTCAAGTCCCCGCCACCGCCTCCGGTGAAAGCCTCCGCCCATGGACCCTACCTGGTCCAGACCGGTTCTTTCGGGGATGCAGCCAACGCGGACAAGGAGGCGGGCCGGCTCCAGGATCTGGGCTACGACGCCCGGGTCAAGATGGGCAACACCTCGGACAATTCCCTCATCTACCGGGTCCGGATCGGTTATTTCCAATCACGGGCCGAAGCCGAAACCTTTATCCGGCAAAACCGGAGACACATGTCCAGCGCCATTCCCGCACATCGTTAAGGGGCGATTAATCGGAGATTTTCCATGGACCGTGCAGCCATCATCGGCACCGGCATGTATGTCCCGGCCCGGACCATCACCAACGAGGACCTCGCCCGGTTGATGGACACCTCCGACGAGTGGATCACCGAGCGCAGCGGGATCAAGGAACGGCGCTGGGTCGAACTGGACGCCGAGGGGGTCACCGTCGAATCGGGCGCCGAGATGGGGGCGGCCGCAGCCCGCATGGCTATCGAGGACGCCGGCATCGACAAGGACGACATCGACCTGATCCTCTACGCCACCCTCAGCCCCGACGTGTTTTTCCCGGGCAACGGGGTCTTCATCGAGGATCTGCTCGGCCTGAACACCGCCGGGGCCATGGACATCCGCAACCAGTGCACGGGATTCGTCTACGCCCTGGCCGCCGCCGACGGGTTCATCAAGGCCGGTACCGCCCGGACCATTCTTTTGATCGGGCAGGAAATCCAATCCACGGGTTTGAACGTGACCACCGAGGGCCGTGACCTGGCCGTTCTCTTCGGTGACGGCGCCGGAGCGGCGATCGTCCAGGCTTCCGGGGATGAGCGGGGAATCCTGGCCTCGGTTCTCCACAGCCAGGGACGATTTGCCCGCGAACTACTCGGGGAAGCCCCCATGTCGAACCACCAGGGCCGCGTCACCGCCGAGATCCTGGCGCAGGGCCGACACTATCCCTCCATGAACGGCCAGATGGTGTTCAAGCATGCCACGCGGCGATTCTGCGAAGCCATCCAGGAAGTGCTGAATAAAGGCGGGGCGGACATCGGCGACGTGGACCTGGTCATCCCCCACCAGGCCAACCAGCGGATCACCGACGCGGTGGGCGCCCGCATGGGGCTGTCTACCGACCAGGTGTTTTCGAATATCGCCAAATACGGCAACACCACCGCCGCCTCCATCCCCCTGGCCCTGGCCGAAGCCCAAAGAGAAGGCCGCCTCAAACGAGGCGACCTGCTGGTGACGGTGGCGTTCGGTTCCGGGTTTACCTGGGGCGCCAACCTGATCCGCTGGTAACCGGCACCGGCCGGCTACACTTCAGAGACTTCTTCCTCCTGGCTTTGCAGGATGCACTTCACCTTGAAACTGAGCGACATGATGCCCACGGCCAGCCGCTCGTTGCGCACGGCGACCCCCTCGGGGACCTTCAGATCGGTCGGAGCGAAATTGAAGATGCCGATGATCCCGGCGGTGACGAGGCGATCGGCCACGGCCTGCGCATGGGCCGAGGGCACGGTCAGGATCGCGATCCGGATTTTCTCCTCCTGGATCACCTTTTCCAGGTCGTCCATGTCGCGGACGGGCTGCCCGCGCATTTCCAGGCCGATCAGTTTGGGATTGGTGTCGAAGATGCCCCGCACGGGAAACCCCTGCACGTCCAGATTCTGGTAATTGGCCAGGGCCTGCCCCAGATGGCCGGCGCCGACGATGGCGGTGGGCACGGGTTCGGCAATGCCGATGATCTTTTCAAGCGCCGGAACCAGCTTGTCGACCTGGTAGGGCCGGCCGGGCCGGCTGAAGCCGCCGAAGTAATGGAAATCGTGGCGGAGCTGACTGGCCTTGATGTCGAGGGATTCCGCCAGCTGCCGGCTGGAGACATCCTCCACACCGATCGCCTGCAAAAGCTTCAGTTTTTCGAGATACAGGGGCAGGCGATGAATGGTGGCGTCGGGAACCTGACAACTCTTCCTGTTCTTGACCAAGGCCGTTCCCCTTCTTTGAATGTTAAGATTTTAACGGAATTTACAGCAGGAGCCTATATTCTGTTACGGTTTTCACAACTCTACAATAGACATGCGGCCTCACCCCGTCAAGCGATTTAGTGCGCCCCTGCGGCCCGGCCGCGGCCAACATTTGCTGGAGCTTTGCCGGACCAATCTCTATCTTTGCCCCTTGCGCCCGTCGTGGTGGTATGATCGCGGTCAATATGCGGAATCCAGCCCTGGACGTGACCATGGACAGCAAATTCGGCCTTTCGGACCCCTGGCTGCTTCAGCCTTTGCCCGCCTTTGGGCAATTGTCGCCCGCCGATTACGCAGAACTGGGTTTCATGTGCGGACTGGAAGTCCATCAACAGCTCATGACCGAACGCAAACTGTTCTGCCGCTGCCCTGCCGGCCGCTACAACAACGACCATCACCATGCCGAGATCCTGCGCCACATGCGCCCCACCCTGTCGGAGATGGGCGAATACGACGGCACCGCCCTCATGGAATTCAAGACTCGCAAGGAAATCGTCTATCTGCTGGACCATGAAACCGTCTGCACCTACGAGATGGACGATGCGCCCCCGTTCGAGATCAACGACGAGGCGCTGGACCGCAGCATCGCCATCACCATGATGCTCGGCTGCAACGTGGTGGGCGAGATCCATATCACCCGCAAGCAGTACCTCGACGGCAGCATCCCCACGGGATTCCAGC
>CBDTUS010000067.1:0-17306 GCA_965363725.1 uncultured bacterium | reverse complement strand
GGGGGCCGAGGCACGCGCTTCTGGCCCCTGAGCCGCGCCGATCGGCCCAAGCAACTCCTGGCTCTGGCCTCGGGCAGCAGCCTGCTGCGCGAGACCTTCGATCGGGTGGAACCCCTGGTCGGTGCGGACCGCATCCTGGTGGTGACCAGCGGCACCCTGGCCTCCGCCACCCGGGATCAACTTCCCGAAATTCCCGCCGAACATGTGATCACCGAACCGACCGGCCGCAATACCGCTCCCTGCGCCGTCCTGGGCTTGGGCTTGGCGGGCCGGATCGATCCCGCGGCTCCGGTGGCCTTGCTGCCGGCCGACCATTTCATCCCGGACGCCGAGGTCTTCCGGCAGCAATTGGCCGAAGCCTTCACTCTGGCGGCCGAGGGTGAACCGGTGATCACCCTGGGGATTCCGCCCACGCGGCCGGTCACCGGTTACGGGTACCTCGAATCCGCCGGCCCGGGAGCCCCCGGAACCCCCCTCCAGGGGATGGTTTTCCATGAGAAGCCGGACCCTGCCACTGCCGAAACCTACGTTCGCAGCGGGAAACATTTCTGGAACAGCGGGATCTTTGTCTGGAATCAGGAGGGGTTCGGTGCCGCGGTGGCCGCCCATCTGCCGGCCGTGGCCGACCTGATGGCCCAGCCGGTGGCCACATTTGGAACCGAAGGCTTTGACTTGGCGTTGGAAAACGCCTATCTCGATTGTCCGGCCGACTCCATCGATTTCGCGATCATGGAGAAATTGCCGGATTTCCTGATCCTGCCTGCCGCCTTCAGGTGGTCGGATCTCGGCAGCTGGGATGTATGGGGAGACCTGGCCCCTGCCCTGCCCGGGGACAACCGGGGACGGGGCGACCTGATTGCGATCGACAGCCGGGACAACGTCCTGCTGGCCGAGGGACGCCTGGTCGCCCTGGTGGGGGTGCAGGATCTCGTGGTCGTGGACACCCCCGACGCCCTGCTGGTGTGCCGCAAGTCGGAAGCCCAGAGGATCAAGGAGATCATCACCCGACTGGAGGCTGAAGGTCGTACCGACCTGCTTTGAACCCCGTGTCGGCTCGCACGAGCCCCGACCAAGGAGTACCGCCAATGTTCGCCGTTCGACGCCTGTCCGCTGTTCTCGCCCTTCTCTCTGTCCTTTTTCTTTTGGCCGCCTGCCAGGACGGTACCTCGTCTTCGGCGCCGGTCAAGTCCCGCGCCATCGCCAAGAATTTCCAGTGGCTGCCCATGTTCGGCGACGGAGTCAACGACGCAAGCGAGGTCATCGCCACGGTGGGCGAAGTGGAGATCACCTCCCGGGACCTGGAACTCTATCTCGACGAATTGCCTGACTCCCAGCGGCTCAAGTACGCGGGCCCGGACGGGGAGCGCCTGCTGCTCAAACGCATGGTCGATTTCGCCCTTCTGGTGCAGGGCGCAGTGGCTAAAAAGCTCTACAACGATCCGGATGTGGCGCGGACCATCATCTCCCAGAAGCGGAATGCCCTGCAGTCCGGCATGGTCAACTACGGCCTGCTCCGGGACCATCGGCCCACCGATGAGGAAATCACCGAATACTTCATGAACCACCGGGGCCAGTACCGCCAGCTGGGCGTGGTCAACGCCAGGCATATCGAAACCCTGACCAAGGCCGATGCCGATGGGGCCTACCGGCGTCTGTCCCTCGGCGGCAAGGGCAACGATTGGATGTCGGTCATGGTGGATTTCACCGTCAATGAGGAAACCAAGGAGTTGGAGGGCACCCTCGGCTGGTTCAACCAGGGAGGGGTCATCCCTTTCATTCGCGATTCGCAGAAACTGACCAACCGGATCTACCCCCTGGAAATCGGAATTCATCCTCCCTTCCTGAATGCAGACCGGTGGCAGGTGGTGGAGATCCTGAAGCGGGATAACCAGCGGCCCATGACCTTTGCCGAAGCCAGGGGCCAGGTGGAAATCGACATGCTGCCCGCCTGGCAGGACGGCCTGGTCCGGGACTATCTCCTGGACGCCCGGAAACAGTACCCGGTCGAGATGCGGGGCCGATTCGCCCCGGGCCAGGGGCTGAGTGTCGACGAGCTGCTGACCCGCGCCAATGCGGTGGCCGACGGGGAGCAGAAGATTGAACTCCTCAATTTGATCTACACCGACTATCCTCAGAGCGGTCGGGCCGACGATGCCCTGTTCATTGCCGCACTCACCGCCCTGGAAACCTGGTCCGACGTCAGGGTGGCCGAGCGGTATCTGATGATACTCTTGGATGAGTATCCCGACAGCGAGTTGATCGAGGATGCAAAATTCCTCAAGGAGAACCTCTACAATCCCGATGTCCTGAATCCGAAGAGCATCGAGGAACTTCGCAAGTAGGATCCACAGGGAGGCGGAAAAATGTTGAAAACATTCTGGAACGGATTCGGTGGGAAGCTGGCGTTCACCCTGGTCCTGGCGGTCATCGCCGGTCTTGGAGCGATTGGCGCCGCCGCCCAGGAGGAGGCCGCCGAACAGCCGCCGGTACGGGAAGGTGACTGGGTCGAGATTTCCTTCGGCACGGGTATCGACAAGACGACCCGCGCCCTGGTGGGGGAAGCGGGCACTTTTGCTGCCACCGGGGAACGCGTCTTCTGCCTGACCCGCGTGCACGGCCTGCAGCCTCCCACCACGGTGACCCACGCCTGGTACCATGAGGGACGGACCATGGCCCGGGTGGATCTGCCGGTCGGGTCGGAGAACTGGCGGACCTGGTCCTCGAAAACCTACCTGCCCACCTGGACGGGTTCCTGGGAGGTCAAGGTTCTCGACCAGGACGGCCGGGTGCTGGGTTCGGCCCTTTTTGAAGTGGTGGAATAAAGCGAAGGTTGAGAACTCCATGTTGCGGATCCCGACAGTTGGCGCTGCGGCGGTCTTTCTGGTCGTCCTGTGTCTGGGTATTTGGGGATTGTCCGGATGCAGTACCGGGGGTGGTCCAAACGGCCGGCCCGGCAGCCTGTCGGGCTCGGACCTCGAGGAAGCCCAGACCCTGTTCGCCAGGATCACCAAGGAACATTCGCTCCACCGGTACGATAAAGCCATGGCCACGGCCGAGATCCTCTTGGCCCTCCATCCATCCTTCAAGCGCAACGACGAGACCTTGGCTTTGGCCACGGATTCCGCTGCCCGCCTGGATCAGCCCCTGCGAGCCCTGGACCTGACGGACATCCTCGTGGAAAGCCATCCGGAAAGCGACCAGGTCGATGCCGCCCTGGTCCGGGGTGTGGAACTCGCCGGATCCGTCGGGGACACTCTGCGCGGCGCCGGTTACCTGGTGATCCGGTACGACCGCGATCCCCGTGGTCAAACGGGTGTCGACGGACTGCCGTTGGCGGCCCGTTATCTGGAGGGGCTGAATCAGGAAGACCTGAACCGGCTGGCGGCCGCGAACACCCGCAGCGCCCTTTTCCCCTATCTGGAGATGCTGCGGGTGCGGAACCTGGTTGCCGACCGGGAGCTGGACACCGCGGAATTGCTGGTGCAGGACCTGGAAGCCAGGGCGCCGGACAGCCCCTGGACATCTGCGGCCCGCGCCCTGCTGAGCGGCGGCCCGCAGATGGTCGCCCTGGGGCCGGCTGCCGAAGTCAATCCCGACCAGGTCGGCGTCATCTGTCCTTTGACCGGCCGCTACGCCGTCCTGGGTAACGCCTTCTATGACTCGGCCCTGTTGGCCGTCGAAGTGACCAATGCGGAATTGGGCACCTCCTTTGAGCTCAAGCTCGAAGACAGTGAAGGGGATCCGGTGGCCGGGGCCCTGGCCGCCCGGCGTCTTTGCCGCGAGGAAGGCAGCATCGCCATTCTCGGGGCGATGATGAGCGACCCGACCGCCGCGGTGGCCCTGGTCGCGGATCAATGGCAGGTGCCGCTCGTCTCACCGACGGCGACCAACGAACGGATCTGGGAACTTGGCGATGGCGTCTTCCAGACCAACTTGACCGGCCACTATGAAACCCGTCTGCTGGCCACCCTGGCCACCACCGTATTGCTGAAGCAGCGTTTTGGAATCCTGTACCCCGATACGCCGGAGGGTCTCCGCTACGCCGAGGTTTTTGCCCACGAGGTGCAGGGGCTCGGGGGCGAGGTCGTGACCCGGGTGGCCTTCCCCTCCCGTGGCACGGACTTCAAGGACGAGATCCAGGCCGTCCGTCAGCTGCGGCCCGAAGTCATTTTCGTGCCTGCGTCCGTGGATCAGATGATCCTGGTGGGTCCCCAACTGGATTTCTACCGGTCAGGATCGCTGGTGTTGGGACTGAGCAACTGGAACAGCGACAAGCTCCGGGAGCGGTCCGGAAGTTTGCTGGAACGCGCCCTGTTTCCCAATGACCTGGCGCTCTTTCCCGCCGATTGGACCTCGGAATTCCGGGAGCGGTGGAACGGTGAGAACTATCCGCGGGAAGCTTCCACCCTGGCTTTGAAGACCTACCAGGCCACCCGCATGCTTCTGGACACCCTGGGCCAGAGCGAAGCCGCCGACCGGGGACAGTTGTCCGAAGCCCTGCGCGGTCGTTTGGCCAACCGGGATTTCCAGACCGCGGGACCCGAGTCCTTCGCGGGGGCCGTCCGCATGTTCCAGACCGAAGAGGTGGTGCCGTTCCCGGCGGGACGCTTCACCGAATCATGGCTGTTGACCGAAGGTGCGGTCACCGATTCCCTGGAAGTCTTCTCCGGAGCCGAACCGGACAATGGCAGCGCGGATTGAGACCGGAATTTATCAACGGCCGAGTTCACCGGGAGTGAAGTAGGGGCTCTTGAACCGCCAGGGGATGACGATCTGCCGCCCGATCCCGGGATCGACCTTCCAGCCGAATTTCCACTGCCTCACCGCTTTGAGCGTTTCCTCCACGAAAAGCCGGCTTCCGGTGGTGCTGTTCACCCAGGCGTCGGTGACCAGCCCGTCCGGTCCCACGAACAGAATCACGTTGACCATGATGACCGGGACCCGCCGCTCGGCCTCACTGACACCAAACGGGTATTCGGGCCGGACCATGTGCAGGATGTAGTAGTCCGGGTTGGACTGCATGGGCATGGCCATCTCGACCTGCTGGTCCTGGGACAGCTCCGCATCTTCACGCGGGTACTCGCTGGCCTGTTCCACCTGGTTGGGTTCCTGAAGATTGACCGGGGGGATGAATTCGGTGCCGTCGTCGTCCGGTTCCTCGTGTTCGATCTCGATGTTGGCCGGGGGAGGCTGGACCTGCAGGGACCGCGGCAGCTGGTGAATATCCTGATGACCTTCCTCGATGGATATCTCCGGCATGATCTGCAACTCACCCGGGGCACCGTAGTATTCGAAACGCTCCTTGATCTCCTGCTCGTCGGGACCCAGCAGGACCAGCACGACCAGACCGACCACCGCGACGGCACCGGCCCAGAGGAATCGCCTGCGACCCGACCGGCGGGATCGGGCCTGGCTCTCGGTGGTGAAGGCCGAGGATCCCCCAGGAGATGGATCGGGTCTGCCGGGTCGGATCACTTTCACCTCAGGGGTTGCGCATCATCAAGCGGGCGGAAAAACCGGCACCGGATCTTTCGAGCAGCCACAGCTGCCCCAGAGAACCGGCGTGGATCTCCAGCGTATGCCGATCCAGCAGCGCGGGCAGGCCCGGGTCGTGGAATGAATCTAGTGAATCCGCGGTCGTTTCGCCCGCGGGACCGGGAATGGGGGACCAGATAAAATTCCCGTCCAGTTCGGCCCAGTCGATTCGGGCGGGCGGCGGGACGCCGGGCAGACCAGCGATAACATCGGCGACCTTGAGGGTCGGTGCCAGCTCCTCGTGGCCGCTGAACAACGAAACGATCGACAGCAGCACCGCCCGGGCTTCGGCCCGCTGCCAGCCCCGGTGGGCCAGGCGCATTTCCTGGCTCGGAGTCTCTGCTCCTGGAAGCCGCACCTCCAGGGCGGGGCAGGAGGTGTGCCGCAGGAGGTAGTTATAGGAGGATCGCACCGCCAGAGAATCGCCCGGAGCCGTAAGTTGTGAAACGCTTTTCAGCCACAAGCCGGCCCAGAGCCGGCCCATCTCGCTGCCCGGATGATGGCTGGCGATCCACTGGTCGGGCGATCCGGAGCGCCCTATGGTCAGGAACAGGTCGGCATTCACCGCGCCGGCCATCCGTACTTTGTCCACCTGCGGGGGCATGATTTCTCCCTGGCGGGTCAGGTGAACCTTCGCACCGCACCCTTCCAGCAGGCCCTTGGCCAGCAGGGCGGTTTCCAGATTGAGCGTGGCCCCGCGGATCCCCAGGGGGCCGACTCCGTCGGTCACACTGCCCCCGCCGGCGGGGTCCAACACGATGACCCTGTCGCGCAACCCGGGCACGAGGGGTTCGGTCACCCAGGTTCGGTCGTTGGCCGAAACGGTGCGGGGAGCGCCGGGCAGCTCCGGGTCGGGATCGACCATTGGAAGCAGACCAGCAGAGGTCAGGAATACAGGGCGTCCCGGGTCATGAGGAATCAAGGGAATATCCTGGGCGACCAGGCCGGTGGGGACCCCCAGCAGGTTGCCCCGCCGCAGGGCCCAGGCCCGGGGCGGGGATTCCCCTCCCGCGGCCAGCAGGCGCCAGCGCCAGGGAACAGGCAGCCGGGATGTCTGCAATTCGCAAACCAGAGAAGGGAGTGCCGGATCTTCCGGGTGGAACGTGACCTGTTCGGGTACGGGGTCGGTGAACCGCAGCAGAGCGGATCCGGAGGTCCCGCCTTCGATGGGCCAATCCTCCTGGCCCGGGATCCTGAAACGGCCGGCGGGCAGAGGCCTGGTATTTTTTACCTGCCAATGGGCGGCCAGGTACCATTCGTTGCCGTCGGGTTCGGATTCCGGAAACAGCATAAGTTGGATCGCGCCATGACCGCCGGGCCACAGCACGGTCCGGCGGACGGGGGTGGCGCGCCCGGTCAGATTCCGGCCGCGCAATTCCAGAACGGCGGGCAGGTCCAGGTCTGGGTCGGCCAGATCCCAGTGGACACGGCGGCCCCCGTCCGTGACATGGAAAAAAACGGGCTGGCCGTCGAGAGTCAGCTCGAAGGTGCCCGGATCCGGGCCGGGGCCCGCCTTGGGTTGGCCGTTGGGCCCAGAGACATCGGGCTGAAAAGTCCAGCTGACTTCCAGGGAAGGTTCTTTCCCCGTGACCAGGACCGTGTCCAGCGGAGCGCCGGCCCATCTGGGGGCCCCCTGGGAGAAATAGTCCAGCAGTCCGAGGAAATAGGCCTCGGCCTCGAGCCTCTGGCTTGCCGCGAGGCTCAGCCGGCCTTCCATGATCGGGTGGGAGATCATCGCCGGTTCCCCCAGCACGGCCGGAACGGTGGCGCCCCGCAGCACATGGAAATTGCCGGGCAGGATCCTGGCCGGGGTGATCTCGAGGTTGAGCACCAGGTGCCGGTGGATGGCCTGGGCCAGGTCCAGGGAAGCCCCGTCGTCCCCGAGGGGATAATAGGTCTGGGTCTCATTGACGGTCCGGTCCAATGAGGCGACACTATTGTGGTGAAGTGACAGAAATACATCAGGTTGCAGTGAATCAGTCAAGCTGACCCTGAAGGCGAGGTCGCCGACCAGAGTGGAATCGGACGGGCTCAGGAAATCGGTATCCGCCGTCCGGGTCATGAATACCTCGGACCCCGCCCATTCCAGCAATCCCCTCAAATACAGGGCCACCCCGAGGTTCACATCGGCTTCGGTCAGGCCGGCCTGGCCCACGGCGCCCTTGAAATATCCCCCATGGCCGGGGTCCAGGACGATCCGCCGGTTCTGCAAGGGTAACAGATCCAGCCCCACGAATTGTTCCCGGAGGGCTTCGTAGCCGGGGATTTCCGTCACCGGGGGCTCAACAGCGGGGCCTCCGCAGCCCGAGGCCAGCAGAAACGCGCCCATGAGCAGGGCCATGGTCAGGATGGGTTTCAAGTGGATCCTTTCCTGTTGGAACGTGGGCAGGGGGAGGTTAAGCCCGCCCGGAGCCCGCCTCCTGAATTTCACCTGGAGATTAACCCAAGACGAAGTCCCTGAAAACCCCGGAACGGCGGGCAGGGAAGCCTGTTTCCGGCCGCATGTCGTCTGGACACAGGGGCCTCCTTCTGATACCTTATGCTCCGCGTGGATTTCCGGCCCGGACCGGATATCCGGGCCGCATGCCTGCGGCCCGTTGTTGTTCTGTAACTTGTTTCGAACCGCCGTCGAGGGTCGCCAGCGATATGTCCGATCTCCAGTCCCGCCTCCGGGAGCTTCCCCAGGTCAGCGTCCTGTTTGAGGACGGGCGCCTCGCGCCACTTTTGGTCGGCCGCCGGCGCGGGTGGATGACCCGTGTCATCCAGGGTGTGGTCGACGACCTGAGGTTGGAACTGCGGGAATGTGAAGGTCCCGTCCTGGTGCGCACGGAACTCCTGGACCTCGCGGTCGATCGCATCCTGGCCCGGCACCGGATCCTGACGGGGAAAGCCTGGACGCGGGTGCTGAATGGGACGGGGGTGGTGGTGCATACCAACCTGGGCCGCTCCTGCCACCCGACCGCAGCGGCCGACGACGCCCGCCAGGTGGCGTTGTACAACTCGGACCTGGAATTTGATCTGGCGTCCGGGACGCGGGGACATCGCGGCCGCCTCGTCGAGGAAAAGGCGGCCCTGCTGGCCGGCGCCGCCGACGCCCTGATCGTCAACAACAACGCCGCGGCCGTCTGGCTGGCGGTCCGGCATCTGAGCAAGGGCGGCCGAGTGGTGCTTTCGCGCGGCGAGGTGGTGGCCATCGGCGGGTCGTTCCGGATGCACGAGATCCTGGCCGAAACCGGCTGCACCCTGGTGGAGATCGGCACGACCAACCGGACCAGCCTGGATGACTACCGGCAGGCTCTCGAACCGGGAACCACCGTCCTCAAAGTGCACCGCAGCAACTTCGTGGTGGAAGGTTTCACCGAGGACGTGCCCTTGGCCGATCTGGCCGGCCTCTGTCAGGCCGCGGGTAGTCCCCTGATCTACGACGCGGGCAGCGGTGCCTTTTTCCCCTATGAGGATCTGGGTTTGCCGTCCGGGGAGAGGTTGCTGGTCGAGGACATGGCGGCCGGGCCGGACCTGGTGACCTGCAGCGGCGATAAACTGCTGGGCGGATGCCAGGCAGGCATCATTCTCGGGAATCGTGAGTTGGTGGCGGGGCTCCGAAAACACCCCATGCGCCGAGCCCTGCGGGTGGACAAGACCACCCTGGCGGCACTGGACTCGGTATTGACCTCCTACCTGGATGCCGCGGCCCGGCCCGCCATCCCGACGCTGGATCAATTGGGCATGTCCCTGGACCAGCTTGAAGTCAAGGCCCAGGGGTTGTTGAAATCGCTGGCGGCCGCTGCCCCGGCGGGTTGGTCCGGCGCGGTCGTTCCGGGCTGGTCGAGCGTGGGTGGGGGGTCGTTTTCCACCACGAGCATCGAATCGCGCCTGGTGCAATGGACGGCGGAAAAAGCGGAGCTCGAGTCATGTCACCAGCGCCTTAGGCTGGGGGATCCGGCTCTGGTCGGCCGCATGAACCAGGACGGATTGGCCGTCGACGTTCGGACCATCACCGATGAAGAAATCCCTCTGGTCGTTGCGGCATTTCGGGCCGCCTGGTCCGGGTCACCTTCAGAAGCGGGAGATTGACGGTCATGGAAAATCGACAGGGATTTCCCGGGGCGCTGCCCGAAATCGTTTCCGGCTGGGCAGGTGGCAACCTGGAGCTCGTGCCCGGGGAGGGCTTCTGGGATCGGATCGAAAAGATCGCCGTCAGGGGGGACATGACCCGCGGCCTGGACACGGCCATGCACGGCCAGTCCTCGCCCCGTATCTGGCTTTTCCTTCACGAACCCGGTCGCGGCGAGCTCAGCACCGCCGTGGCCATGTGCTTCGCCCGGGAACTGGCCTTCCGGGACCAGGCCGCCTTGGTGCTCGACGGGGACGACCAGGACCTGGCCCTGACACGTTGGGCCGGCCGCGTGGAGGACGAAGGCTGGATCGACCTGACCCGGTACGGAACTTCGGTGCTGACCTCGGGCATCCCCATGCCGTTCGTCGGACGGCGGGGCTATTTGTTGGGGGTCGGGTCATTTGCTCCCACCGATGTGACAGGCCAGGAAATTGACACCCTGCTGACCCGCCTTCGCCGTCAGGCGGACGATCTTCTTATCGTGGCGCCCGCCGACGCCTTGGGCCGCCTGTGGGCGCCGGCGGCGGCCATCCGCGTGCTCTGCTGGGACAGGCAAACCTTGTCCGAATCCGACGCCGCAGGCATCGCCCGCGATTTCGAGGAGGCGGGCTGCCCGCTGACCGCGGCCGTCAGTTTCCAGGAGAGAGGCGCGGCCGAGGAAAAACTGGTCGAAAAGGTTCTCGCGGAAACCGAAACCTCCACCGGCGCCGGTGCCGGCGACCAGATGCCGGAACCGTCGGCTCCGGATCCGAATGCGCCCTCTCCGGAAATAGAAATCGATACCGGGGATGAATCCAGGACCGGGGAGGCTGCCGCGGGTTCGTCCGACCTGTCGGATGCCGATCGGGAGGCACCGGGGGAGGACCCCCCTGAAATTTCCGAATCGGAGTCGGAGCCCGGCGCCGTTGCCGAAGCCGATTCAGAACCTGATTCAGATTCTGGTTGGCGCGATCTGCCCCTGGAAGAAGCCGCCGATGCCAGGGAGAAATTGGCGGCCGAGGTCCGGACCGATGAAGAAGGTTGGGAAGAGCCCCTGCCCGGGCCCGACCCGGATCCGGGGCGATCGACCTCCCGGGTCTTCTGGTTCGGGGCCCTGGTGGCCGTGGCCGTGATTGCGATGTTCACCGTCTACTATTTCAAGTTCATCAACGTGCCCCCTGAGGGACATTTTGAACCGACGGGCATCACCGAGCAGACCGAGCCGCCTGCCACCGACGCCGCGAAGGTCCCACCGACCGAGATGGCCCTGGCCGATTCCCTGGTCAGGTCGGACTCGCTGGCCATGGCGCTGGGGGATTCCACGGAAGCCGGGGCCGCCGGAACCGTGGCCGATCCGGTGGCCGAAGCGGTGACCGACACTACTGTGGCTCAAGCCGTGGTCGAGAAGCCACCGGTCGACGAGCCGGAGCCGGTGGAAACAACTTCACCCGCCCCCGCCGCCAGCGGGGAATTCGACATGAGTCCCTACCGGGAACCCGTGGGTGCCAAGGGTTGGGCCCTGCACGTGTATTCATTGCCCACCCCGGAAGCGACGGAGGCTCAGGTCGCCAGATTAACGCGGCGCGGGTTCAAGAGTGATATACGAGCCGTCGACCTGGGCGAGAAGGGTCGCTGGAACCGGATCTACCTGGGTAGTTTTGCTTCGCGGTCCGCGGCCAAAGATGCCATGCCCGAGCTCTTGACCAAGCTGCGGGTGGATTGGGCGCAGCCCGAACGTTTTTAGATTTCCGCACCGGGATATGGCCGTGGCGCCTGGCGCCAATGGACTCACCGGTACAGATACACCACGCTAAGACAGCATCCGAATGCAACGGAGTGCAGCGGAAAGGTTTTTCTTGTGAAACTCAAATCAATCGAACTTCAGGGATTCAAATCCTTCGTGGACCGCACGCGCCTGGATTTCGACGAAGGCATCACCGCCATTCTCGGTCCCAACGGCTGCGGCAAGTCGAACGTGGTCGACGCGGTCAGGTGGGTGCTGGGCGAGCAGTCGGCCAAGCAGCTGCGTGGCGGCAAGATGGACGACGTGATCTTCAAGGGCACCACCAAGCGGCGCCCTGTCGGCATGTGCGAGGTGACCCTGATCTTCGAGAACGAGGACCGCGGCCTGCCCATCGATTTCAACGAGGTGGCCATCAAACGCAAGGCGACCCGCGACGGAGGCAGCGACTACTACCTGAACGGGTCCTTGTGCCGGCTGAAGGACCTGCGCGACCTCTTCTACAACAGTGGCGTGAACAACACCTCCTATTCGATCATCGAGGAGTCGATGATCAAGCAGATTCTCAACGAGAACAACACCGAGCTGCGCCGCCTGCTCGAGGAGGGCTCGGGGATCACCAAGTACAAGGCCCGCCGCAAGGAGACACAGCGCAAACTCGACCGCACCCACAACGACCTGCTGCGCCTGTACGACATCATCGAAGAGATCGGCCGTGAAGTGCGGTCTTTGCAACGGCAGGTGGGCAAGGCCCGACGCCACCAGAAGCTGTTCCAGGAAATCCGCAGCCTCGACATGCTGGTGGCGGACCGCCGCCACCGTTCCTTCGACCGCCAGGAGGCGGAGGCCCGGGAAAAGCTGGAGGAGTTTCGCACTGAGGCCGAGGCCGGGGTGGGGGAATTGGCCGAGCTCCAGGCGAAGATCGAGACGGCCCGCCCCACCATCGATGAACGGGAAGCCGAACGCCGGCAACTGGAAGAGGCCCTGCTGGCCTTCGACGAGGAACTGCAGGAGACCGAGCGCCAGGTCCTGGTCCTGGAGCACCGCCTGGAGGAACACCAGCGCCGGATCAATGACAACCAGTTGACGATCCAGGAGGCCGAGGACCGCCAAAAGGAGATCGAGGGACAGATCGGCCGTCTGAGGGAGAACCTGACGACGATCGATGCCGAGCTTGAGACTTCGGGCCGCAAGCTGGAGGACAAGTCCGAGGCCCTGCAGATCATGGAGAGCAACCTGGCGCGCGATCGGGCCGCCCTGGATGACGCCACCCACCGCAACCTCGAATTCATCGAAAGCGATGCCACCCGCCGCAGTCATCTGCGGGAACTCCAGGTGAAGCAGGAGAATCGCCGCGAACGGATGGAGGTCCTCGAGTCGGACCGCCGGCGGATTCTAGAAGAGGGCGACCAGGCCGAAGAAAAGCTGGTCGACCTGCGCGCCGCCCGTGAAGAAGTGGTCGGGCGCCGGGCCGGCTTGCTCCAGGACCTGGCGGCCAAGGAGAGGGAGGAAGCGGATCTCGAGACCGCGGCGGTTGATTTGCAGGAAAAGGTCTCCGGATTGGCCGCCCGCCGGGAGGCCGCCCGCTCCACCCGGGAGCTGCTGGAAAAACTCCAGAACGAATACGAAGGATACGGGCAGGGCCCGCGTGAAATCCTGAAGCGCCACGGCGGCGAAGACCGGGTGACCGGAGGGCTGGCGGACCTGCTGCAGGTTCCCGCCAAGGACACGGCGGCGCTGGAGATCCTGCTGGCCGAAACCCTGGACGCGGTCGTGATCGACGGCTGGGAGACGGCCCGTGATCTGGTGCGCGAACTGCGCGATGAGGAGATCGGCCAGGCGAGCTTCCTGTGCAGCCAGGGATTTGCCCAGGGTGATCCCGAAAATCTCCCCGATGTCACCGGCGGAAGACCGGCACGGGAGGTCATCACCGGTCCGGGCACCGATATCCCCGCCTTGAAGAACCTGCTGGGCCGGACCGTCATCTTCGATACCGACGAGGCGGCCGCCGCTGCGGCCTCGGGGTACGGGGGGCCGGGCGTCGTGGTTTGTGTCAGCCGCTCGGGGCTGCTAGTCAGCAGCGACGGCACCGTCCGCGGTGGCCGCAGCGAGGGGGCCGACAGTAGCCTGATCGGTCGCCAGGAAAAATTGACGGCCATCTCCGCCGACATCGCCAAACTCGAAAACGATGTCACGGCGGCCCAGGAAAAAGTCGCTGCCAACCGCAACCGACGCGAGGACCTGCGCGAGAACCTGATCTCAGGACGGGGCAACCTGTCGCAAGTCGACGACGAACTGGGCCGGCAACAGGTCGAGATCGCGCAGCTCGGACACCGTCGTGAGACCTCCGGGTCCCGGGCGGAGGAAATCGCCACCGAACGGAAGCGGCTGGAAGAGGAAGTAACTTCCTTCGCCGAGGAAGAGAACAACATGACCGGCCTGTTGGCCGAGAGCGGCAAGGCCCGCCAGGACAGCACCACCAACCGGGAAGACCTGCGCGGGCTGGTCGAAGCCGCGGAGCTGACCAGGGACGAGACTCGGGCCGAGGTGGAGGAACTGCGGCTGACCCACCAGCGCCGGGAAAGCCAGAAGCGGGAAACGGACACGGCCCTGGTTCACCTGCGGGAAAACGTGGCTGAACAGTTCTCCCGGCGGGAGAGACTGGCCCAGGAGATCGAGGTCGGGCGTGGGTCGATGGAGGCCCTGGCCGGGGAACTCACCGGGAAAAAGGAAATCCTGGGCAAGGCCATGGAGGAGCGGACCCGCCGTCGGCAGGTGGTGCGGGCGGCCGCGGAGGGCATCCAGGCCCTTCACGAAGAAACCGCGGTCTGGCACGAGCGCGTCCAGTTCATCGAGAAACAACGCGGCGGTTTCCGGGACCAGGCCCACGAAATGGAGACCCTGCTGGCCACCCTGGACATCAAGCGCAACAACCTCGAGGAAAGGCTTGAGGAGCAGTACCAGGGCAGTTTCCAGGATCTGGTCACCTCCCTGAACGAGGAGGATCTGCCCCGGGAACTGGAACGCGAAGGGGACGTCTTCCAGATCGAACAGGCCGAAGAGCTGCTGAACCTCAAGCGGAACAAGCTCGGGTCCCTGGGGCCGATCAACCACCTGGCCCTGGAGGAGTACGAAACCAAGAAGGAGCGTCTGGATTTCCTCGAGCAGCAGCGCGACGACGTGGAAAAGGCGCGCGACGACCTGCTCAAGGCCATCACCGAGATCAACCGGACCGCCAAGAAGCGTTTCGCCGAGACCTTCGAGGAGGTCAGGCGCAACTACATCGCCGTCTTCCAGACCCTGTTCAAGGGTGGCAAGGCCGATCTGCAGCTGATCAAGACCGACGACCCTCTGGAGAGCAACATCCACGTCAGGGCCCAGCCCACAGGCAAGGTCATCGACACGGTGTCCCTGCTGTCGGGCGGCGAGCGGTGCCTGACGGCGCTGTCGCTGCTCTTTGCCGTCTACCTGGTCAAGCCGTCGCCCTTCTGCATGCTGGACGAGGCCGACGCCCCGCTGGACGACGTGAACATCGGGCGCTTCGTGAACATGCTGCGGGAGTTCAGCCGCAACACCCAGTTCCTGGTCATCACCCACAACAAGCTGACCATGGAAACGGCCAACCACCTTTACGGCGTGACCATGATGGAGCCGGGCTGCAGCAGCATCGTCTCGGTCAGTTTCCACGACGTGGCCGACACCCAGAGCGATCAGGAACTTCGCCGGGCCATCGCCGACCGCCGCAAGTCGGTGGATGTGCGGGAGAAAAACCGGGTCCTGGATCTGCCCGAGGAGCCCCAGGATATTGAAGTGGTGGATGTTGATGAAGCGACCGAGGCCGAGGCCCGCACCATGGAGGCCGGGGAGTGATTCGTGGTGCCCTCAACAGGTTCCGGACAGGTCTGCGCAAGACCCGTGAAGGAATGGTCGGCGGACTCCGGTCCATGTTCGGTCGCCGGATCAAGCTGGACACCGAAACCCTCGATCAGATAGAGGAACTCCTGATCAGCGCGGACATGGGCGTGGGTTCGGCCGTGTCCATCACGCACAACATCGAAAAGCGCTTGAAGGAAGAGGGGGGTGAAGCCACCCTGGAAAGCGTTCTGGAAGTCATCCAGGCGGATGTGAAGAGGATCCTGGAGACCGCCCAGCCGAAAATAAAGCCCCGGACCTGGGATGAAGATGACGGCCAGAAGAAGAAGAAGAAAAAGAAGAAAGGCAAAAAGCAGGGCAAGGACGTTTCGGTCACCGACCCGGAGGCTCAGGAAGCTGAGGCCTTCCCTCACGTCATTTTCGTGGTCGGCGTCAACGGCACCGGGAAAACCACGAGCATCGCCAAACTGGCCCACCTGCTGAAGGGTGAAGGCCAGACGGTGCTGCTGGCCGCCGGGGACACCTTCCGGGCCGCCGCGGTCGAACAACTCGAGATCTGGGCCGACCGGGTCGGCGTGGATTGCGTTCGCCAGGGGGCCGGGGCCGATCCCGCCGCCGTGGTTTTCGACGCGCTGAACGCCGCGGCCGCCAGGGGGGTCGACACGGTGATCGTCGACACCGCCGGGCGCCTGCACACCAAGAGCAATCTCATGGACGAACTGGGCAAGGTGGCCCGGGTCATCCGCCGCAAAACAGGCCGGGACCCCGAAACGCTACTCGTCGTGGACGGCAATACCGGCCAGAACGGGCTGTCCCAGGCCCGGGTCTTTGCCGAAACGATACCTGTCGAAGGCCTGATCCTCACCAAGCTCGACGGCACGGCCAAGGGTGGCATCGTGGTGGCCATCGCGGAAACCCTCGGGCTGCCGGTGCGCTACGTGGGGATGGGGGAGCAGGTGGAAGATCTCGCCGTTTTCGACAGCGACCTGTTCATCGACGCCCTCTTTGCGGACTGGTCCGATGAGGGGACCGGGCCGGAGGATTCCACCGGTAAGGATCAGGACTGACGAGACCACCGACGGGAGAATTCTTGACAGACCAATCTCGTAGGCGGCGCGGGCGCAAGCGGAAGACCACCGACAAGGTGGAGGCCCTTTTGGACCGGGTGAAGGGCAAGGCCGGCGGCCGTCCCGAGGGGAGTGCTAAATCGGATAGATCCTCCTCCCGCTGGCTCGGCTTCCGGACCCTCGACCTGGTCCGCCATCGTGAAACCTTCGAACGCCTCGTCGCCCTCGATTTCGACTTTCTCCTGTCCCGGAAATTCTCGGCTTCCCCAGGTGTCCTGGCCGACCTGCTGCCCCAGTCGGTCCTGGGTCGTGCGCAGAACGGCCACGGCTGGTTCACCGACGAGTTCGGTTCCGGCCTGCAGTTTCCCGACGCGACCTTCGACCGGGTGCTGAGCGTTCTCGAGTCCGGCGACGCCAACCTCAAGGACCATCTGGTCCGCACCCGGCGCGGGCGGATGCTGACCCGTTTCGGCGATTGGCTCTTCGAAAATATCGGGCGCCCGGAAGTCGAGTTGGTCCTCGACGGCGCCCCGCTGTTCGGCATCGACTTCCTGGCCGACCGTCCCGTGGACACGCGGGCCTTCATGACGGGTCTCGTGCTGGCCGGGTTCATGGACGACTGGTCCTATCGCGAAACCGCCATGCTGGAATACCGGCGGACCTTTTCCGGGTTTCCGTTCCACATCGGGGGCGGAGAGATCCTCATCGTCGACCGCGAAAAATTCGAGATGTGCGGCCTGCAGGATACAGGTTCCATTCATTTCGACAACGAGCAGCTGCGGTCTTTGAGCGATCTGGGAGTTATCTGTCGTGACCGCGGCGCCGCCTACCGTTTCCCGGAACACGACCAGGCCTTTTTCCGGCGCCGCATGGGTGACGGCGTGTGCGACGATCTGGCGCTGATCTTCATCGGCGCCCAGCACGGATACGACGCCATGTTGGGCGCCTTCGTGATGGACGCCATCGACACCTACGACAAGTTCCTGCTGGATCT
>CBDTUS010000066.1:0-17367 GCA_965363725.1 uncultured bacterium | reverse complement strand
TTTTGGGTGCTCTTGCGGCGGGCGTCGCCCGAGCCGGTCTCCATGTTGAAGGTCCGCACGTCGAAGGCTACAGCGGTCTGCCGCTTGACGAAGAAGTTGATGCCCGCGCCGTAGTTCAGGCTGGATTCGGTCAGCCCTTCCATGATGGAACTGCCCAGGCCGATGGTCAGGTAAGGCACCATCTGGCGTCCGGGCAACACCCTGAGATTCACGTTCATGGCGTAGCTGAGCATGTGGAATTCCTCTTCCTCGAGGGCCAACCCGAACAGGGATTCCACGATCTCCGCCGGCCGCGACACGTGGGTCCAGCCCAGGGATCCCTGCACGTCCAGGAATTCGAGCACGTAGTAGCCCAGGCGCCCGCCCAGGACCAGCGAGTTGGATTTGCGGTCGAAGGCATAACCGCCTGCGTAGGCGGTCAGGCTGAAGCTGCCGATGCGGGAGAACAGGCGAGGGTTGGGACGGAACTCGAGGTCCGACATGTCGTCGAATTCTTCGCACAGGGAAGAATGGACCCAACCGGTGCTCGTGCTGGAAATCTGCACGTTGTACCAGTCGTCCTTCTTGGCGATGACCCGGAATTCGGAACCGTCGGGATAGATCCCCACCATGGAGAAGCCATCGCCCGGACCCTGGCGCAGCACGTTGTCGTCGCCTCCGTTGAGGCGGACGCTCCGCTCCTTGAGGACATGGGGACCATAGACGTCCTGCTGGGCTTCAATGGTCACTTCCTCGGCCGGGGCCATGCCCGCCAAGCCCGTCACGGTCATGACGGCCAGGACAATGGTCCACCCCTTCGCGATCCTGTTCATCGTTTTGCCTTCCTGCACGGCCCATGCCGGACATCTTTTTCGGAAAACCTTCTTCTTACGAACCGAATTCGGTGCGCCAGGTCAGGGCCAGACGCGCCCCCCAGTTCCAGAACCGGTCGCGCTGGTACACGATCTCGTCGCCCCGGCGATGGGCCGTATCCAGGGCAAAGGTCGAAGCCTCACCCGACAGCGCCAGGGCCCAGGAATTTCCCAGGGTCCGGCGCAGCATGAGGCCACCACCCAGGGCCAGTTCATTCACCGGTTCGAAGTTCACCGTCACCGGGTCCAGCCCCGTGCCCGTGTCCAGGGTCACCTGGCCGGGCGTGTAACCGAGGTTCATCCAGCCGGCGTGTCCCGTGATCCAGATCCCTACCCCCAACGGACGCGCTGCCCGGTAGCGGCCCAGAATTTCCGTGTTGGTGGCCCGGACCGTGGGATCGCCTGTCTCCAGATCCAACCCCGTGCCCTGGGTCGTCTGGCTGCGTCGCAGGCGCAGTCCCGCGCGCCAGCGGTCCTTGCCGATCGTCGTTTCCAGACCCGATTCGAACTGGGGTGTTGTGTCCCAGCGGTAGTCTGCCAGACTCGCATCCGGGGCGGTGGCCCCGGCCAGGGGGCCGACTTCCAGGTCCCAGACAGCGGCGGCGGCCGGAACTCCGGCCATCGCCAAGACACAAACCGCCAGACCCAATGCCCGTAGTCCGCTCACGGCGTTCCTCCACCCAGATCGATGTTCAACGGGTGCCCCGTGTGCAGCACCTGCGTGTCTTCCACCCGGAAGGGGATCACCACCAGCGAGTCGACCCCGCCGTCCAGTTCGATCTCCTCGCCTTCAGCCATGTACAGCACCAGATAGAGACCCCGGTAACCGGTGGAGTCGGGATCACCCGTGGTCAGTTCGGCCGGCACCTGGGCGGTGAAAGCCAGGTCGATGGTCTGCTGCAAATGGTCGAAGCCGGTGACAGCCTTGGTCGCGCGTCCGGCCGTGACCGAGTTGTCCAGGATGCGTTCGATTTCCAGCGCCGACTCCAGGGTGTGCTCGTCGGGATCCAACACCAGGCTGGTACGATCCAGGTCCCGCGCATAGCGGGCCTCCGCCACCAGGAATCCCGTTTCGATGTCCCGGTAAGTGATGCGCCCCTGCACAGCCACTTCGATCGGCTGGTTTCCCGGCAGCACGGCAGCCGGCCCCGGCGAAGTCTGCATCAGTTCGACCAGGGTCCAGCGTTCGTCGATTTCCGGTTCGTCCAGGCAACCGGCGATCGCGGCCGTCATGCAGACCGCCGCGATCACCAGAACCGGGATTGATTTTCCTCGCATGGCCATCGTCTTCTCCTACTTGATCAGCACCATCTTGCCGGTCTGCTCGTTTTCATCCACGCGCAGACGGTACAGGTACATACCCGAGCTGACGGTTGCACCCGCCTGGTTGCGCCCGTCCCAGATCACTTCGTGGAGCCCGGGGCCCACCGGGCCGCGCCCGAGTTCACGTACCAGACGGCCGCGAGCGTCATACACGCCGAGGGTGTGCTCCGCGTTCATGCCCCCGGGGACGGTGAAGCTGATGGTGGTCGACGGGTTGAACGGATTGGGATGGTTGCCCAGCAGTTCGAGCTTGCGGGGCAGGTCGGTGGCCGATGCTCCGCTCAGGTCGGCATCCAGGACGATCTCGTCCCCGAAGCCCTTGTCGTAGGTCGAAGCCGCCTTGACCGTCACCCGGTAGAGCCCGGGATTCCAGTCGGTCAGATGGTCCTCGGCGTCAAAATGGAAGGTCCGGGAACCCGCCTCCAGCCGGCCCGCATCGTGGCGAGCGACGAGTTCACCGGTGACAGGATGATGGATCTCCGCCGTCACCAGGGCGTGATCCGTCAGGGTTAGATTCACGGCCACCGCTTCGCCGTCGACCACGTTGGCCTGGCGCAGCTCGACACCCAGGTCCAGCAACCGCAGGCCCGACTGGTCCGTCCACTGCTCGACCAGGATTCCGCCACCTTCGCCGGCCCTCTTGACGGTCCCGGTACGGTGGTCGGTGACGGTCACGAACGGCACATGGAAGCTGCGGGGCCGCACTGCGGATTTGCCGAGGTCGGCCACCGGCTGCAGGTCGCGGGTGCACTTGACCACTTCGCCGGCCTGGGGCGCGGCGGCGTAGATGTTGCCCCAATGGTCTGCCGTCAAGGAGGTCACGACACCGAGATCGTGGTTCCAGGCACCCACCCAGGCCAGGCCCGAACCGGTGTCCTTCAGGTGTACCACGCGCCCGTTGTGCGCGTCGGCCACATAGACATCGTCGCTGCCGGCGCCTTCGGTCCGGCCCACGGTCAGGGCCATCGGCCCTGCGAATCGGCCCATCCCGCTCCCCAGTTCGCCCAGGGTTCCGGACTGGCGCCAGGAGGCACCGTCCCGCAGGTAGCGCTGCACTTCGTTGCGTCCTGTGTTGGCCACGTAGAGGCGGTCGTCATCCGGAAAGAACGGCGTGCCGGCGTCGGAGATGTCCACGTCATAGGGCGAGGACAGTCCCTCGATCACCTGCAGGGGTTCCAGGCTGATGTTTTCGAACTCCGTCACCGCGCGGAAGACCACGAGGCGGTCGTTGCCGGTGTCGGCCAGATAGAGAAAACCCTGGTCGTCCACGGTCATACCCCGCGGCTGGGACAGATCTCCCACGCTCGAGGCTTTCCCGTCGAACGCCGCCATGCCGCTGGCGACCTCGCCCATCAGCAGACGGTTCCAGTCCGGATCCGACACCACCTGATAGTGGCGGCTCTCCAGGTAGGGGAAACTTTCGTATATGTCCACCTTGCCGATGACCACGGTGGCCCAGGGCGTTCCGAAGAGCTCCCGGTCCAGCATCCGGTTGGTCACCTGGCTGTTCAGGGTCTCGACCCCGCCCTCGTCCAGGTAAGGTCGCGGCACGAAGGTGGTCCCTGTCGCGGCTCCCGCGAAGAAGGTCAACAGGGTGATGATGATGGCGTAGCGGTGCATATCCGGCTCCTTTTTCCTGCCGTTCAAAACGAAATCCTCAGACTCGTCCCGATGATGTTGGCCGTGAAGTTGTTGCTGTTGAAATACCGCTCGTAGGCAATAACGAACTCTGCGTTGTTCATGAATCCGACACTTTTGATCAAACCCTCGGGATAGACCACGAACTCGCCGCCGAAGAGGTGGGAGCCATAGTCACCGAGGCGGTAGTCGCCGCTCTGGAAATCGTCCACCGACCCGGTGGTACGGTAGTCGTCGCGATAGAACCAGGCCGGCAGCTGGGAATAGTAGCGATAGCGGTAACGCACGGTCACCGACCGCGACACCCTCTGGTTCAGCTTCAGCCCATAGGTCTGAGACGCGATGTCCCAATCGTCCTGGTAGTAACGGAA
The DNA here is from genome assembly GCA_965363725.1 of uncultured bacterium. GTDB lineage: Bacteria > Krumholzibacteriota > Krumholzibacteriia > LZORAL124-64-63 > LZORAL124-64-63 > JAGLCY01. The sequence continues at coordinate 13,184 of CBDTUS010000066.1, read as the reverse complement.
ATCCCCTTGCAGGCTGGACTCCGCACCCAGAAACTGACTCAATCGAAGGAATGCGTCCCGGCGGGACCGGCTCGTCGGGTGCCGTTCGGGCATGATGGATCCGGACACGTAGACGTTCCGGTAAGGGTCGTGCTGCTGGCCGGTGACGTTGTTCATTTCGACGCCCACGCGCAGCACCGTGGTCGGCGTCAGGATCTGGGTCGCCACGGCATTCAGATGGACGGTGTTACGGTAGGAAGGCACGCCCGGACCGAAGCCGTCGGACACCGGCCGGATATCGTCCCAGCTGTAGGCCGCGCCCACGGCCAGGTTCAAGTTGTCGCCCAGATAGCCGCGATTGTATCCCGCCGAAATCATCTGGGCGAAATAGTCGTTTTCCGACGAGACGTAGTAACCTATCGAGGCGCCTTTCCATGAGACGGTCGCCTGCAGCGAATCGCGGATCTTGACGAAGTCCTCATAGGCGTCCGCCAGATCCTGGATGGGCCGGCTCGCGGTCGTGATGGCGTCGACTGCTTCATCGCTTCCAGGAGGCGCCTCCAGGGCGGGAATGACCACTTCATCGTGGACCCACTCCAGACCGGCCCGCACCTCGCTGCCGAAATCATGACCGTAGTCCAGGTAGTGGGTGTAGACGTGGACCCCGTCGACATCCGAGAACAGGTTCAGCGAATAGGAGGCCATGCCCCGCCCCTGCTGGGCGGACGCCGGCACCACTGCGGCTGCCACCAGGGCGGCCATCAGAACCAGTCCGGTGGATGCCTTTCGGCGGATCATCGGCACGCACACCCGCCGCCCGCGCCGCCCGCACCGCCGGTCGAGCCTTCGCGGGCTTCGAGCCACTTCATCTCGTGCATGTCGCCCTCGGCCGCATACTTGTCCGACATCAACGGGTCGGCCAGGTGCTCCTTCTCGTAAGGTTTGACCGAGGCGCAACCGGTGGCAAAAAGGAAGGCCGTCAGGGCCAGGGTGCCTGCCAAACGGATCGAATGTTTACGCAATGACATCATGCGCTTCCCCCCTTGGCGACAGGACCCATGAGATCCTCGACCGCTTTCTTCAGACGCGCGAGGTCCTCAATAGCGAAGCCACGGACGCTCATCACCACTTGACCGTCCCTATCCAGCAGGAAGGTGCTGGGCACGGCGGCCAGGTCGAGGTCGGCAGCCAGACCGTCAGGCCCGTCCACCAGGATGGTCAGGTCGAGGTCTGCATCGGCGATAAATCGTTCGGCGTTCCCGATCCGCTTGTCGATGGACACGGCCACCACGCGGGCTCCCTTTCCGATCCACTCGGTGTTCCAGGAATCCAGCAAGGGCAGTTCTTCGCGGCAGGGCGCGCACCAGCTGGCCCAGAAGTTCACCACGATCACCTCACCCCGGAAGTCGGCCAGGCTGGCAGTTTCGCCGGCCAGATTGACCATCGGTTCGGCCAGCAGATCGGGGGCCGCCGCCCGGGGAGATGCCCCGGGGAACGTCAGCGTCGACAAGACCAGGATGGCGACAAGAAACTTCATGACTACCCCCTACCGGTACTGGGCGCCCAGAAGCACCCACAGGGTGAAGAGTTCCATTTCCTCGGCCGTCAGCGGATTGCTGGCCGGATGAGGGCCCTGGGCCGCGGCTTCGTCCACGCCGTGCACGTAATCGATCAGCGGGGAACGGCGTGCAAAGCCCGGCACCACGGCCTGGCGCAGCGACGTTTCCGATTCGCCCGAAAGATTGATGTACCCGCGCGGGAAGACCTGCATCATGCGGCCGGTCGTGTCGGGGACGGCGGTCAGATCCAGTTGTCCCGGAGGAGGAATGGTGTCGATCACCGTGACAAAAAGACCGGTGTCCACCACCAGCGAATCACGTTCGGTGTAGGTCGGGAAATGGCAGGACGCACACTTGGCCTCGACGATGGGCCCGATGTGATCCCGGTAGTTGATGTAGGTGTAGTCCTCGGGCCCGACGTTGAGCTCGTGGGCGGCCACGTTGGCCGCCATGGGGTTCGGGTTGGCGCTCATGGCCGCGGAGAACTCCCGGTCCTGGTGGCAACCCGTGCAGTTGTTGATCTCTTCGCCCCGCTGCATGTAGATCCAGGCGCGTTTGACCACGCGGCCGCGGCGCAATTCATCGAGAGTCGCAAAGGTGAATGACGTCTCGGCCGGCAGCTTCACCTTGAAGGATCCGTCGGCCAGGACCGGGGCGAAGCCCACCAGGGCCCGCCGCTCGAATTCGTTGGCGGAAAAGTCGTTGGGCTCGCCGCGCTGGGTCGGGATACCCGCAATGACGGCCACTTCGGTGATGACATCCTGGCCCAGGACCGGTACTTCCTGGCCGTCTGAAGGACTGCGGTTGAACACGTCGTTGGCCATCAGGATGCCGTAGTCCAGCGATTCGTCGACCTGCGACTCGATCACCGGCGGCGGATCGTGGGGCGCCAGCAGCTGGGCGTCGTATTCGTTGGCGTTGGGATCGTTGTAGAGGAAGGTCATGTCCGTCAGCGAGATGGTCGCCGGATCTTCCTGGGTCCCGCTGCCGGTCTGATGCAGACCGAAAGTATAGAGCCCGTAATCCACGTCGGCCTCTTCGGCCGCGGGAAGGGTGTAGCTGGCCACGTAGGTGTTGTCACCCAGGGGCATGGGATACTTGAAAACGCCGTAGGCCCAGGGCGCCCCGTCATTGTTGACCTGGGTGGTCAGCACGTCCCAGTGGTCGGCCACGCCGGTCCGCACCGGGTCGGCGGGGCCGGCTTCGAGCTTCAGCACGGCGATCGGACCCGCGTCCTCGTTCACCATGGTCGACTCGATGGCGATGATCCGGCCGTCGGGCATCACCTGGGGGTGGAAGAAGTTGCGGTTGTGGGGGCCGTACTTGTGGAAGGCCCCGGTCCCGTCGGGATTGGTGAAGAACAGCGGGAAGCGGTTGAAAGTCGCGAAGTGCTCCCAGCGCGTGTAGAGCACCGTGCCGTCGGGCAGGAGCACCGGATCGAAGTCGTCGCTCATGTTGAAGCTGACCCGCTTGATACCCGAACCGTCGTAGTTGCAGGTGTAGAGCACCTCGGCCGGCGAGTGGTTGTACTCGTCCATGCCGCCGTGGCGGGAACTGGTGAACATGATGGTGCCGTCGGGCAGATACAGGGGATCAAAGTCCGCCCCGCCACCGCTGGTCACCTGCCGCAGGCCCGAACCGTCGGCGTTGATCTCCCAGATGTTCTGATTGTTGCCGCCGGGTGGCCGCATGGAGAACAGGATTTTCGTGCCGTCGAAGGACACCGCCGGATCGAAGATCACCGCGCCGACATAATCGGTCAGCGGGGTCACCACGCCGTCCGGCGCAATGGGCGCCAGCTTGTAGAGATTGCCCGAGGCCATGCTCCGGTTCAGGGTCTCTTCGCCCTCGGTCTTGACGAAGACCAGGGCTTCGGTGCTCTCCTCCTGGACAATGATGTCGTCGGGAGCGCTGTCGCGACAGCCGGCCACCGCCAACAGGGCCATCGCCCCGAGGCTCAGGCTCAGTCGTCGCAGGTATCGGTTCGTGCAAATCATGTTCATTTCTAATCTCCCCGCCTGCCCCGTCGCCAAAACGACCGGGCGGTGCGTGTCATTCCCCCAGGTTGCGATAGAAAACCAGACCCATGGTGAACTCCCGGTAGTTGTAGACCACCGAATTGTCCTTTCCCGGATCCTGGCCGATGACCGAAACCACCCGCATTTCTCCCCGCAGCGCCACGTCGTCGCGCACGTAGAACTCGAGGCCGCCCCCGAACGTCAGTGTATTCTTGGTAACCGGATCGGCTTTAACGGCCTGGCCCGGGTAAACGGTCATCATGCCGAAGCCCAGGGTTCCGTAGGGCTGGACCCGCGATGCCAGCGGGTAGCGAACCAGGGCGTTGAAGGTGTGGATCAAGGCGTGAAGCGATGAGGCCGGGTTGTGCCCCAGGGAAATCTCCCAACCCAACCAGGAGACCGGGTTGTAGGCCAGCCGCAGGGCGAACAAATCGTCCGTACCCAGCTTGCCGACCGCCGGACTGACCGAGAAGTGATGTGCGAATTGGCGCTGGCCCTCGCTCAGGCTCAGGCTGGCGCCCTGCATCTCGGGCACCAGGTACTGGCGCTGGTCGGTGCGGGGCTCCATTTCCTCGGCCTGGACCGGAGTCAGCGGCACCAGCAGCAGCAGGCCCGTCAGGACGATGGTTGCCGCTCGGGTGTTCATTGGTACTCTCCCGCTTCGATCCAGGCGAGGATGGCCTGGTAGTCAGGATCATCGGTGGTCAGGAATCCCGAGACTTCCGGGTCCGCCGTGTGGACGTCACCACCGGCCTCGGGCGCCAGGGGTTTCATCAACAGGCTGCTGGCCTCAGGGTCGGCCGGGTCCACCTGCCGAGCAACCTGGAGGAAGTCGAAAGCCACGTTCTTGTCGTCGGCCGGTGAGAGTTCGAAGGAACCCCGCAACCCGCCGCCGTGACAGGCGACGTTATCGCATCCTCGGTTGGTGAGCAGGGGGCTGATCGCCATCGCGAAGGCCGCCTCGTCGAGCACGAATTCGCGCCCTCCTGTCGGCGGATCGATGGCGACAGGATCGGCCGACTGGCAGCCGGAGATCAGCATCGCCAGGACGGCGAACAGGGACAATGTATGCATCTTGTGGATGGACTTCACGATCTGACCCTCCCTAGTTGATCCGGCCACCGGACCTCTTTACCGTAACCCGGAAACTGCATGCCTATTTTCACAACTCTTTTGAAAACAAGCTTTTAAAAACAGGTGGCATTTTGCCCGAATTCACGCCCCGAGCATTTGATTTTGCGAATCCTTGTCAATTCTCCATAGGCGACAAACTCGCCCCTGATTTCCATTTAGGGTTCAGGGTCTATGTCCATGCCTGTGCTACAGGGGGGATTGTGCAAGAGATGGTCCGAAGATCAGGGGGATCAGAAGACGCGGACGGAGAGGTTTTTTTCCAGCCCGCTCGGGGCGGTGTAGCGGTCGTGCAGGGCATCCTCGATCCACAGGATCAGGCCCCCGTTTTCAGCGCGTTCCAGCAGGATGGCGTGCAGGTCGTCGCGTGCGGCCGCCACCTTGCGGGCAGCCTCAGGTCCCAGTACGAAGAGGGCGGTTGCCCAGGCGTCGGCATCGATGGCGCGGTCGGCCACCACCGTCACCGCAGAGAGTCCCTCGGCGGGCCAACCGGTGCGGGGGTCGAGGATGTGACCGTACCGCCGGCCGTCCTGGCTGACGAATTGCTGATAGTTGCCGGAGGTGGCGATCGCCGCCCCGCTCAAGTGCAGGGTTCCCAGGTGGGGGTGCACATCGGAGGGATCGCGAATGCCGATGGTCCAAGCCTCCCGCCCCGGAGGAGATCCCAGGGCGACCATGTTGCCGGTGAGGTCCACCAGGGCGTCGGTCACGCCGGCGGCGCGCAGATGATCGGCCACCATGTCGACCCCGTGCCCTTTGGCGATCCCACCCAGGTCGATCTTCACGCCCGGCGACGCCAGCGCCAGGGTGCCGGCCTCGGAGTCCCACAGCACCTTGTCCCAGCCCACGAGCTGCCGGGTTTCGTCGATGTCGGCGCCCGACGGGACCTGCGGCGTTCCACCCAGGAAGCCCCACAGCCGGACCAGCGGTTCCACGGAGATATCGAACGCCCCCCGGGATTCCCGTCCGATCCTGGCGGCGGTTTCCAGGACGGCCCCCACCTCGGGTTCGATCGGGGTCGGACCTGCCGTCGCCTCGCGGTTCAGGCGGGCCACTTCACTGATATCGGTCCAGTTGGTCATGAGGGAATCGACTCGATGGAATACCAGAAGGGCATCCAGGGCCAGGTCGGCCACGGCGGCGGAATCGGCGGTGACCAGGGTCAGCGACGCCCAGGCGCCCATGGTGCGGGTCCGCATGGTCACGGCGCGGGGTTCGTCCCCGGCATCGACCGTCGGAATCGCGGCCGTCGTCAGGAATAGGAGGGAGCAGGCCGCGAAAAGAAAAGAAGCGCCTCTGGTCATCATGGAATCCGTTCCCCATCAGGTTGAATTGTCCGAAACCCGCCTCACAAGTAATGACAGACGCCGAAATCCGGCGCAAGACCTGGCTGGGCTTCCGGCCTCAATATGGAGGTTTTCGGGTTGGACCGCACCTGGAACACCGATTGCGATCTTCCCCGGACGGATTGACGCCTATCCCATGGCCCGGTAGAATCCCGCAACCGTCGCCCGGTCCCTCATTCCCCAAGCGAGAATCGTGCCTCGTCTCTGCATCTTCATTTCACTCCTGATCATCCTGGTTGCCGGGATGATTCCCGAGTCCTCCCGCGCGGGCGATCCCTTCGCGATCCAAAGCGCATACGACGGCCTGGACCAGGAGGAGGAACGCATCCGCGCCCTTCGTATTCCCATCTTCATCACCTTGCGTTCCTGGCAGGACAGACCCTACGGCCTGCGGCTGAGGTTGGCCGTGACCCTGGCCACCAGCGATCTCTTCGACGCACTCGACGGTGGATTCGAAGTGGTGAGGATGAACAGCTTCGTCCCGGGCCTGGAATGGGTTTTCCCGGTGGGGGGAAACCACCTCCTGCGGCCCCATGTGGACGTCGGTATGGGCTTCGCTTCGGATGTCGACAAACAGGCGTTTCTGACCTCGATCGGCCTGCGCACGGAATTCGTTTTTGCGGGGAAGCATTTCTTCGCCGGGCTGGAGCCGCGGTTTCAGGTGGACAGCCGCATGGGTGCGAACATCGATACCAAAAGCACCTTCTCCCCCAGCCTGACCCTGAGCGGACGCCGGGTTCTGGGGTTCACCATCTCCGGCCACCAACCAGATGCCGGCCTCTTCCTGGAATCTGGATATGATTTCAACGCCCTGGAGCTCACCTCGGTGAGCTCGACGCGGGATGCGGTCGGCACGCAATGGGAATTGGGAATTGGGTTCGGCTTTTCGCAGAGCATGCCGAAAATTGCAATCTTCCGCTGGCCCCGGATCCGGGTGGGTTACCGTTTCGGTGATATCGAAGGATGGCGGATCAGGATCGGGGGGGACTGGCTGAACTCCGTCCTGGGGCTCAGCCACCCCCGATCATCTTCCTGATACATTTACGGCCCGAGGCTAGCGGGTGCGCCGGTGGCGGTTTCCTCCGCCTGACGACCGGGGCCGGGAGCCGCCTTGCGGCCTGCCCCCACCCGTCCGGAACCCGCCGCCACGTGGGGCGGGCTGACGTTTGGTGGAAACTTCCGGGTCGGCTTCGAAGCCCTCGACCTGACGACGCTGGATCTGCGAACCGATCATACGCTCGGTCGCCCGCAGCCACCCGTGGTCGGCGCCGGTCACGAAGGTGCAGGCCACGCCCTCTTGCTCCGCCCGCCCGGTGCGTCCGATGCGGTGGGTGTACGCCTCCGGAGTGTTGGGCACGTCGAAGTTGATCACGTGGGAAACTCCGCTCACATCGATCCCCCGGGCCACTATATCCGTCGCCACCAGAATGTCGAAGTGGCGGGAACGAAAGCCGCGCATGGCCCGATCACGCTGGGACTGGGAAAGGTTTCCCTGGATACCCACCGCGCGATGCCCCGCCTTTGAGAGCTGATCGGCCAGGCGCCGGGCCCGGTGCTTGGTGCGCGTAAAGACGATGGCGGAATGACAGTCTTCCCGCGTAATGACGTGTTCCAGAAGATCCCGCTTCCGGCGTTCGGGGACCATCACCAGGGCATGTTCGATGGTGTCAGCCGGAGCGGCGTTGGCCAGCTCCACCACCTGCGGCGCATTGAGCAGGTCATCGGCCAGCCGCCGGATTTCCTTGGGCATGGTGGCCGAGAAAAGAAGGTTCTGACGCTGGGTCGGAAGGGCGCCCATGATCTTGCGGATATCCGGCAGGAATCCCATGTCGAACATGTGATCCGCTTCGTCAAGTACGAGGGTCTCGATCTTGTCCAGCTGGAGAGCGCCCTGCTGGAGTAAATCGAGGACCCGACCCGGACAGCCGACCACGACCTCGGGACGGCTGTTCAAAGCGTTCAGCTGTTTGTAGGCCGGGACGCCGCCGTAGATGGTGACCATCCTCAGGCGCGTATACTGGGCCAGGGTGCGGATCTCGGTCACGATCTGGTTGGCGAGTTCCCTTGTGGGAGCAAGCACCAGGGCGCGCGGACCGCGTTGGTCGCTTTGCAGGATCCGGTCGAGCAGGGGCAGCGCGAAGGCCGCGGTCTTGCCGGTTCCGGTCTGGGCCAGGCCCAGGACGTCGCGGCCCTGCAGGCCGGCGGGAATGGTGGCGACCTGGATGGGTCGGGGGGAATCGAAGCCCGCGGCCTTGACGCCGCGCATGAGGGATTCTTTGAGCCAGAACTGGTCGAAACCGGTAGAGGTCTTGGTTACTGAATTAGGCATAAATTGATAATCTCCGCCGCAGGCACGCACAGGCTGAGCCTGTACGGCACGGCCGTACTTTCCGACCCAGACAACAGCAAAGGGCAAGAGGGGTTCAAAGCGGCGGGACCAAAGAGGTAAAAAAACGGTCCAGCTGTTCGCCGCGATCGGGCGGATGCCCGATGACAGAACTCAAGGTAGTACTTGAAAATGGATTGCGCCACTCGTGTATATAAATTCCTTAGTGACTTAATCTTATCTACGCACCTCAGGGAGGGCACAATCCGGCTGGATAGAATTTTTCGCCAGCCCAGACACCGCAGGCAAAAGAGAACACATCCCCTTCGACCAATTCCGGGATGAGCGTTTCGATGGGGTAGAAGGAGCCCCTGACCGTCAGATTCGCTCGAATTTCCGCCCCCGAAAACTGCTGCCTAAGGACCTCTGGGGACAGGACTGAACCGTCCTCGGCCCGACGATCGATGACGAGCCCCCATCCCCCCTCGATCTCGATGACCGCGCATTCTCCATACTCATGGACATCGACCAGGGAAATCGGCCGGTCCAGGGCGGCGACCACCTCGTCATAACGCCCGGAGTTGGCCTCCCTGTAGGGTCGGCCGGATCTTTTCCAGTCCGTGGACCGCACCGAGGATCCAAAATTCCAGAGGATTAGAACCATCGGCACCGCCGCCAATATGAACAGTGCCACTGCCAGGCCGCGGGCATGCCGCCGTTGAGCCAGAAGGAAATACCCCCAGCCGACGGCAATCACACTGAGAACCATCAGGAGTAGGAAGACCGTAAAAGGCAGAGCCATGAAAAACAGGACGTCCAGCCCGGAGAAGTAACCTCGCATGAACAGGAAAATCGTGATGAGCCCCAACCAGCCCAGGACCAGGAAAAACATGAGGGTGTGGGCGGTTTGGCGTTCCCGGTGACTGACAGGTGTTTGGGTTACGGGCAAAATTTACCGCCGTTTTTCCTGGGGATCGGGGCCGGTTGGTCCCAGGTCTTTGTCAAATATCCGCTGTTCCTTTGTCGGTTGAAATGCCATGCGGTCATAAAACTTTACTGCTTCGGTCCGATGCGTCCGGATGCGCAACCGCAGTTTCGTCAGGCCCCGATCCTGAGCCCAATCTTCGGCAGCGGCCAGGAGTAATCGGCCGATTCCTCGACCCCGGAGTTCTTCGGTAACGACCAGCCCCCCCAGTTCCGCGAACGCATCTGATTCGACCCTGAGAGCCTGAAAGACGTGAATCCATCCGACAACATGACCATCAGGTGTGCAGGCCACGACCACCTTCTGGTCACCGGCCTCCAGGATGGCTTCCAAACGGGGAGCGACCTGGTGTGCCTCCGCAGCGTACCCCAGCTGGGTCGAAAGTTCGGCCAGGTCGGACCCGTCGCTCAAGGTCGCGTCACGGATGATTGACTCTTTCAACTATCGCCCCCATCGGCTTCCATTTTGCGCATCCGGTGCCAGCCAATCTTCCAGACGGCGCGAAAACCCCGTTCCAGAACCAGTCGTTCCACAAGGGGCGACAGGAACAACAGGGGCCTCGCAGCAACCTCTTCGAATCCTTCGACCAGGACACCATCGGGGGTTTCGACGAACCGGACCTCCCCCCGCCCTTTCCAGAATCCCCGGAAGACCCACCGCACCATCTTCCCCGGCTCCTGTTCAGTGTTCCTGGCGACCAGCGGAAAGGGAAAGTTCTTCAGGGGAACCTCGTACCAGCCATCACCCAGATTTTTCGAGGTCCCTTTCAGGCCGAACACCCGGGCCCAATCGGCGGGAGTTTCGAAGTAGGAGTAGACTTTCGCCGCCGGAAGGCGGAATTGTTCCTTGAATTCGAGGATCATTTCCCGGCCCGGCTTTCTTCGAGGATGAAGGTGGAAACTTCATCAACCAACTCCGGAACAACCGGCAGTTCGGGATCACTGTAGGATCCCATCTGTTCCACCATGGTGCCGCTCACGCTTTTCAGGACATGGTTCATCCCCTCGATCACCACAAGTCGGGCCGTATCGTCAGCCCTCATCAGGAAGTCGGCTTCGCTTGGCGGCACCTGCAGATCGGTGGTGCCGTAAATCAGCAGGGCCGGACAATCCAAAGCCGCCAGCTCCACCGCCGGATCGTACCGGAACCAGGAGATCAAGTAGGGCTGGACGCTGGGCCGGAAGAGGGAGAAAAGCTCGGGCGGATACTCCGTGACCAATTCTCCCGCCACCAGGGAGTCCACCACGGTTTCCGACTGCTGCATCATCGGTTCCGGCAGTTGTTTTCTCAGCTGGTCCAGAATGACCTGCGAAGCGTTTTGCCCCACTCCGGCCAGGGAAACCACCCCGCTGACATCGTCGGATTTGGCGGCAATCAGCGCAATGAGCGACCCTTCGCTGTGGCCCACCAGAAAAACCGGCAGGTCGAACCGCTTCTTCAGATAGGCAGCCAGGAATTCGGTGTCGGTAATGTAGTGCTCAAAACGAAGGTCCTCTTCGGTCAGCTGGTCGGAGGCACTCTCTCCGATCAGACGCTTATCGAAACGCAGGGAGGCGACACCCTGTTCCAACAGTCCCTCGGCCAGGTACTTGAGGCTGTTGTTCTTGCCCGGCAGCATGGCGGAATTGCCGTCCCGGTCGGTCGGACCCGAACCGGAGATGATCAGGGCTACGGCCGTTGGCGCTGGGGTCTCAGTAAATTCCAGGGTGCCGTACAGCGGCCCCAGATCGGTTTCCAGGCGCACGTCTTCGGACTCGGCCCAAACGGCCGGGGACCATATCAGCAGTAACAGCGCGAGGTATCTCATGGTGATTCTCCTGTTCCATTCACACCTTGCCGAAAAGGAATATACCAGATGGAACACGGAATGGTCCAACGGCGTCAAGCCCCCGCACCACACGGAGGCTTGACCGCTTTGATCTGAAACTCCGGTCTTCTAACGCGCCAGAAGAAGTTTCCCCGTCTGTGTTTCCTGTCGTCCGGACAGACGCACCAGGTAGACCCCTGATGCCACCCCGGTTCCGGCCTGGTCGCGCCCGTCCCAGGGGACGGAATGGGGCCCGGCCTGCCGCACACCCGCGTCGAGCAGACGCACGAGGCGACCACTCACGTCGTACACCGCCAATTCAACCGGCTGGGTTTCGTCCAGCGTGAATGAGATGGTCGTCCGCGGGTTGAAGGGGTTGGGCCAGGCCCCGTCCAGGCTCATCCGCCCTGGCGTCGTTGCCACGGCGGACACGGGACTGGTGGGATAGGAAAGGTCGATCCCGCCTCCGTTCTGGAGGCACAGGTTATCGATCAACAGGGGCCCGGCAACGCCGTCGCCCCCGCCGGTCTTGATGAAGAAGGTCTTCAGGTCGGGGGTAATGCTGGTGCGGAACGGGAATTCGGTGCGACCGTCGATCGACAGCTGGTCCGCCGCGGTGGCGCCCTCTTCCGGACGGTCGTGGAGCCACACGGATGTGATGTTGGCTTCGTTTTCGACGTACAACCAGCAATTGTACCAATGCTCCTTCTCGAGCGTCTTCAGTTCTGAATAGGTCCCGCCGTCGTTGATGCGCAGGTCGTCTCTGGTGCTCGTCAGATTAAGTTCGACTTCAAAATCCCCGAACTGATAGGGGTAGAGATTGCTGGACAAGCCGAACGAAATGCTGAGTTGTTCTTCATATCGGAAGCGCAGAAACAGCGTGCGGGCTTCGCCGTCGGGAATGACCGTGGTATGTATGAGATGGGTGGACTCCGTTTCCACCGACAGAACCTGGTTCTCCAGGTTGTCCGGGTCCTGGGCGACTAAGCTGGTCAGTGCGGACGCGTACCATCCGTTCTGGCCGCCGATGGGTCCGAGTTCGAGGCCGTTGAAGTTGTCGATCAGGACGCTGGTCGCGCAGGCGGAACCGCCCGCCACGGCCAGGACAGCGAACGCGAGGGCACATGGAAAAAGGAGCCTGCGCAATGTCATTTTTGTTCCTCCTGGATATGCGGTTGAGATACGGGGCCGGGTCATCGGATTCGATTTGAGGTTTCGTTTGCCGGGACCACGGCCGGACGCTCGGGACCGGCAACAGGCATGCCAGCACCGGAATTCCCACCCAAAAGGGGATTGTCCTCGGTCATTGCATTCCCTGACTCCCGCTCGTGTACGTCGGCGTACAGGCCTGTCCATGCCAGTACAGTAGGAGATTCCAATCTACTTGTCGGATGGTGAGACAAGACGAAAACGCACCCCAGCATTTCGCCTCCCGGTTGTCTGTCTGATCTGCTAGGATAAAAATGGGATCGCGATGCAGGAGAAATCTTTCGCAAAGGAGTCAATCCTATGTTCCGATCCAAAGCCCTTGTCTGTTGCCTCCTTGTCGCGGGACTGATTCTTGTCGGATGCAGCGACGACGACGACGACCCCACGGACCCGGCCGGCGGCGGCGAGCCCCCAGCTGAGATGGTGGGATCGTGGGTCATTCAATCGGTGACGGTGAATGGCGCGCCCGGCGTTCTGGCCGACGTGCTGGAATGGCAGCCGGAGACTGTGGCAGCCAAGTTCCACATCCAGGACAACAGCGTCTATGTCTACGAAGAGGTCAACGCCGGCGGGGGCCAGCTGTGGTTCGAAAACGGCTGGGTCTATGTTGACGGCAATGAAATCGATCTCAATGTCCTGGCGGACAGCGACGGCCCCGTCAATGAAACGTCCTTCCTGACGTTCACCTTGGGCGGCGGGGAAATGACCTTCCAGGAAGTCGATATGGGGACGACGCTGGTCTTTACCATGACGCTGGAGCCCTGACGGCTTCGGTTGTGCCTTTGAGATTGTGTCCGGCCCACCTTTTGCGGTGGGCTGGACAT
>CBDTUS010000065.1:0-17568 GCA_965363725.1 uncultured bacterium | reverse complement strand
GCCCCCCACCTGCTGGGAGCCATCGCGGTGGCGGCCTACAGCTACATGGCCCTGGTGCCGGTCATCCAGCCGCCGATCATCAAGCTGCTGACCACCCGCGAAGAACGATTGATCCGCATGAAACCCTCGCGGCCGGTGAGCAAGCGGATCCGGATCATCTTCCCGATCCTGGCCTTCGTCCTCTGCGCCGGCATCGCCCCCGGGGCCATCTCCCTGCTGGGCTTCCTGTTCTTCGGCAACCTCCTGAAGGAGAGCGGCGTCACCGAACGCCTGGCCAAGACCGCGCGCAACTCCCTGATCGACATCGTGACCATTCTGCTGGGACTGTGCGTGGGGGCTTCGACGGACGCGAGCCGGTTTCTGACACCGGACTCGGTGAAGATCGCCCTTTTGGGGGCCGTTTCCTTCAGCGTGGCCACGGCAGCGGGTGTCCTGTTCGCCAAGTTCATGAACCTGTTCGCGAAGGACAAGATCAACCCCATCATCGGGGCGGCCGGCGTTTCGGCGGTGCCGGACAGCGCGCGCGTCTGCCAGATGGTCGGGGCCAAAGAGGATCCCCAGAACTTCCTGATCATGCACGCCATGGCGCCCAACGTGGCCGGGGTGATCGGATCGGCCGTCGCCGCGGGCGTCTTCCTGTCACGATTCGTTTTCTGATCCGGAAATCAAGACCAGGAAAAAGGCCTCCCAAACCGGGAGGCCTTTTCTATTTCAGCTCAAAGTGGGAGGCCGCCGGATCAGTTGTCCTCGTCATCGTCATGGTCGTGGTGATCGATCTCGATACCCTCGATCCCATCGAGACCTTCGAGCATGTCCTCGATGCTGTCGGAGTCGATTTCCCGGGCCAGGCGCAGCAGGGTGCCCAGATCAAGGTCGCCCACCACGTTGACGAAGGCCACGCTGTCCTCTGGTTCGAAGGTGACGATCATCAGGCCCACCAGGTCCTCACCCTCGTACCGGGTGCTGACCGAGACGGTTTCGTCCCCGTCCTTCATGTAGATCAAGCGTTTCCAGTCCCCGCTCTTGAGCTTGTCCGTCACCTTTTCCACGGCCGCCTGGGCTTGGGCGCCGCCGCCGTCTTCGATGGAAAACGCCTTGACCCGGATGGACCGGACCATGGCCAGTGCCTGGACCAGGGCGTCGTCACCCTTGTCCTGCGCATCCTTGGAGATGTCCTTGAGGATGGGGCCCAGGTCGATGTCCTGGATTTCCGAGGCGTCGTCCGGAATGACGATCCACTCCAGATCCATGTAGCCCGGTTCGTCCGCCACGTTGGCGGCCAGGGCCCAGCCCGCGCAGAGCAGAATAAAGGCCAGGGCGACAAGGGGGGTGATGCGAAGCGTGTTCATCCGTTTCCTCCTGAGTTGTTCGGTTTGACGGTCTTGAGGGATTCGTTGATGGCGCGGGGCAGCCTGTCGGCGAAGACTTCGACCACCGTCTCCTTGCGGGTCCTGTCCAGGACCCGGGCGGTCAAGGCCAGACTGTAAAGCACGTCCCGGCGCCCGGCGGCGATTTCCTGTTCGCTCCAGGTGGGCTTAGGTTGAGATCCGGGTCGCAGGTTGGGCACCAGCAGGACCACCGCCAGGCAGGCGGCGGCCGCCAGGACTGCGGCGGTCAGACGGCCGCGCCCGGCCCGTCCCGTACCGATCGAGCTGATATCCGTCGCGAGGCGGGTTTCGAGTTCCGCCGGTGCTTTAAAATGGGGCAGCGAACCAAGGGACTGGCTCAGATTCGTCTCCCGGGCGAGTTCGGCCCGGCAGGGTGGGCAACGATCCAGGTGTTCCCGGACCAGCTTCTTCGATTCCGGCGTCAGGTCCCCGCGCAGATAGGCAGAAAGTTCCCGTTCGATTTCGGGGCAAGGGGCCATCATCCCGTCTCCCTTTTCATGTCCAGGGTCGTTTCACAGGGGACGCTCAGGACGAGCCGCAACGATTTCCGTGCCCGGTGCAACTGGACCTTGAGGGCGCTGACGGTCTTGTCGAGGACCGTCGCGATTTCCTGCAGCTTCATTTCCTGGAAATAGTGCATGATCATCAGGCTTCGCGTTTCGGGTGTCAGGGTTTCCATGGCGTCCAGCAGGGCTTTCTGTTGTTGATCCAGGACCAGGTTTTTTTCCGGGTCACTTCCGATGCTGCTGGCGGTCAGCCTGTCCACGGCGTCGGGGTCGGGATATCCGAAATGGCTTCTCTGGGACTGTCGGCGCCGGATCTGGTCGATGCAGAGATTGTGGGCGACCCGCATCAGCCAATGGTCTTCCTTTCCCGGGGTAACGTCCTTCCCGACGCGCCATAGCTTGATGAAGGCCTCCTGGGTGACGTCGAGGGCGTCATCGGGGTCGCGCAGGCAATACAGCGCGTGGCTGTAGATCCGATCCCGATTGCCATTCAGCAATTCTGTGAACAAGGCCTGGTTCATGGTATGGGAAAGGACGGATGAAGCCGAAATAGGTTACACAAAGGAATTGAGGATAATGTGGGTCAGACCCCGGGCTCCGGTTCGAGAACCACTAGCGGATCCCCCGGATTCACCGAATCACCCGCGGAAACGGGTATCGAGGTGACGGTTCCACTGATGGCGGCCACCAGTTCGTTCTGCATCTTCATGGCTTCCACCACGACGACCGGCTCTCCCTGGTGCACGAGTTGGCCTTCGGTGACCTTGACTTCGACGACCAGGCCGGGTATGTCGGCGCGGATCGTGCCGCTGCCGGCGGCGTCGCCCAGACTGTCGAGGGCCTGGGCCCGCAGTTCGTCCATGACCGTCAGGTTGATCGTCCGTCCGCCGACGGTGGCCTGGACGGTTCCGTTGCCCCCGACTCCAGTCAGGTGGATCAGGTGCAACCGGCCTCCGAAGCGGATGGACAGGGCCTTGCCGTTCAAGACGGGACGGAAGTGGACCGGCGTCAGATCGCCGTCGGCCACCTGGACCATGGCCTCGTCTCCGTCGCGCGCCACCAGGGCGCCGTACTGGTTGTCGTCGTAGTTCAGGATGTAGCGTTTTTTCATCAGCACGGTTCAAATCCTTTCGCGGCGAAGGGGCCGGCGGTGATCATCGGTTGCGGGTCATGGTGCGCAGGGCGTTGAGTCGCCAGTTTCTGGGGCCGCAATCCTGGTCCTTGTCGGCGGGTTTTCCGCTGCTGCGCCTGAGGGCCTCGAAGAGGGCGGTCGCGGCCACCAGGGCTTCGGCCTGACCTTCGTCCAGTTCGGGCAGCCAGTCGGCCGGGTCGAACTCGTTTTCCACGAAGTGCGTGGTGTAGCTTCCGTCCAGGAAAGCGGGCTGTTCCAGGGCCCACAGGTGGAAAGCCAAATTGTGGCCCGGACCGTGGAGGGTGAATTCCCGCAGCACCCGCCGGGAACGGGCGATGGCCTGCTCGCGGTCCTCGCCCCAGACGATCAGCTTGGCCAGCATGGGGTCGTAGTGGATGGGAATGTCAAATCCCTCGTAGACCCCGGTGTCCAGGCGTACACCGGGCCCCTGGGGAATGGTCATGGCTTCGATCCGGCCGATGCTGGGAGCGAAGTTGCGGCCGGGGTCCTCGGCGTAGAGCCGGAACTCGAAGGCCCAGCCTCTCTGCACGAGATCCTCCTGCCGGTAACAGAGACCCTCGCCGAGGGCGACCTTGACCATGGCGTGCACCAGGTCGGTGCCGGTGACCATTTCGGTGACGGGATGCTCGACCTGCAGCCGCGTATTCATCTCCAGAAAATAGAACTCACCTTCCGGGGACAGGATGAATTCCACGGTGCCCGCACCGCGGTAGTCGATGGCCTCCGCCGTCTTGACGGCGGAGGCGCAGATCTGTTCCCGCAACTCGTCGGTTAGGGAGGGGGAGGGGCTTTCCTCGATCACCTTCTGATGGCGCCGCTGCACCGAACATTCCCGTTCGAAGACGTGGATGGCCTGACCCTGGCCGTCGCCCAGGATCTGCACCTCGATGTGCTTGGGGTCCTCGATGTACTTCTCCACGAAGATGGCGTCGTTGCCGAAGGCGCTACGGGCTTCACCCATGGTCTGCCGCAGGGCGCTGGCCATCTCGCCCGATTCCCGGACGATCCGCATCCCCTTGCCGCCGCCTCCGGCCGAGGCCTTCAGCAGGACCGGGTAGCCGATTCCCTCGGCGATACCGACGGCGACCTCCGGGTCGGTCACCGCTTCGTCGGTGCCCGGGACGACCGGCACGCCGCTGGTGCGCATCTTGCGGCGCGAGGAAAGTTTGTCCCCCATGATCTCCATGGATTCCGCGGTGGGTCCGATGAAGACCAGGCCGGCATTTTCCACGGCGCGGCTGAAAGGCCCGTTTTCGGAGAGAAACCCGTAGCCGGGATGGATTGCGCCCGCCCCGGTCTTCTTGGCGGCCGCAATTAACTTGTCGCCCACCAGGTAACTCTCGGCGGCCGCGGCCGCCCCGATGGGAACGGCTTCATCGGCCATCAACACGTGCAGGGCGGTGCGATCGACCTCCGAATAAACGGCTACGGTTCCCATGCCCATTTCCTGGAGTCCCTGGATGATGCGCACGGCGATCTCGCCCCGGTTGGCCACGAGCACCTTGTCGAACTTCCTGCCTGTTTTGCTGGTTGCCACGTCGCTCTCCTACAGGGGAATGTTGCCGTGTTTCTTCGGGGGCAGGTTCTGTTTCTTGCCGCGCAGGTTGTTCAGGGCGCCGATCAGGTGACGGCGTGTGTCCGCGGGTTCAATCACGTCGTCCAGGTACCCGAGCCCCGCGGCGATGTATGGATTGGCGTAGATCTCGTTGTACTCATCGACGAGTTTCTGGCGCTCGGCCTCGGGATCCTTGGCTTCGGCGATCTTCTGGCGGAACAGGATGTTCACCGCGCCCTCGGAACCCATGACCGCCAACTCGGCGCCCGGCCAGGCGATGTTGTAATCGGCGCGGATGTGTTTGCTGTTCATCACGTCGTAGGCGCCGCCGTAGGCCTTGCGCGTGATCACCGTGAGCTTGGGCACCGTGGCCTCACAGAACGCGAACAGGAGCTTGGCCCCGTGCTTGATGATGCCCCCGAATTCCTGGTCCGTTCCCGGCAGGAATCCGGGCACGTCCTCGAAGACGACCAGCGGAATGTTGAAGCAGTCGCAGGTCCGGACGAAGCGGGCGCCCTTGATGGACGAGTTGATGTCCAGCACGCCGGCCTGGAACTTGGGCTGGTTGGCCACGATGCCCACGGGCTGCCCGTCCAGGCGGGCGAAACCACAGATGATGTTCTGGGCGTGGCGCGGCTGCACCTCCAGGAAGTCGCCGTCGTCGACGACCAGGCCGATGACCTCGGTCATGTCGTAGGGTTTGCGGCTGTCGTCGGGCACGACGCGGTTGAGCTTCTCCTCCCGCCGGTCGGGCGTATCGGTGGGAGTGCCCCGGGGAGGTTCCTCAAGGTTGTTCTGGGGCAGGAAACTCATCAGCCGACGCGTCATGAGCAGGCAGTCCGCGTCGCTGGCGGCCATGAAGTGGGCCACGCCGCTCTTGGTCGAATGGGTGTTGGCGCCGCCGAGCTCCTCGAAGGTGACGTCCTCGTTGGTGACCATCTTGATGACGTTGGGTCCGGTGACGAACATGTAACTGGTCTGATCCACCATGAGGGTGAAATCAGTGATGGCCGGGGAATAGACAGCTCCGCCGGCACAGGGCCCCAGCACGGCCGATATCTGGGGAATCACTCCCGAGGCCATGGTGTTGCGCCAGAAAATCTCCGCATAGCCCGCCAGGGAGCGCACGCCTTCCTGGATGCGGGCCCCGCCGCTGTCGTTCAGACCGATCACGGGGCAGCCGTTTTCCAGGGCCTGATCCATGAGGCGGCAGATCTTCAGGGCGTTGGCCTCGCTCATGGAACCGCCGAACACGGTGAAGTCCTGGGCGAAGACGTAGACCTGGCGCCCGTCTATCCGGCCGGTACCGGTGACCATGCCGTCACCCACGGGGCGATTCTGGTCCATCCCCATTTCATGGCTGCGGTGGGTGACGAACACGCCGGATTCCTGGAAGCTCTCCTCATCCAGCAATAGGTGGATGCGCTCGCGGGCCGTCAGGCGCCCCTTGGCGTGGACTTTCGCCACGCGGTCGGGACCGCCGCCGGCCAGCGCCTCGGCGCGCAGTTCGTTCAGGCGATGAAGCTTGTCCTCGAAGGAGTTGGTCATGTCGGTTCCCTTTGGGACGGTCGTGGATGCCGATGGCACGGAAAATACGGGCAGGCTCATAGCAGATGGGGTGCGCCGCCGGAAGAAGGTAACAGACCGGGGAAAGGGGCGTCAATGGGCCAGGGAAAGGGGCGCCCCAGGCCGCGCCCCGGTGCGATGATCAGCCGCGGCCTTCCATCTTCTTGCGCATCAGGCGCCGGATGAGGTCGGCGAGATCCAGATGGCTGCCCGGCTTGAGCAGGAACTCGACGACCCCTGCTTCGCGCGCCTGCTCCTCGTGGAAACTGTCACGGAACCCGGTGAAAAGGATGACGGGCAGGTCGGGGCGGATCTCGTGGATCTTGCGGGTCAGCCGCACCCCGGACATGTGGGGCATGATCTGGTCGGTAACCACGATGTCGAATATTTCCGGGGTCTGGGAGAAATCGGCCAGGGCCATGCGGCTGTCGGTGTGAGTGACCACCCGGAATCCCTGCCGTTGCAGCCCGGTGCTCATGACCTGGGCGACCATTTCCTCGTCATCGATGAGCAACACCGTGGCCGCGGGCTGGGTCCCGGGGGCCGCCT
Source organism: uncultured bacterium (assembly GCA_965363725.1). GTDB lineage: Bacteria > Krumholzibacteriota > Krumholzibacteriia > LZORAL124-64-63 > LZORAL124-64-63 > JAGLCY01. Next base: position 10,851 of record CBDTUS010000065.1, on the reverse strand, counting down.
TCGGAGGGTGGGGTACGGCAACCGGTGCGGGGAAGGCCTCGCCCACCCGGCGGCTGGGAGACGACCCGTTGCCGGATCCGGAAACCAACCGCAGACCCATGTCCTGGGGAACTTCCCAGGCGATGAGCGGAAAATAGAGATCGAACCTGGTGCCCTTGCCCACCTGGCTGTGGACGACGGTCACCCCGTCGTTGTCCTTCAGGATTCTGGAAACGGTGCTCAACCCAATCCCCATCTGGGTGCCGTCGCGTGTCCCGGAAAAATAGGATTCAAAGATGCGGTCGAGCGTGGTGGGGTCCATGCCGCGGCCGTCGTCGTTGACCGTCAGCCTGGCGTAACTGCCGGCCTCCAGGTCATGTGGCACAGCCTTGCGGTCGGCGTCAACCTCCTCTTCGGCGAGGGTGATCTCCAGGGTTCCCGCATTTCGGTACATGGCGTGCATGGAGTTGCTGCACAGGTTCATCAGCACCTGTTGAATTCCCGTGACCGAGGCCAGGACGGGACTGCAGGGATTCAATTCCGACTTGATGACGATGGTCGAAGGCAGAATATCGCGAATGAGCTTGAGGGTGTCCCGCACCACGGGGACCAGGTCGGTGGGTTTTCGGGCCTGGTCGGCCTGCAGGTAGAAATCGCTGATCTCCTTCACCAGGTCGCTGGCCATGTGGCCCGCCTTGGCGATGCGTTCAAGTTCGCCCGCCGCGGGAGAGTCGGACGGCAGTTCGTTGCCTGCTATCCTGGTGTGGCCGAGGATCACCGCCAGGAGATTGTTCAGGTTGTTGACGATGCTGCCGGCCAGGATACCCACCGCTTCCATGCGGCGGGCCTGGTCCAGTTGGCCTTCGAGGTTTTGGCGGTTTTCGTCGCTGTCGTGCAGACGTGCTTGAAGATGTCGCAGTGCCGACCGGGACCGAAACCACGCCCAGGCCAGCGCAAGCACAAGGGCGGACAGGACCACCGTGGCCAGCAAGAGGGGGGAACGAAACAATTCGCTCATTCCGATATTCTCCATCTGCCCGGGTGGATCAGCAGACAATCCCGTTGGGTGTTCGACGTGTTCATCCCCCAGGTGGGATAAATATCTCCTTTTTGTCTTTATTCCGCCACCCTGGATCTTGCCGGCAGGTCAGGCCCGGCCCGGTCGGGCATTTCGGATTTTCCGATATTGTAGGCAACATACGCCGGGGGTTTTGCTATAGTGCGGGAGTTGAAGTCACCATATCTACCCGCCGGTGAAAGGGGCAAGTCGATGAATTACAACAACCTTCTTTGTGAAAAGGCGGACGGGGTAGCCACCGTCACCGTGAATCGGCCGGACAAGCTCAACGCCCTGACCTACGAGACCATCGGCGAGCTGGACGCCTGTTTCGCCACCCTGGCGGATGATCCGGAGGTCCGCGTGGTGATCCTGACAGGTGCGGGTGAAAAGGCCTTCGTGGCGGGGGCGGACATCGGCGAAATGGCGGACATGGCACCTTCCTTCGCGGAGCGGTTCGCCAGTCGCGGCCAGGCGGCCATGAACCGGATCGAAAACCTGGGCAAGCCCGTCATCGCCGCTGTCAATGGGTTTGCGCTGGGCGGGGGATGCGAACTGGCCATGGCCTGCACTTTCCGCTACGCCAGCGACAAGGCTCGCCTGGGCCTGCCGGAAACGGGGCTGGGCCTGATCCCGGGATTCGGCGGCACCCAGCGCTTGCCACGCCTGGTGGGCAAGGGTCGCGCCCTGGAGATGATACTGCTGGGCAACATGATCGACGCGGTCGATGCCATGGCCATCGGTCTGGTCAACAAGGTCTACCCGGCCGAGGAGTTCAGCGATTCCGTGCGGATCGTGGCCAAGGCGCTGGCGGAAAAGTCAAGTCTGACCCTGCGGGTCGCCCTCAGGGCCGTGAACGAGGGCCTGGAAATGACCCAGGCAGGGGGCTTTGGCCTGGAGGCGGCCCTGTTCGGGGTCGCGGGGTCCTCCCAGGACGCCCGGGAGGGGTGCAGCGCCTTCGTGGAGAAGCGCAAACCCGTCTGGAAGGATGCCTGACCGAACGACCTGAAATATAGATATTTATGGTCCAGAATTTGGGGTCCCCAGGGGGGGGGAACATTATTTTTGGGGTCCGTGCGGAGACCTGTTATGTTTATCAGGTAACAGGTTTTTTACCTTCTCACCTTCACTCAACGAGGTGATTTCCATGACCGAAAAAACCGCGATGGACGTGCCCTTCATGGAGGTCAACGGGGAACTCTGCAAGGGTTGCCAGTTGTGCCTGGCCGTCTGTCCCAAGAGCGTGATCGCCATCAGCGAAAAGCTCAACAGCGCCAGCTACCACCCGGCCTACTACACCGGCGAAAATTGCACCGGTTGCGGCCTGTGTTTCTACGCCTGCCCCGAGCCGGGCGCCATTCGCGTGGTCAAGCCGTAGATCGATCGGATCCAACTCGACGGGAGAATTTCCATGGCGAAACAGTTCATGAAAGGCAATGACGCCATCATCGTCGGTGCCTTGGCTGCGGGATGCCGGGCCTACTACGGTTATCCCATCACTCCGGCCAGCGAGATCGCCCACGCGGCCGCCCTGCATTTCCCCGCCCTCAGCGGCGTGTTCATCCAGGCCGAAAGCGAAGTGGCGGCCATCAACATGGTCTACGGCTCGGCCGGGATGGGCGTGCGCACCATGACCGCGTCTTCGAGCCCCGGCTTCAGCCTGAAGCAGGAGGGCCTGAGCTATTGCGCCGGCGCCGAGCTGCCCTGCGTGGTGGTGAACATCGTGCGCGGAGGCCCCGGGCTGGGTAACATCGCGCCCGAGCAGGCCGACTATTTCCAGATCACCAAGGGGGGTGGGCACGGGAACTATCGCCTGATTGCCCTGGCGCCCAATGGAGCCCAGGAGATGTGCGACCTGACCATGAAGGCCTTCGAGCTGGCGGACAAGTACCGCAACCCCGCCTGCATCATGGCCGACGGCATCACCGGCCAGATGATGGAGGTCGTGGACATCCCCGAAGCGGTGGCCACCCTGCCCGACCACTCGGACTGGGCCGTGGACGGAACGCCCGAGACGGCCGGCAACCTGGTCAGCTCGATCGTCCTGGAGCCGGATGAACTGGAAGCCCACAACCTCAAGCTCGATGCCAAATACCAGGACATCATGGCCAATGAAGTGATGTTCGAGGAATACAAGACCGAAGACGCCGACCTGGTCGTGGTGGCCTACGGGGTGGTCAGCCGGATCGTCTATTCGACGGTCGATGAGGCCCGCAAGCAGGGGCTCAAGGTGGGGCTGCTCAGGCCCATCAGCCTGTGGCCGTTTCCCACCGATGCCATCGCCCGTCTGACCGATACGGCCAGCATGTTCCTGGCCGTCGAGCTCTCCACCGGCCAGATGGTCGAGGACGTGAAGCTGGCGGTCAACGGGAAGGTCCCGGTGCACTTCTACGGACGCTGCGGCGGGATGGTGCCCGGCAGCCAGGAACTGGTGGCCGAATACACCAAGATCATGGAAGGGGTTGCCACATCATGAAGACCTACGAGAAATCAGACGGCTTCTTCCAGGTATTCGAACGCAAGTCCGGACCGGCCAAGGAAGCGACCCACTATTGCCCCGGCTGCGGGCACGGCAACGTGCACAAGATGATCGCCGAGGCCATGGAGGAACTGGACATCACCAAGCGGACGGTGTTCGTGTCTCCGGTCGGCTGTTCCGTGTTCGGTTACTACTACTTCGACTGCGGCAACTTCCAGGCCGCCCACGGCCGGGCGCCGGCGGTGGCCACTGCCATCGAACGGACCAACCCCGAGGCCATCGTCATCTCCTACCAGGGTGACGGCGACCTGGCGGCCATCGGCACGGCCGAAACCATCCACGCTGCCAATCGCGGCGAAAACATCACGGTGTTCTTCGTCAACAACGCGATCTACGGCATGACCGGCGGTCAGATGGCGCCCACGACCATGATCGGCCAGCGGTCGGCAACCACACCCCTGGGGCGCTCGGAGGTGATCCACGGCAATCCCATCCGCGTGGCCGAGATGCTGGCCACCCTGCCGGCGCCGACCTACATCGAACGGGTGGCCATCGGCAACAGCAAGCACATCATGAAGGCCCGCAAGGCCATCAAGAAGGCCTTGCGCATCCAGAAGGAAGGCAAGGGCTACAGTTTCGTGGAAATCGTTTCCGCCTGCCCGACCGGCTGGAAAATGGATCCGGTCCACTCCCGCGACTGGCTGATCGAGGACATGCTCAAGGTCTTCCCCCTGGGTGTGTTCAAGGACATCAGCGACAACCAGGACGAAGACCACTGGAAGCGCCACTACGAGGGCTTCAATCCCGACAAGGTGACCGCCTACCTGGACCGGATGAAAAGCTCCATGGGCGAAACCGAACCCACGGTCCTGCCGCGGGACCTGAACTGCAAGTTCGCCGGGTTCGGCGGTCAGGGGATCCTGACCCTGGGGCTGTTCCTGTCCCAGATCGGCATGCGCGGCGGCCATCACGTCAGCTGGTTCCCGGCCTATGGCCCGGAAATGCGTGGCGGCACCGCCAACTGTTCGGTCAACCTGTCGAGCGACCGTATCGGCACGCCGCTGGTGGATCATCCCAACGTGCTGGTGGTCATGAACCAGCCTTCGCTGGACGCCTTCGAGAAGGACGTGGTGGACGGCGGCACCATCATCGTCGATACGACGATCGTCGAGGGCAAGCCGGATGCCGGACGCCTCAACGCGGTCATGATTCCCGCCAGCGACATCGCCGATGAAGTGGGCACCCCCAAGGTGGCCAACGTGGTGGTGTTGGGGGCCCTGGTTGCCGCCACGGATGCCTTCACGCCGGAATTCTGCGAGGCGACCCTGCGGGCGGTCATCAAGAAGAAGAGCCTCATCGACATGAACATGGAGGCCTTCCGCCGGGGTTACGACTTCGTCAAGAAGGCCTAAGCGAAAGGCCGATCGGACAGGTGACTGTCCGGCCGGCCGGGGGCGGAGAACAATGATCATCGGCATTCCGCGCTCCCGCGCGGTGGACGAATTCCGGGTGGGCCTGCCGCCGCGCGCGGTGGCCAATCTCGTGGACCGGGGCGGCGAGGTCATCGTCGAGCGGCACGCCGGGGCCGGCAGCGGATTCACGGACGAGCAATACGAATCCTCCGGTGCCCGCGTGCTCCACTCCCTGGACGAGATCTACGGCCGGGCCGACATCGTGGTCAAAGTCAACCAGCCGGTCCCGGATGAATACCCGCTGATCAAGAGCGGCCAGGTCATCATGTCGGCCATGCATCTGGCGGTGGCCGATCCCCGCCTGGTGGATATCCTTCTGGAACGGAACTGCACCGCCATCGATTTCTCGACCATCCAGGACGACCAGGGCGATTTGCCGGTATTACGGCCGCTGTCCCAGATCGCGGGCCGAATGGTTCCCCAGATCGCTTCCCGCTATCTGCAGACGGACCACGGTGGGCAGGGCATCCTGCTCGGGGGCGCCCCGGCCGTGCCGCCGGCCGAAGTCGTGGTGATCGGAGCGGGGACCGTGGGGCGCAACGCCGTGCGGGCCTGTGTCGGAGCAGGTGCCCGGGTCACCCTGCTGGACAGTTCCTTCGACCGGATTTCGGAAATCGACTGGAACTTCCCGGGGCAGGTCACGACTTTCGTGGCCAACGAGGCCACCCTGCGCAAGGTTCTGTCCTTCGCCAACGTCGTGGTGGGCGCCGTCCTGATTCCCGGCGCCCGGACGCCCCATCTGGTGACCAAGGAGATGGTGGGGCTGTTGCGAGAAAAGAGCCTGATCATCGACATCTCGGTCGACCAGGGCGGCTGTTTCGAGACCAGCCGCCCGACCCGTCTTTCGGATCCCACCTACGTGGTGGACGGGATCACCCACTACTGTGTACCCAACCTGCCGAGCCTGGTGGCCCGGTCGGCCACCTATGCCCTGGCCAACGCCATTCTGCCCTACATCTCCGCTGTCGCCTTCGGGCCCCTGGCCGATGTGCTGGGCGCTGATCCAGCCCTGGCGCGGGGGGTCAACGTCTGCGGAGGCCACATCACCCACCGGGGGTTGGCCGTGGCCCGGGACTGCCAGCCGGTGCGGGTGATCGAAGCTGCGGGCGGCTCCGGATCATGAGTTGGATGACCGACTACCGGTCACGGCTGAAATCCGCGACCGAAGCGGTCCAGGTCGTGGCCTCGGGCCACAAGGTGTACATGGGGTCCGGTTGTGCGGCGCCCCACACCCTGATCGAGGCTTTGACCGATCGGGCGGAGGAGCTCCAGGAGGTGGAGATCATCCACCACCTGACCCTGGGCGACGCGCCGTACATCGGTGTCGACATGAAGGGGCACTTCCGTCTCAATGACTGTTTCGTGGGGGCCAACACGCGGGAAGCGGTCAACGAGGGTCGCGCCGACTACGTGCCGGTCCATTTGCACGAGATGCCCCGACTTTTTCGCCGCGGAGTGATCCCGTTGGATTGCGCCTTTGTCGTGGTCAGTCCCCCGGACGAACACGGGTTCTGCAGCTTCGGCATCGAGGTGGGGGTGACCAAGCCCGCCGCCCTTTCGGCGGGCGTGATCGTGGCCGAAGTCAACCGCCAGATGCCTCGCACCCTGGGCGACAGTTTTATCCACGTGTCGAAGATCGATGCTTTCGTGGAGGTGGACCGGGACCTGGACGAGTTCCGACCGGAGCCGGCCACCGACGTCGAGCGCCGCATCGGCGCCAATGTGGCCGAACTCATCGCCGACGAATCCTGCCTGCAACTGGGACTGGGCGCCATCTCCAACGCCGTCCTGGAGTTCTTGGGCGACCGCCGCGACCTGGGCGTGCACACTGAAATGTTCACCGAGGCCCTGCCACAGCTGGTGGGCAGCGGAGTGGTCACCGGGGAATGCAAGACCTTCCATCCTGGCAAGGTCGTCGCCGGGTTCATCATGGGAACGCGCGACGTCTATGATTTCGCCCACGACAACGCCCTGATCGAATTCCACCCCACGGACTATGTGAACCACCCGGGCAATATCGCCAAGAACGACAACATGGTGGCGGTCAACAGCGCGATCCAGGTGGATCTGACCGGCCAGGTCTGTTCCGACTCCATCGGGGAAAAGATCTACAGCGGTTTTGGTGGGCAGGCCGACTTCATGCGCGGCGCGGCCCTGGCCAAGGGGGGGCTGCCCATCATCGCGCTGCCGTCGGTGACCAGCGACGGAAGGTTGTCGCGGATCGTGCCGAACCTCGACCAGGGCGCGGGCGTCGTCCTGACCCGGGCCGATGTTCACGTGGTGGTCACCGAGAACGGGGTGGCCCACATGCTGGGGCGCAACGTGCGGCAACGGGCCGAAGCCCTGATCTCGATCGCCCATCCGTCCTTCCAGGAAACCCTCCTGGAAGCCGCCCACCGGCGTGGCCTGTTCGGCCGTTTGTTCCCCGGGGGCTTCTTGTCCTGAGTTTTCATGGCCTGGGTTGAACGATTCCGGGACAATGGTTTAAGCTCCACCTGTTGACAAATCGTCAAATCTCTGACAAATTGTCCTTCCTGTTGGAGGCGGCTGCGCCGCCTGAATTCGTACACCCTGCCGTCAAAGGTTGCCTGGATCATGAACCTGAATCCCGAACGCGGCCTCCCCGTCGCTAACACCGCCGCCGGGGCGGAAGCGCCCGAGCACGAGGCGACCATTCTGGTGGTGGATGACGAGCCGGAACTCAGCCGGGCTCTCAGCAAGCTGCTGACGCGGAACGGGTACCATGTCCTGACCGCGGGAAACGGCGAGGAGGGTCTTGCCCTGCTGCGTCAGAATGAGATCCACCTGGTCCTGTCCGACCTGCAGATGCCTCGCATGGGCGGGCTCGATCTGCTCAAGGCCGCCCAGGTGGTGGCGCCCAACACGGAGTTCGTCATCATAACGGGGCACGGCACCATCGAGACCGCCGTGGACGCCATGCGCACCGGGGCCTACGATTTCATCGAGAAACCATTTTCCATCACCACCACCCTGAAGGTGGTCCGCAAGGCGCTGGAGAAGCAGCACCTCATCGCCGAGAACCGGGATTTGCGGAAACGCCTCGAGGAGATCCAGGGCGTCCACGAGATCATCGGCAACAGCGAACCGATGCGGCAGGCCATCGACACCGCGAGGCAGGTGGCGGGCAGCAGCGCGACCATCCTGTTGACGGGAGAAAGTGGGACCGGCAAGGAGGTGTTCGTCACGGCCATCCACGGCTGGAGCGACCGCGCCAAGCGGGCCATGGTGCGGGTCAGCTGCGCCGCCCTGCCGGAAAACCTGCTCGAAGCCGAACTGTTCGGTTACGAGAAGGGGGCGTTCACGGGGGCCGTCGCCCGACGCAAGGGCCGGTTCGAGGCAGCCAACCACGGCACCCTTTTTCTCGACGAAGTGGGTGAGATGTCCCTGACGACCCAGGTCAAACTTCTGCGGGTCCTGCAGGAAAACGTCATCGAACGGCTCGGCGGCAACGAACCCATTCCGGTAGACGTACGTATCATCGCGGCGACCAATTCCGACCTGCCGGAAATGGTGGCGCAGGGAAGATTCCGGGAAGACCTCTTCTACCGGCTGAACGTCATCAACCTCGAGCTGCCTTCGCTGCGCAGCCGGGGGGAGGACGTGGTGTTGCTGTCGAATTTCTTCCTGCAGAAATACAACGAAAAAAACGGCAAGCAGTTGGTGGGCTTCACCCCGGGTGCCCTCGAGGTGCTGGGCCGGTACGCCTGGCCGGGCAATGTCCGGGAACTGGAGAACGCCGTCGAGCGGGCGGTGGTGTTGAGCAAGGACAGCCTGGTCGACCTCGATGTCCTGCCCAACTCCGTGGTGAGCGGGCGCCAGCGGTCCGACGCGGTGAACATCCCGGTGGGCACCACCCTGCGGGACGCGGAAATGCAGTTGATCCAGGCCACCCTGGACAGCACCGGGGGCGACAAGGAGACGGCGGCCAACATCCTGGGCATCGCCTCGCGCACGATCTACCGGAAAATGCAGTAGGCAAGTCGGTCTTTCCGGTTCAAACGATAGATTCGGGCAGCTTGACCGGGTTTTCCGGGGTGGTTATATTGGCGCGGCCAAAACGCCGCCGGGCTGAGGGCCGTCCTGTTGGGCGAGAGTGGCGGAACTGGCAGACGCGCAGGATTTAGGTTCCTGTGGGGAAACCCGTGGGGGTTCGAGTCCCCCCTCTCGCACCACCAATTTATCCTGACCCGAACTCCCCTGTCGACAAGTCAGCCGCACCGGATCGGCGAATCCGGACGGATCAACCAAAGCGAGGAACGATTCCCATGACCGAGAACCAAGCCAAGGCCCCGGAACCCATTTCCACGGTCATCGAATCGCCCGAATCCTGGAAGAGGGTCGTCAAGGCCAGTATCGACAGGGCCCATTTCGATCAGGAATACACCAACCGCCTGAAAAAGGTGGCCAAATCCCATCAGAAACCGGGCTTCCGCAAGGGCAAGACCCCCAAGGCGATCATCGAGAAGGAAATGGGGGACCTGATCCGCAGTGAAACCGTGGAGGCTCTGGTGCCCAAGGCCTGGATGTCCGCCCTGATGGAGCACAAACTGTCCCCGGTCAACGACCCCACCCTTGAGAACCTGGATTTCGGCGAAGAAGGACCCCTGAAATTCGATCTGGTGGTCGAGGTCCGGCCGGAAATCAAGCTGGGTGATATCGACGGCCTTTCCATTCAACGGAGGATGACCTCGGTTACGGACGAAGACGTGGACCAGGTGCTGGAACGCCTGCGGGAAAGCCGGGCTGACTTCGAAAAGGTCGAGCGCCCCGCGGCCCAGGATGACCAGATCCTGCTGGACCTGGTTCCCGCCGGGCCGGAGGGTGATTTTCCCGAGGACGGCAAAATTCCCGACCAGCGCTTCATCCTGGGTTCGCCCAACAACATGCCCGCTTTCAACGAGGAACTGAAGGGCTGTGCGGCCGGCGAGGAAAAGACGGTGACGGTCGACTATCCCGAAGACCATCCCAACGAGGGGCTCAAGGGACGCAGCATGGGCTTCAAGTGCCTGATCCGGGAGATCCTGGCCAAGAAATTGCCGGACCTCGACGATGCCTTTGCCGGAACGGTGGCCGAAGGCAAGACCCTGGCAGAATTGCGTACCGATGTCCGGGCCGACCTGGAAAAGGAATCCGCCCAGCGGGTGGAGCAGGAGATGGATCGCCTCATCCAGAGGGAACTCGTCGCCCGCCACGATGTATCACTGCCTCCGTCCATGGTTTCGCGGTATCTGGCCGCCGGCCTGGAGGACCTGCACAAGCGCAATGCCCAGATGGGACGGCCCGCCTCCGAAGACGAGGACAAGGAATATTTCGAAGCCGGTAAGTCCCACGCGGAGTTGGCCTTGAAGGCGATGCTCCTGCTGGAGGCGGTGCGCCGTCAGGAAGAGATCAAGGTCACGGCCGAAGATGTCGATGAACGCATCGAACAGTTGGCTCTCGAGCACGGATTCGATGTTGACCAGTATCGTGAATTCGTCAACAGTGGCGAAGAGAAGGAACGACTCGAATACGACCTGTTGGAACGACGCACCTATGATTTCCTGCTTTCGCGGGCGGAGATCGAGGATGTGCCCGCAGACACGGATGTTCTTGCCGAAAAGGAGTGACGCATGCTTGTCCCCATGGTCGTCGACCAGACCAGCCACGGTGAGCGGTCTTACGATATCTATTCCCGGCTCCTGAAGGACCGGATCATCTTCCTGGGCTTTCCGGTGGACGACAATATCGCCAACCTGGTCATCGCCCAGATGCTGTTTCTGCAGGCTGAGGACCCCGAAAGGGACATCTACCTGTACATCAACAGTCACGGGGGCAGCGTGACTGCAGGTCTTTCCATCTATGAT
>CBDTUS010000064.1:0-17616 GCA_965363725.1 uncultured bacterium | reverse complement strand
CCGCGCGTAGAGCTGTTGTTCTTCTTCGGGAAGGGTGTCCCACCCGGGAATCTCTTCGGTGCGCTCGGTCAGCTTGGTTCCTGGCGGAATTACGCCCATGTCGAGCTGGTTCTGGTGGATCTGCTTGCGGGTCTCGTCCCAGCCCATGTCGAATGCGCCCTTGTACTTTGCGATGTATTCGGGCGGGGCCTGATGGGGCGAATGCATGGCCACCGGAGCCCAAAAGAGCATGAAGGGTTTGTCGGGAGCGACTGAGGTGTGTGAAGTGATGTTGCGAATCGCCTCGTCGGCCATGGCTTCGCTGTAGTGGTAACCAGGCTTGTTTTCCCAGTCCTCGGTGGGATAGTGGTCGCGCCACACAAGCGAACGGTAGTTGTCCGCATCGGCGGCCATGAAACCGTAGTAGTGGTCGAAACCCTCGCCCGAGGGCCAGCGATCGAACGGCCCCGTCTCGGACACTTCATAGAGCGGCGTGTGATCCCACTTGCCGATGGCGTAGTTGACGAAGCCGGCCTTCTGCAGGTGCTTGGCCACCGACTTGCCCGACTCCGGCGGGAACGCGTTGTAACCGGGGAAGCCCATCGCGGTCAACGAGTGCGAGCCGAGACCGATACGGTGGTGGTTACGCCCCGCCATGATCGATGCCCGGGACGGCGAACATAGGGCTGTCGTGTGGAAGTTGTTGTAACGGAGCCCGTTTTCCGCCAGGGCGTCGATGTTGGGGGTATCGATCAACCCGCCGAAACTACCAATATGACCGAAGCCCGTATCATCCAGCAGGAAGATGATGACGTTCGGCGTGCCGGCGGGCGGCTTGGGAGACGACGGCCACCATTCCTCGGAATTCTGGTAGGACTTGTCGATCTTGCCCTTGAATTCCTGGCCGTACTTCTTGAAGGACTCATCGTCCTCGCCGGCTGTGGCCATCCAGCCGATCCCCAAGATGGCCACCATTATCACCACAGCAGCCAACCCAAAACCCAGTTTCCTATACATCACGAACCCCTTTCAATCACCGGTATGCATACCCATACGAATTCCACACCATTGATGTGGGAGCCAGGGCAGTTTTTTTCGTAATCCCATGTTAGGCTTGAAGATTAAAAACTGACAATAGGACCAAGGTCCTATGGAGAGGGCTCTTCCCGGGGTACCATCGAACCGGCCAAATCTTCGGTCAAGGCTGCCAGACGGGCAAGTTCAACAACGGACTCAGCTTCCATCTTGGACATCACCCGGCCGCGGTGGATCTTCACCGTTTTCAGGGCGATGCCCAGCCGGTCGGCAATCTGCTTGTTCTGGGCGCCGGTGACGACTTCCCTCAGGACATCCCGTTCGCGGGGAGTAAGACGGGCCAGGCGCTCCCGGATTTCCTGGATTTCGTGGTCATGTTCGATTTCCATCGCCTGGGTGGCCAGGGCCTGGTCAACGGCCGAGACCAGCACCTCCTCGTCCACCGGCTTGATCAGGAAATCCACCGCTCCTTTTTTCATCGCTTCCACCGCCAGAGGCACATCCCCATGGCCGGTCATGAAAACGACCGGAACGTTCGGGCGCTGGCGGCGAAGCTTGTCATACAGGGCGATCCCGCTGATTCCCGGCAAGCGGACATCCAGAAGCAGGCATCCGCAGGGAGAATCAGGTCTCCGATCTACGAAATCCTCGGCGCTGCCGAAGGAAAACACCTCGTGGCCCAGCGCCTTCAGCAGGCGGGCCAGGGCTTCCCGGACGGGCTCGTCATCTTCGACGATGCAGATGTGTTGGGAGAGGTCAACCATCGGGCATCAACTTTCCAGGCTGGCCGTAGGGCAATTCCACCACGAAGCGGGCGCCTCCGTGCGCCACCTTTTCGGCTCGGATGGAACCCCCGTGAGCCTCGATAATCCGGCGACAGATCGACAGGCCCATGCCGATGCCTCCCTCGCGATCACCCTGGAAGGGATTGAACAAATCCCTGTTGTCACCCTCGGTGAACCCTCGCCCCGTATCCTCGACGGCGAGGCGGACACCGTCGGGCAAGGGCTTGGTCACAAGTTGGACCTGCCGCCCGTGACCGCCGATCTGGCCCAGGGACTGCAGCGCGTTGTGCAGGAGGTTCAATACCACCTGCTGAAGTTCGACGCGGCCCGCCATCACAGGCCGCAGCCCCGGAGTCAAATCGAGTTTCACGGTCACGCCTTGGTCCCGGATATTCCGAGAGCACAATTCCACCGTTTCCCCGACGACCTCGTTAAGATCCAGTACCGTCCGCTCCACCTTACCCCGGGCCACCAACCCGTGAAGGCGACCGATGACCTCGGCGGCCCGCTTGTCGTCGCGGATAATCAGGTCCAGCATTTCACGCGCGTCATCGACCTGCGGAGGATCCGCACCCAGATACCGGCGCGCCACCTGAGCGTTGGCCAAAACCGCGGTCAACGGTTGGTTCAGTTCGTGGGCGATCGTCGAGGCGAATTCCCCCAGCAGATTGGCCCGCAACAGCCTGTCCATTTCGTCCCGGGTCTTGTCCAGTTCGCGCGCCACTTCGCGGGAACTGGCCGCGTCCCGGGTGATCTCCCAGCTCAAGGCCAGCATGATGGCCAGAAAGGCGATGCTGATGATGGACGGAGTCCGTGCAATTCCCGCGTCCACCAGAGGGGTGTAGATCCCCGCCACCACGATGAAAAAGGCGATCGATCCGCCGATGACGGCAGCACCGTGGCGATGGCCCCGACGCCAGGCCGCGACGGCCGCGTCGATGACGTAGATCATGATCAGGAGACTGGCGAAGTCCGCGACGTATTTGAAGGGGTTGAACGACCCGGTGACCTGGGTGAATTCCTCTCCCCAGAAGGTCGTCAGTCGGTTCAGGCTGTCGATCTCCCGGAATACCAGGCTCGAAGGGGACATGAAGTTGACCACCAAACAAAAAACCCAAAGGAGGGTGATCGTCCAGGCCAACCCGCGGCGCCCCGTGCCCAGGCGCAGGTTGACGTACCAGATCATGGCGACCAGTGCCCCGGCGATCGGCAGGTGCGACAAACGCAAAAGAGCGGCGTATGGCCCCACCTCGGTGGTGTGCATCATGGCCAGTTCATTGAGGGCCAGAACTCCCGAAGCAATGGCCATGACCGCGGCCAACATCAGGGCCGGATCGCGGCGGCGCACCCACAGAGCCACGTGCATGAGCCCGAGAATCAGGCTCGTGGCCGCGAGCATCGACCAGATGATTGTCAAAGGGCTGGGACTCATGGCTCCGGTTCGGCAGAGGGGGGAATGACTGATTGCTGATAAATGTAGCACCAAAGACCTATGGCGAACAGGGCCTCCGAGTGGTTCAATGGTGGAAATTGGTGGTTTTTTCCGCCCTTCCGACGGTGTGCTTCCCGGAGGCGAATTCATCTGGCGTCCGGCCGGGGCCTGGGACATCGCGGCAGAGTACCGTTATTTCTCACGGAAAATCGATTCCGACACTTTCTTCAACGAGGTGAGCTACCACATCCCCTTCGTGTCGATCACCCGGTTCTGGTAAGGTTTCAACCGCGGTCGAGAAGATCGCGGATCGGGTTCAGCTGGATGGGTTCCAACGATTCCTCGATCGCCTCGGCCATGATGGCCGAGGCATCTTCATTCACCGGCCCCAAATCCCGGGACCGGACCCAGGCCTCCCTGGTGGGCCATTGGGCGTAGGCGGCCCAGGTGCCGTCCGCGGTGGTGTGCAGCCGCGAGCCCAGGCCGCCTCTTTTTTCTTTCAGATCCAGGGTGATCATTTCCCAGGCCTGCCGGAAACTCTCCTCTTGGCCCAGTCGGATCTTCCAGCGGTAGATCACCGCAAAACCTACATGCTGAGTCACCACGATCTGCCTTTCAGAGCTGGGCCAGAGCCTCGACCGCCTCTTCGGGCTCGGGCCGGCGCGTGTAGTCGGGATCGGTGAACGCGTAACGGATGATCCCGCCCCTGTCGATCACATAGCGGGCCGGCATCGGCAAGGTCCAGCTGTCGTCGCCGTTGCCGCCGGGTATGTCCAGGCCGAATTCCACGTAAAGGGCCCGAAGATCTTCAGGCAGAGTCCAGCGCAATCCATAGGCGGCGGCGACCTCGTTGCCGGGATCGCTCACGATTTCGAACTGGAGTTTGTGTTTCTCGGCGAAGCCCCGGTTCAGGGGAATCAACTGCGGCGAGATGGCCAGGGAGGTTGCCCCCGCCGCTTCGATCTGGTCATGAAGTTTGTTCAGAGCATCCAGCTCCACGTTGCAGTACGGTCACCAATCGCCCCGGAAAAAGGTCAACACCACCGGGCCGTTGGCCAGCAGATCCGCCAGTCGGGTTGGGCGACGGAAGCTGTCGTTCAACGTGAAATCGGGCGCTGTTTGACCTACCCCGCGAACCCCCGCCATGATGTCCGAAGCCCGCAGGGCCGCGGTCGCCCCGTGCATGACCGCCAGGGCTTCCGGGGGTGCCGTCTTTTCGAATCCCGCCTTCATCCGGTCGAGACGATCCTGAAGTGGGCCCGCCATCCTCTCAACCTTCTTTCAGTTTTTCTGCCAGCTGTTCGCTGGATGTAATGCAGATATCCAAGTCTTTGAGAATTCCGTTTTCGATGCTGTAGATCCACCCGTGAACCGACAGGTCCGCCCCCATTTTCCAGGCATTTTTGACGATGGGCGTGTCGCAGACATTGGCCACCTGCTCGATCACGTTCAGCTCGCAGAGGCGATCGAGCTTTTCCTTCTCGCTCAATCCCTGGAGCTTGTCTTCGTTCAGACGCTTGACGTCCTTGATGTGCAGCAACCAGTAGTCAATCAGACCGTACGAGTTGTTGTCCATGGCGGCCTGGATGCCACCGCATCCGTAGTGGCCGCACACGATGATGTGTTTGACCTTCAGGACCTCCACGGCGAAATGGATGACCGACAGGCAGTTCAGATCGGTGCGGACCACCACGTTGGCGATGTTGCGGTGGACGAAGACATCACCCGGCGGCAGGTCGACGATCTGATTGGCGGGCACCCTGCTGTCGGAACACCCGATCCACAGGTACTCCGGATCCTGCTGCTTCGACAGCGAGGCGAAAAATTCCGGGTCTTCCTCGTGGATGGCCGCCGCCCACTCCCGATTCGTGTCGAACAGATGTTTCAGCTTCTTCAAGGTCGCCATGCCTCCTGGCTTCATACAGGTACCCTACCGGACTCCACCCTGCCCAGTGTCGATGACCCGGACCTCCAAGTCAATATTCCCTCAATTTTTGAAAGGCGGTTTGACCACCTTGACCTTATGATGGCCGCTGTGGTTTTCAGAACGATTTTCCGGGAGGAACAGAATTGCGCACCTTATCCACCGTCGGCCTCGTCTGTTTGGTTGCCCTCTCTTACCTGGGATCCCTCGCCTTGGCGGAACCTCCGGCCCAACCGTCATTTCATGTCGAACTCGAGGGCGGCCCGGTCTGGCAGAGCCAAAACGACGTCCAGATCCCCAACGACGCCAGCGGCACCCGGTTTTCCCTGGTCGACGTGATCGGCAAGGGCCCCTGGCCCGCCTTCCGTTTCTACGCCACCTGGAACATCAGTGCCAAGCACGGACTGCGGGTCCTGCTGGCGCCGTTGAGCGTGACCGAAACGACGACCCTTGCCGGCCCGGTGGATTTCAACGGTTCGACTTTTCCGGCGGGCCAACCCACCGAAGCGACCTACAAGTTCAATTCCTGGCGGCTGAGTTACCGCTACCGCTTCCATCACGGCGAAAAATGGACCTGGTGGATCGGATTCACCGCCAAGATCAGGGACGCGAAGATCGCCCTGGCTCAATCCGCCGTCGCCTCGGAGAAAACCGACGTCGGTTTCGTGCCACTCCTTCACCTGGCCGCCGACTGGCGATTCGCAGGCCGCTGGTCCCTGGACCTGGACGCAGACGCCCTGGCCGGCGGGCCGGGCCGGGCCGAAGACGTGGCCCTCAAGCTGAGGTACCGGTTCAATGATCGCTGGAGCCTAGCCGGGGGCTACCGCACGGTCGAAGGCGGCGCCGACGTCGATGAGGTCTACAACTTTGCCTGGCTGCACTACGCCGTCATGTCAGTCAGGTTGGGTTGGTAGGCAAAGACAGGTGGCGCCTTCCGAGGGTTCCTTCAACTCACCGTCAGTAAAAAGGGGCGACCTGCCGGTCGCCCCTCTCTCGGAAATCTTTCCCGTCAGTCGTGATCTACGACAGCCCCGGCAGCGCCGGTTTGGCGATGTACTCCGTCGGCAGCTTGCCCGTCAGCGCGTTCATGAACGCCACGATGTCGGCCACCTGCTCGGGAGTCACTTCCTTGCCGAGCTGATGCTTGGCCATGACTCGAACGACTTCATCCAGCGATTCGATCGAACCATCGTGCATATAGGGCCCGGTCTTGGCGATGATGCGCAGGCTCGGCACCTTGAAGAAGTATTCCTCGGCCGCGTTGCCGGTCACGTCGAAGCGCCCCTTGTCCTCAGTGGGAAAGGCTTCCACCAGGCCCATCTTCTGGAACAGCGACCCGCCTAGGTTGGGGCCCATGTGACAGGTGGTGCAGCCGATTTCCGTGAATGCGTCGAGACCGCGTTTTTCCTGGACGTTGATAGCGTTGCCGTCGCCGGCCAGCCAGCGGTCCCACTTGCCGCGGGTGACCAGCTTGCGCTCGAAGGCGCCGATAGCCAGGGCCACGTTGTCGAACGTGATGGGTTCCTCTTCACCGGGGAAGGCGGCCTCGAAGAAGGGGCGGTAGCCTTCGATCCCCCGCAGCACTTCCTCCACCGACTCGGCCGTCGGCATGCCATGCTCCACCGGATTGAGGATCGGACCCTTGGCCTGGGCCTCGACCGTGGGTTCGCGACCGTCCCAGAACTGGGCCACGTGGTTGGCGGCGTTGTAGACGGTCGGGCTGTTGCGGACGCCGAAGGTGCCGTCGTGGCCGGGGGATGTTTCCTGGCCGTCGACCCCGAAATCGTCTAGGACGTGGCATTCGTTGCAGGAAAGGTCGTTGCTCGCCGACATGCGGGGCTCGTAATAGAGCATCCGGCCCAGCGTGATCTTCTCTTCGGTCAGGGGATTGTCCGCCGATTCCATCACCTTCGGCATGCCGCCGAACATGTTCTTGTGCTGGGCGGTCGGGGGTCCGGCGGCGGCCGTATCGTCAGGTGTGCCGCCGCCGCAGCCGGCCAGGAAAATGAGAGACATCAGAGAAAGAATGAGCGTCAACTGTCCCGCGCGTTGCATGGCATACCTACCTGGTAAGAGCTCGATTTCCGGTTCCAACCGGACAAATCTAGTCTGAGAACGGCAGGAGTTCAACCCAGCACAATGGTAGGAGTTATGGCCCTAGAATCGGAAGCGCATCCCCATCATGGCCAGCAGCTCCAGGTCTGGCTGATCGATGGCGTCGTCCGCGGTATTCCAGTCGTAACCGTCGCGCGGATTGACGTGATCGCCGCTCGGCAGGTAGGCCGTGTCGTGCCCTTCAAGCTTGGCCTTGCCGTACCAATCGACGCCCAGCTGCAGCACGAAATCTGACGTCTCCGTTACAGCGAACCAGCTTTCGAAACCCAATCCGGCACCCCAGGTCTTGCTCGTGACGTCGAAGTTCTCGTTGCCGCCGATAAAATTGTAGTTGGCGGTATAGCTCGCGTAGCGCGGTCCGACGAACAGGTAGAGCGTTTGGGGACCGATCTTGAAGGTCGGGAACATCAGATCGAAACGGAACTGCCAGGTGCTGGCACTCTTTTCCGGGTCGCCGTTGGTGTTGTCATTGATAAAATTCTGGCGCGCGGCGTAAGGATCCCCCGCGCTGGCCGAATTGTAACCCAGAGTGAAGCGGGCCGACAAAGGCAGGTCCCGGGTGAAGTCCATGAAACTTCCGGTGGCCTGGATGCCGAGGCCGCCGGTGTAGCCTACGTTCAGGCCGCCATAAAAAGGACCGGCCAGGGCCAGGCTGGGCAGGGTCAGGCAAATCGCAAGGGCGAACAGGACGATCGGTTTGCTGTTTCTCATGTCCAACCTCGAAAATAATGGGCCAAAAGTGGTCTGCCGGAAGCCGACGTTTCTTTTTCATCGTCAATTATTGAAAACCCTAGAGCAAAATATGCAAGATACGGGCCTGATGGAATCGACCCGATCGTGGTATGTCACTCCTTGTCCAGCTTGCTGCGCAGGGTGCTGCGCGGCAACCCCAAAAGCCGGGCCGCCACCGAAATGTTGTTGTCGGCCTTGGTCAAGGCCCATTGGACCAGCCGCTTCTCGCACTGGTTCATGTAGTCACGGTAGTTCGTCCTGAAGTTCGGGTTTTCCAAGGTCAGCCCGGATTCGTGAACCAGGTCCGGGTCCAGCCTGGCCGCGGCCCCCTGCAGGGGCGAATCGAACAGCTCGGCCACCGCCACGTCGGGTAGGGCCAGCATCCGCTCCACCACGTTTTCCAGTTCGCGGACATTGCCCGGCCAGGAGTGGCTCATCAGGGCTTCGAACCGCTCGGACGACAGAGAGAACGATCCCTTGCTCCCCCGCTGGGTAACGAAAAAGTCGACCAGGGCCGGGATGTCTTCCTTCCTCTCGGCCAGGGTCGGCAGTTTCAGGGGGATGACATTCAGCCGGTAGTAGAGATCCTCGCGGAACTTGCCCTGATCGGCCAGGTGCATCAGGTCTTCCTTGGTGGCGCAGATCAATCGGAAATCCACCGGGGTCGTGCCGCCGCCGCCCACCGGTTCGATCTCCCTTTCCTGGATGACCCGCAACAGCTTGACCTGGACGGAAGCCGGCAGATCGTCGATGTCGTCGAGGAACAGGCTGCCGCCGTCGGCGCGGGCGAAGTAACCGTCATGGTCGCGATCCGCCCCGGTGAAGGCGCCCTTGCGATAGCCGAACAGTTCACTTTCCAGGAGAGACTCCGGGATCGCGGTGCAGTTCACGGCCACGAAGGGTCCGTCGGCGCGGGAACTGGCCTCATGAACAGCACGAGCCACCAGTTCCTTACCCGTTCCGCTCGGCCCTTGGATCAAGACGTTGAAACCGCCGGGAGCGACCGCTTTGATGGTCTTGATGAGCTGCTTCATGCCCTGGGAATTCCCGATGATCCGGCGTTCCCGCCTCCCGGCAACCTGTTTGCGGAGCCTCCGGTTCTCTTCCTTGACCGCGTGCAGCTCTCCGATGTGCCAGATCCTGGCCAGGAGCTCGTCGGTCTGGAACGGCTTGATCACGTAGTCGTGGGCTCCTTGACGCAGGGCCTCGACCGCAGTTTCGGTCGAAGCGTAGGCGGTCATGATGATGACCCTGGCGGTGGGATCACTCGACTTCACCCTCGCCAGGATGTCCATGCCCGAGGGCCCCGGCAGGTTCAGGTCCGTGACGACAAGGTCGAACGATTCCTGGTCGAGGGCAGCCATCGCCACGTGACCGTCGGGGCAGGGGGTCACTTCGTACCCTTCCTTGCGCAAGGTTCCGGTCAGGGCCACACGGGTCATCTTTTCGTCTTCCACCAGCAGGATCTTCACGTACTCAACTCCTCGTATCCGGTCTCTGCCTCGTGACCGGTCCCGGCGCCGACAAGGGGCAGACGGATGGTAAATGTCGTTTCCACACCCGGTTCGCTGGCCACCTCGAGGCGGCCGCCGTGGGCGTTCACGATTCCCAGGCTGATGGACAATCCCAGGCCCGTGCCTTCGCCCGCCTGCTTGGTGGTGAAGAAGGGGTCGAAGATCCGGTCGATCTGGTCCGGGGCAATACCGTGGCCACGATCCATCACTTCGAGGATCACTTCATCCCTTGCGGATCTGGTGACCACCCGGATGAACCCCTTCTCCTGGACCGCATCGACCGCGTTGAGCACCAGGTTCATGATGACCTCCTGGATCAGCTGGCGGTCCGCCGAAACGGCAGGCAGTCCCGGCTCCAGGTCCAGGTCCAGGGCCACGCTTTTGCGCTCGAGGTTGAACGCCACGAGACGCTGCACGGTTTCGATCGCTTCGTTGATGTCCACCGGACCCATGCCAGCCTGCTGCTTCCGGGCGAAACCCAGCAGCTTCTCGATGATGCCCGCCGTGTGACCCAGCCCTTCGTCCATCATGTCCAGGTATTCCACCGTCTGGGTGTGATTGTCCAGGTCGCCCCGGATGGCGTAGATGCAATTGCGGATCCCGTTGAGGGGATTGTTGATCTCATGGGCCAGGCCCGAGGCCAGGCGCCCGATGGCGGCCAGGCGTTCGGCGTGCCAGACCTGGGTCTGGGCTTTCAGGAGGTCGTCGCGAGAATTTTCCACGCGTTCCTGCATTCGATGGAAATGCTGATAGAGGGTTCCGACCTCGTCACGCCGGTAAGGCAAAGCGGGGATTCGGCCCACGGTGAAATCCACCGTGTCCATGGCCCCGACCAACGCCCGCAACGACCGGAGGAGGCGGCCCAGCATCAACCAGAGCAGTAGCAGCATCACTGATGTCACCGCGACGGAGAAGGACGCCAGCAGGATGAAGTTTCGGCGGATCTGGGCCCTGATGGAATCGGCTTCGACCGACATCACCAGGACACCCCACCCCCGCTCGCCGGTGTACATGGGCAGTACGGTTTCCAGAACCCAGGGCCCTTCCGGGGTCCTGGAAATGGTGGTCAGGGGGTGGTCGATGCGCAGGAGATCCTCCAGGTGACCGGTGACCCAGGGCGGGTCCATGCGGTTCCAGCCCCGGGCGACCACCGTTCCGGCCGGGTCCAGGATAGTGATGGCGCGCAACCGAGGATTCTGGGCCAGAAACAGGTCCACGTAGTTGCCCAGGAATCCCTCGGACTGGTAGAGCTCCTGGTCGGCAAAGATCAGGGCATCGATGACCGCCACCGAAAAGGCGCGGCTGACCGCCTGGGCATGGCCGATTTCCTGGCGAACGAGGGAACCCCGCCAGCTGTAGAGCATGGCCCAGGACATCAGCATCATGATGATGGTGACGGTCAATCCCACCGTCAACAGGATACGGACGCGCAATCCGCTGGGTGTCCAGCTCGACAGGTTCATCGGGTCTCCCCTTCGGTCGGGAAGGCGTTCCGGAACTGGTCGCGGTCCACCGCGGTGAACCCGAAGGAAAATTCATGGGACCAGGAATCCAGCATCCGCCGGTCGGCCAGGCGGGCGGGATCGAGGGCCAGGAGAAGACGTCTGATTTCACCCAGGATTTCGGGATCGGTCCCCCGGCGTCCAACCAGAGGGGAGCCCGGAATGGGCTGGGAAATCGCGACCGTTCGCAGCCCCTCGCTGCGGTACTCTTCGGCTACCGATTCCTTGACCACGCCGGCGTCGAAGTTTCCCCTGAGGACCTGCCAGACCACGGTTTGGTGGTGATCGAAATGGTGCACCGAATCCAGGTCCGCCACCGACAAGCCGGCATCAGACAAGCCGTTTTCCTGTAGCCAGTTGCCTGACCAGGACTGGGCGGACGGCAAAGCCACCTTGCGACCGGACAGTTGCGATACGGAGGTCAGGTCGGAGGCTGCATTGGTCACCAGGACGGCATGAAATTCCGAGCGGCCCTGGCTGTTCAGCGGGGCGGCGAGGGGTTGCAGGTCCCGGTCATCATTCAAGTGACCGAAAATCCAGGAACCGAGAAAGGAGGCGTCCACCTTGCCCAGCCGCAAATGATCGACGGCGTCCTGGTAGCTCGTGCTGAGCTGCAGTTCGTAGCGTCGGGTGCCCTCGTGGTTGAGGTAGTCCATGATCGGCTGGTAACCGGTGTAGATCACATTGGGGGCGAAGCGGGAAACCACGCCGATCCGGACCAGGGGCCGATTCGAAAAATCGGGGGCGGGAACCGGACCCACCGATGGCGTGATGTCCTTCGTGCGGACATCGGTCAGATCATCCAGCACGAGGATGTTGGCCAGGCCAACCAGCGCCACCAGGGTCAGGAAAAAAAACGGAGGCAAAAGTCGTTTCATGGGCACCAAGGTAACGAATCCGGCGAGATTTCGACAATGAATTGGCGAGATCTCGCCTCTTTTTTTCACGGGGTCAATCCTGTGTCCCTAATCAACTGTTTTTAAATAAGTTAGCTTACCTGGCAATCAGGGCACGACCATTGCTCATCGGCCTTGAACCGCATGAAAAGGAGTGCCCCATGGGTAAGGAAATCGAACGGAAATACCTGGTGAAGGGTGAGGCCTGGAAGCAAATGGCCGAAGGGGTCCTGTACCGGCAGGGCTACCTGAATTCCCTCAAGGAACGCGTGGTCCGCGCCCGGACCATGGGGCCCAAGGCGGCCCTGACCGTCAAGGGCATCACAGTCGGCGCCACCCGGCTGGAATTCGAGTACGACATCCCGCTGGAAGACTGCAATCAGCTGCTGGAACTGTGCGAACAGCCAATCATCGAAAAGACCCGCTACAAGATCCCCTTGGGCGGACTGATCTGGGAAATCGACGAATTCCACGGCGTGAATGAGGGCCTCGTGGTGGCCGAGTGCGAGCTGGAGTCCGAGGACCAGGCCATCGACAAACCGGAATGGATCGGGGTCGAAGTGACCGGGAAACCCGAGTATTTCAATTCGAACCTCATCGCCAAGCCATACACCACCTGGTAGCGGGCGTGCGGAAACCGGGAGATCTGATGAAAGCGCGTCGCGTCTCGATCATGCTGGCCCTCCTGGCCATCTCGGCGTTGACCCTGTTTTTGATCACCTTGTTGGATGCCAAAGCAATGGCCGCGGTGTACGATGCCCCACGGTTCGGGACGGCTTCAACCGGTGCGGACTCCCTGGTGGATATCGCGCTCGCCGGTCCCACCGCCGCCGGACCGGGCTTCCAAGACGTGTCGCCATCCAAGGAAACGGAGTAGTCATGCCCCTGTTTAAATCGAGCCGGAGCATCGAGACCAAAATCGACAGCTTTTTCGACACCGTGGCCGAGGGCGGGCTGGTTTTCCGGACCGGCGTGCGCGCCTATCTCGCCGGCGATACCGCCGATTTCGAGAATGCGATCGTGGCCATCGACAAGCTCGAGGCCCAGGCGGACAAGCTGAGCAAGGAAGTGGAGTCCCACCTCTACAGCCACTCCCTGATCCCCGAACATCGCGGCGACGTGCTGGGGCTCCTCGAAAACAGCGACAACATCATCGACACGGCCAAAACCAGCCTGTACCAGTTCTCGGTCGAGCAGCCCACGGTGCCCGAACAGTTCCACGACAGCTTCCGCAAGCTCTCCGAGGCCGGTTTCGAGGCGGTCGAGGCCGTCATGGTCTCGGCCCGGGCTTTCTTCAACGATGTCAAGACCGTCAAGGACAACCTATACAAGGTCCACCACTTCGAGAAGGAGGCCGACGGGATCAGCGATCGTCTGAAACGCAGCATTTTCGCCAGCGATCTCGAGCTGGCCCACAAGATCCACCTGCGGTATTTCGCGCTGAATGTCGAGAGGTTATCCGACCGGGCCGAGGAAGTTGCGGACCGCCTGGCTATCTACGCCATCAAACGGACGATCTGAGGCCAGCACCGTGGAGATTCTTCTCTTTTTATCGAGCGGCTTGTTCCTGGGATGGTCCCTGGGTGCAAACGATGCGGCCAACGTGTTCGGCACCGCCGTCGGCACGCGCATGATCCGCTTCAAGGCCGCGGCGATCGTCTGTTCCGTCTTCCTGATCCTCGGCGCTACCATCAGCGGCGCGGGCGCCGCCCATACCCTGGGCCGCCTCGGTGCGGTCAACGCCCTGGCCGGTTCCTTCACCGTGGCCCTCGCCGCCGCCCTGGCCACCTTCTGGATGACACGCCTCAAGATCCCCGTATCCACCTCGCAGTCCATCGTCGGGGCCATCATCGGCTGGAACATCTACTCGTCCTCGGTGACCGACGCCGCATCCCTGACCCGAATCGTGATCACCTGGGTCGCCTGTCCGATCATCACGGGCATCATGGCCGTGGGGTTGTACATCCTGGTCAGGTGGCTGATCAACGTCAGCAAACCCCACCTGCTGCGCCTGGATTCCCTGACGCGCATCGGTCTGTTGGCCGTCGGCGCCTTCGGCTCCTATAGTTTGGGCGCCAACAACATCGCCAACGTGATGGGCGTCTTTGTCCCGGACAACCCCTTAAGCGATTTTTCCTTTTTCGGCCTGGTGACGGTGACCGGTACCCAGCAGCTGTTTTTCCTGGGCGCCGTCGCAATCGCCGTGGGCGTGTTCACCTACTCCGAACGGGTCATGGGCACGGTTGGCAGCGGGCTGGTCAAGCTGTCCCCCGTTTCCGCCTTTGTGGTCGTTCTTTCCCAGTCCATCACCCTGTTCCTGTTCGCGTCCGAAGGACTAGAAAACTTATTGGCCAGCAACGGATTGCCGACTTTCCCCCTGGTGCCCGTCAGCAGCAGCCAGGCCGTTATCGGGGCGATCGTCGGTCTGAGCCTGTTTCGCGGCGCCGACATCAAGTACCGGGTGCTCGGGAACATCTCCCTGGGCTGGATCGCGACCCCCCTTTTGGCCGGGGTCGTGGCGTTCTTCCTGCTCTTTTTCATGGACAATGTCTTCGACCAGGAGGTCAGCCGGTCGGTCACGTACCGATTCGACCCTGTGGTGACCGAAGAACTGGCGCGGCAGGGGTTCGACGATCCGGGCCTGGCTGAATTCAAGGGTCGCGAGGTGTCCAATGCCGTGAGCCTGAAAAGGGACCTGGTATCCCGAACCGGTCTGGACGACAATCAGGTGCAGAAGGTGATGGATTTGGCCCGTGTGGGCCGCTGGTACATCGATCCCGGCGTGATTGCCGGAGAGGTGGATTCCCAATGGTTGACCTCCGGGCAGATGTTCGCTCTGCGGGCCCTGTCCGGTCAACGATACGAGTATGCCTGGCAGTTCCACCGGGCGTTGGCCGAAAGGTCGCAAGACTGGACGGCGCGTCCCCCTGCGACGGTCAACAAGATCTGGAACAAGGAATTGAAGAAGAAATTGTCATTCTTGGATCGAGTGTTCAGGAAGCACGAACGGGACGGCGATGCGGATGACCCGCCAGCCGTTCCAAACCCCTAGCAAGGAGTAAGGGAAATGCGTAATTGTTTCACCAAGTTGGGTCTCGTCATGCTCGTGCTGATGGCTTTCGCCGCCACGGCCGTCGCAGACACGACCGCTCTCAACGCCGACGCTGTTGATGGCATTCTGGTGTTCGAGTCCGAGGACAGCGCCTTTAAATGGTGGTTCGACGCGCGAGCCTATATCGATGTCGCGACCTACTTCGACGATGCTCCCCTGTATGATCCCGACAGCGGCGATTATTCCGACTACGAGGATTTCGCCGAGATGCAGAACAGCCTGCCTGGTGGGGTCATTCTCCGGCGGGCCCGCATTGCCCTGAAGTCCCAGCTGTGGCACAACTGGTACGGGGAAGTCGATCTCGATTTCGCCGAGGAAGGCGCGGCCGTCAAGGATGCCTACATCAGCTACAATGGCATCTTCGGTGGCAATGGTACGGTCCGTGTCGGTAACTTCCGCCAGCCCAACGGCCTGGAAGAAGTCACGACCAGCCGCAACCTGATGTTTATGGAACGCAGCCAGGGCACCGAACCCTTCGTCGTGGGCCGTCGCATGGGTCTGGAACTGGCCGGTTGGGGCAGCAAGCTCCGCGGGTCGGCCTCCGTGTTCGGCGCCGATGTCGACGAATTCGTCAAGGAGGCCAACGAGCAGATCAACTTCGCCGCCCGCGTCAACTGGGCTCCGATCCAGACGGACGAGAGCACCCTGGTGATCGGTGCTTCCGGCGCCTTGCGCAAGCCCACCTTCATTGGTGAGTTCGAAGGCGAAAAGGATCCCTCCAAGGTCAAGCTTAACACCCGTCCCGAATCCAATGTCTCGGACACCAAGTTCGTGTACGCCGGGATCAAGGACGTCAAGGATTTCAGCAATTACGGCCTTGAACTGGCCTACGTGAACAAGCGCTTCATGGTGCAGAGTGAGTACATGGGGGCCAGCGTCAATCGTTTCGCCAGTGAGGATCCCGACGACAACCGGGAAAGCATCTCCTACTACGGCGGCTACGCCTTCGCCAGCTTCTTCCTGACCGACGACCAACGCAAGTACGACCACCGCTGGGGCGAGTTCGACCGGGTCGTGCCCAGCAGCAGCAGCGGCGCCTGGGAAGTCGCCGTCCGCTACTCAGGCGTGGATCTGAACGATCACGAGGCCGACCAGATGAACGGCAAGTCCAACTCGTTCACCCTCGGCGTGAACTACTACCCCAACGCCAACGTCAAGATGATGCTGAACTATGGCGTCGTGAACAACGACATCTTCGCCACCGGCAAGGACGACCAGTTCTTCGGTGACTACGATTTCAGCTACCTGCAGATGCGGTTCCAGACGGCCTTCTAGCCTGGAAATTTTCATGACAAGGGGGCCGACCGAATCTGGTCGGCCCCACGACCTAGGAGCCGGGCTCCGGAGAGGGTTGACCCATGGCAGATCTGAAGATCGGGGAAATTTCCAAGCCCCGTTTTGAATTCCGAACGTTTGGGCAGGATTTCGAGGATGCTGCATTCCTGATGGCCCGTCTGTCGGTGCCGGTTCCCGAAAAAGTCTGGGAGCGCGAATCCGCCGAGATCTACATCGTGTCCCGTGCCAACGACGTGAACAACATGAAGATCCGCGACGGCAAAATGGACATCAAGACCTTCGTGACCGAGGTCGACGGCCTGGAGCAGTGGAACCCATTGATGAAGGGCGAATTTCCCATCGCCACCAAGGTGCTGATGGACGACGTGTTCCCCGCCTTCCAGGTGGAGGCGACGGACTTCGAACAGGACACCTACACACTCGAGGAATTCCTGGACCTGGTACGCGCTCATCCCGAGTTGCAGGCCGTCAAGGTCCACAAACAGCGTTTCGGTTTCATGGTCAACGACACCATCTGCGAAGTGGCCAACGTCCTGATCAACGGCGCCCAGGTCGTGTCGATCAATTCGGAATCGACGGAAATCGAGGACATTAAGAAGACCATGGAAGATGTGGGGCTGGTCGGGGTGGAGAACATCAACTACCTGCAGGCCATCAAGCGGGTGATCGGCTGGATCGAAAAAGACCTGGCCAACTGACCGCCGTCCGGCCCCAGGCCGGGTACGGACTCAACGGATTTGAGGTTATCCGGTGATCATGTTCAGAACACGTCTTCTTCTTCTGGTTTCGGTCGCGTTGTTGATGACGGGGGGAATGATCGCCCATCCCCCGCTGTCGCAGGCGGCCTACCCCGACAAGCCCATCGTCATCATCGTGCACGCCAAACCCGGCGGCGCCATCGACCTGACCGCCCGCGTGGTTTCCAAGGTCGCCCGCAACTACACCGATGTTCCCCTGGTGATCGAGAACCGCTTCGGCGGATCGGGCGCCGTGGCCATGCGATCGGTCCTGGGCCGCGAGGCCGACGGTTACACCCTGCTGGCGACGCCGGCCACCTTCATCTCCACCGTGCAAATCACCCAGAGCGATTTCGGCATGGAAGATTTCCACTTCCTGGCCTGCCTTACCGAGGCGCCCGAAGCCCTGATCACCAACCGCAACAGCGACGTGGTAACCTTCGAGGACATCGTCGCCGACGCCCGCGCCAAGGACGGGCGCCAGATCTGGGTCGGCCCCGGTGTGGGCAGCCTGGATCACCTGATGGCCATCAAGACCTGGGAAAAGCTCGGGATCT
>CBDTUS010000063.1:0-17732 GCA_965363725.1 uncultured bacterium | reverse complement strand
GTAGTTCAGGGGGTTGCCCCACTGGTCGACGATGCCCGGCCCGCTTTCCTGCTTGGCGGTGATCACCATCGCGTTGTTGCCGGTCTCGCCGGGGATGGGCGCGATGCCCACGTTGTCCTCGTGGTAGTACTCCAGTTCGCCGTTGCCCCAGCCCCAGCTGCCGTTGCCGGTAATCTTGATCCAGTTGTCGAGATCGTTGAAGTCCTCTTCCCAGATCAGGCTGCCGACCTGGGCCTGGGCGAGGCTGCCGGTCATGAGGAGGGCGGTCAGGATGATGATGGTCATTTTCACGACATTTCCCCTGCTTTGGTGATCGACGGCCAGGGGTGACTCGTCCCCGCGCCAGGTTCATGCCCGGAGTCGGGCAACCATGCTAATCTGGATATTATAACACTTAGTTCGTTGGCCGAACAAGGGAAATCGCCCGCAACTTTCCTAAAGAATCTATGTAACTTGTTTTCAAATATGAAGTAAAAAGAAAATGAAAATCCCCGTCAAGGATTTGTTCGGAAACCGAACAAACTTCTTGCATTTTGTTCTAATTATGATGTAAGATGAGCGCCTTAGTTTGAGATCACCGCTTTTTTCCCATCTCGGCATCATCCGGTGCCGTCCTGAGCGGGCCGAAGCGGAGACTTGAAGAGGGAGGGCATGTGGTTGCCTCGCCCGCTGCAACATCAACGATGAACGGGAGACGATCATGAAAAATTGCAAAAGCTTGATTTTCGGCTGCATCCTCGCGGTGCTGGCCCTGCCCCTGGTCGGGGCGGTCAATGTCGCGTCGGCACAGAACATCCTGGGCAACGGCGATTTCGAGACCGGTGATCTGACCGATTGGACGGTGGCCGGCGGCAATGAGGAAGCTACCGTCATGGTCGTGACCCCCGGTAACGGCCCTTCGCTGCCCGGCGTGAACCACGCGTTCATGAACAACACGGGCGAGGCCCTCGGCCTGACCCTGAAGCAGACGACCGCGCCCGGCACCGCGACCGGTGGCACGGTTTACTACCTGCTGGATGTGAATGTGCTCGAGGCCGAAGTCGGCGGCGTGGTCTTCTACGAGATCTTTGCCGAAGCGGAAGGCATGGGGATCGTGGGCGGATCCGGCCTGAATGGACCGTTCTTCCCCTCAGACGGGTTTGTCACGTTTTCCGGTGACTTCGAAGCTCCGGCCAACACGAGCTTCCTGACCATGCAGGTCGTGGCCGCCACCGGCGCGAATGCCGCTTCCACCTGCGTGGTGCAGGTGGACAACGTGGCACTGACCCAGGGCGAAGCCCCGGTGGCCAGTGAAGCGTCCTCATGGAGCAACGTCAAGGCCATGTACCGCTAATCCGATTCAGCGCAGATCAAGGCCGCCTTCCTTCGGGAAGGCGGCCTTTTGCATGGGTCTTCCCCACAAGTGTTCAGACGCGGACTACTTCACCAGCACCATCATCCGGGTTTCCGAATAGTGGCCGGCTTCGAGGCGATAGAAGTAGGTGCCCGAGGCAACCACACGGCCGGTGTCATCCCGGCCTCTCCAGATCACGTCGTGATGGCCCGCTGCCAGGGGCCCCTTGAACAGGGTGGCGACCTGCAGGCCGGAAAGCGAGTAGACCATCAGCCGTACATCTTGCGGTCGCGGAAGGTCAAAGGCAATGGTGGTCATGGGGTTGAACGGGTTGGGACTGTTCTGATGCAGAGTGATTGCCAGAGCCGGCCCACCGTCCGGAACGTCAGTCATGGGTGCCGCCTGATCGGTCAACCAGGGATCGAACATGACGCCATCACCGACCGAAGCACCCGCGCCGCCGGGATTTGAGAAATGCGTCGGACCGGCTGGATCGTCCCAGTAGTTCTGGCGGGCGTCCATGAAATCCGTCGCGGGGTTGCCGACGACTACGATGCCCTGGGCGCAATACAGGAAATTGGAGAAGCGGAGATCGATCTCGGGGAACCCTTGAAAATCCTGGAAATGAAACCCTTCGGTGCATCCCATGAAATTACAGTTTCGAATGGTCACCGGTATGTTGAGCTGCTGCCAGATCCCCACCTCGCATTCATCGAAGTCGCAGTTTCTGATCTCCCACTCGCCCTGGACCATGATGCCGTACAAAATCGTATTGAAATAGCAATTCCGCAGGGAGCCCCCATTGCCGTCAAGCAACAGGCGAACGCCGTAGAAATTGCAGAACTCGACATGGTCGCTCGGCCTGATGAAAATGTTTTCGTTGAGGCTGCCGGATCCGGAAAACTGGGCGCCCACGGCGATCAGGAACCCGTTCGGAAATCCCGGCCAGTGGGATGCCATGGCATGACCGTTCAGATGGACATCGACCCCGGGCTCGATCGTGAGCGTGGCGCCTTGACTGATCCTGATATCCCCGGTGACCTGGACCGAACCGCCGCTCACGGACCAGACCGTGTCCTCTTCGATGGGTCCCCCGAAATTGATGGCCAGGGATGCTACAGGTAAGAACAGAAGAATCGTGAAGATGACAACAAGGATTCCCGCTTGGTGCCGCATGACTATGCCCCCCCAGGCAAAGGTGTGGATTCCGGAGAAGATGCCGCTCCAAAGAGGATACCACAGATGATGTCCTGCCATCAACGAGCAGGAAAGGGGTCGGACCATTTGGGATCGGTGTAGATGTCGGTCCCGGCCAGGGTCGCCAGGAACGCCTTGACCGCCTCCTTTTCATCGTCGGAAATATTCAAGCGCAGGGGTATCCCCTGGGGATGCAGCCGCGGATCCAGGTTGGTGTTTCCATCGGGGGTAACCTGCTCGTAGTGGTCGAGCACCGCGTCCAGGTCGAAGTCCCCGGTGTGCATCAGCCCGCCGTTGCCCGAGCCGTCGCCTTTCACCACGTTCCGCAGGGTCGGCGCCCGCGTGACGAACAGATCGGTTCCCAGGCCGGCGATGGTCCGGATGACCCCGTTGTTCTGCATGTTGGGATCGATGTCGAACTCGGGGGGCCGGTGGCAGCCCGTGCACCCCAGCCCGCCCTCCAGCCGAACGTTCCGGCTGTCCAGACTGGGAGGAATCACGAACAGCGCCTTGCCCAGGTTTTCCTGGTCCGTGAAGTTGGCGAAGGGGTCACGGTCGTCGGGGGTCTGGAGGCGGCCCTCATCGTATTTCGAGTCATAAGACAGGATGCTGCCGAGGAACTGGGACAGGGCGTCCTGGAGACGCGCTTCGGTGACCTCCGTATCGCCGTAGACGAAGGTGAAAAGCTCCTGGTAGTAGTCGACCGCTTCGAGTTTAGCCAGGAGGTCAGCCAGGTCGGGATCGCCTTGGGTGCCGCTGAACCCCATCTCCAGATGATCCTGGATGGGCTGCGTGGTCTGGTCCTCGAGATCGGAGGCCCGTTCGTCCCAGAAGAAGCGGACCTCCTCGGCGAACTGCACGTTGACCAGGCGCATGGAGTGGCGGGGCGTCACGCCGGCCACGCCGACCGAAGCCTGGTTGTCGTCCCCGAAGGCCAGATCCTGCCTGTGGCAACTGGCGCAGGACACGGTGTTGTCCACCGACAGGAGCTTGTCGTAGAACAGCACCCGGCCGAGGGTCGCCCCCGGGTCCGTGACCTGGCTGCCGCCGCTGTTGTTCTTCCGGATGTACCGCGGCACAGACTGGTTGGCGTATTCCGGTAGATTCTCGAGGTCGATGGCTCCCCCAAAGGTCGCCTCGACCGCCGAAACCGGGGCGGGAGTCGACGGCGGGGCCTCACTGGAACAGGAGGCCACGGTCAAACACAGGGCGAGAAGGACCGCCGGACGTACCAGGTGGCTCCGCCAGGTCACGCGAGAACGCCCCGCGTGCGCATCGCCCGGGAATACAGCCAGAGGCCGAGGGCCACAAAGAAGATCGCCACCGTGAAGACGAAGCCTCCGGTGCCCATCACCTCCATGCCGTTGGACAATCCGAAGTTGTAGATGGCCGTGATGACCATGGCGGCAAATGACACCATGAACACCGGTACGGCCAGACCCTTCCGCACCAGGAGCAGGATGCTTCCGAGGACGCCGCCCCAAACCGCGAGGGCCCAGGTCGCCTCGACCCAGATAGGGAAGCCGTAAAAATAGTCGAGCTGCGCCTGTTCGAACTGGGCCATGTAGGATTCGTTTTTGGTCTGGGTCATGAGGTAATCGAAAGCGCCCACCGAGTTCCAGAGCAGGGAAACGATGCCGACGATCCAGAGATGTATGGGGATCTTGGCAGATTCTGACATGGGCTCCTCCAATAGCTAGCATTCCTGTGCGACTGAATTAGCCGACAAAATACCAAAAATTTTGGAAATGCCAAGATGGCGGTTCCCCCCGGACAGGCCGGACAGGCCAGTAGGTCACGGAACGCCGGGTTCATGACGGAAAAAAGCCGTCCGACGTGCCATTCCAAAAACCTAAAGCCCCGCCGCAACACGGCGGAAATGGTGCCCCATGATCGCCAGGGTAATTGCGACCCCTATCTGATTCGGATGTCGCAACAAAGCTGTCGTCAGAAATCGCCAATAGGCCACCCGCCCATTGTGGATGACCCCCATCACCCAGAACGATTTGAGCACCGCGCCCAGATCACGCCAGGTCAAACGCACCGGCGGACCGATCATTCGATGCGTCTCAAGAAAGGTCAGGATCCTCCGGTAGTAATTGCCCGGTTCATAAAGCCGGCGCATGAGCTTGCGGTAGTTTTCTTCAAGGAACTCACGATCAAGGCGAGTTTCGAAGTTGAAGATGGCCAAAGTGTTGTCGCCTCCGCTGCGTCTTCGCAACCGGCCTTCGTCGAAAAGGCGCTTGTGCAACCGACTGCGCGGCAGGGCCTGCAGCAGACCGACCATGGCCGTCACCACCCCCGCCTTCTGGATGAAATCGAACTGGCGCTGGAAGATGTCCGGCTCATCGCTGTCAAATCCCACGATGAACCCTCCCATCACTTCCAGGCCCGCCGCCTGAATGGTCTGGACTGACGTGGTGAGGTTTCCTCGCAGGTTCTGTACCTTGCGGCATTCACGCAAACTTTCCTCGTTCGGTGTTTCCAGGCCCAGGAACACTTTTTTGAAGCCCGCGGTGACCATCAGTTTCAGCAACCCGGGGTGGGCCGCCATATTCACCGAAGCCTCGGTTATGAATGTCATGCGGGCGCCCGTCCGCCCACGCCAGGCGATGACCGCCTGCAGGATTTCCCGGCAACGGCGCCGGTCTCCGATGAAATTGTCGTCCACCACGAACACGGGTCCCTTCCAGCCCAGGACGCGCAGACACTCCAGTTCAGCAATGAACTGCTCGGGGGATTTGTACCGGGGGATTTGGCCGTTCAGCGCCACCACATCGCAGAATTCGCAGTCGAAGGGACAGCCACGACAGGATTGGACCGAAAGGGTGGCGTATCTTTTCAGGTCCAAAAGGTCCCAGCGTGGCAGCGGCGTGAGAGACAGATCGGGAAACCGGGGCGCCTCGTAGAGGACCGCAGGTTGTCCGGCATCAAGGTCAGCGATCAACGCAGCAGCCAGTTCTTCCGCCTCCCCCACCACCACATGGTCCACGCCCTGCCTATCGTCGGGATCAGCCGAGAACAGGGGGCCCCCTCCTATCACTTTTTTTCCCAGCCCATGGCATCGCTGCACGATATCCGCCACCGCGTCCCGGTGGATTTCCATGGCGCTCACGAACACCCAGTCGGCCCAACGGATGTCGGTATTGGAAAGGGAACGGCAGTTGAGATCCGTCAATCGGCAGGACCATTCGCGCGGGAGCATGCCGGCCACCGTGACCAATCCCAGCGGAGGATTGGCGGCCCGCTTGCCGACAAAACGAAGAGCATGGCGCAGGCTCCAGAATGTTTCCGGAGTGCGAGGCTCCACCAGCAGGATATTCATGGCAAATCCAGTCAGAAACAGAAAACCGGTTTTCAGTGTTCAGTATAGCTCAAATGACTCCATTCGGCTTTCCGGGGCCATTGTGCCCTGAATCAGATCCAGGTTTTGCATAGAATATTTCCGAATAGAAACCGGCCGCCAAACCCCCTGGGGCTTGGCGGCCGGATGGAATGAATATCAACAGGTTACTCCGACTACTTCACGAGCATCAGCTTCACCGTCTTCACGCTACGGTCACTGACGACCCGGGCCATGTAGGTCCCGCTGGGGACGCGTGAACCGTGCAGGTCGCGGCCATTCCAGCTGACCTGGTGGTCGCCGGCCGGGAACACCTGATCCGCCAGAACGCCGACCAGCCGCCCGCTCATGTCGTAGACCTTCAGCTCCACGTGCTGCGTCGCGCCGACGCGGAAGCTGACCTTCGTTGAAGGATTGAACGGGTTGGGATGGGCGCCCTTCAGGACGAGCGTCCGCATGGGCATCACCGGGCGCACATTCTGCTCGCCCGTGACGATCTCATGTCCGTCAGCGTCGGCAATCAACAGGGTGTAGGTGACCACTTCGCCCGCAGCAGCGGTGTCGAGGGCCTTGAACAGACCGTCGGCCTCCCGCGTGAAAGGCACATCCCACGTGCGTTCGCCGTTGTCGGCGCGCAGGATGAAGCTGGCGTCGGCCAGATCGCCGACCAGGCGCCAGCTGATGTGCACGCCGTCGGCCTGCGGGTCGCAGAGGAATTCGCTGAGCATGGCCGGAACAGCTCCGCCGAATGTCAGGCAATAGCCGATCTCGATGACCACCTCATCGGTGTCTTCGGCCTCGATGGGATCGTCGCGGCCAGCGGCCTCGTTCGGCGGCAGGGCCTGACCGGTGGGAGCCGGCAGGGCATCCGGTGTGGATACATCAGCCGTGAAGTAGATTCGTACGGAGTTGTCGTCCTCCCGGTCCGTGACCACGAGGGCGGCGATGCCGGTGAAGTCGGTCACGAAGGAATCGGCGTTGGGCAGGCCGTCCCCGTCGGTGTCGATGAAGTCGCCCTCCTTCAGAACGACTTGGCCGTTGAAGATCAATACCTCGACGTTCTCGCCGGTGGGCAGGTCGACGTCCCAGACCACCGCGAAGTCGCCGTCCTCGTTCATGAAGCCGGACTGGATGCCGCCGCTCAGGGTGTAGCCGTTGATCATGTCGCCCTCGCGCAGGACGAAGACCCCGTCGAGCAGGACGAACTCGTCGATAGCGGTGTCGGCATCCGTGTCGCCGGTGATCATGTAGCCACCGTCTTCGGAAACGCCGACGTAGTCGAAGTTGTCCCAGTTCTCATCGGGCCATCCACCCACTGACGCCGGCACCGGTGTTGCCTCCTGAACGAGCTGGCCGTCGATCTCCAGGCCTGCCCCGTCGAAGACCATGGCCCCGTCGTCCGTGCTGCCGCCCGTGTCCAGGTCGACCTCGCAGAGGAAATGGGTGCCGTAGACAGAGAAACGGAAGTCGAAGCCGGGGCTGGCGGAGGCGGTCAGGGGCACCGGCAATCCCGGCAGGCTGTCCCCGCCAAGGAAGACCGGCGCGGCGTCCAGGCCGTAGAACAACCCGCGGACGTCCGTACCGCCCCCCTGGGTTTCGGTGAGGCCACCGACGAAGTAGGGAATGCCGTCCTCGGTCACGCCCGGCCGGGAGCCGAAGCGCCACCAGTACCCGACCTGATGCGGAAATTCATTCTCCTCCACGGCAATGGGCACGTCATCGAGCCAGACGCCGTCCAGGCCGGTGGAACCGGATTCGGTGTTGTCGCAACTGGGACTGTAGGAAGAGACTCCGCCACCGCCGAAGCCCCAGAACGATTCGAAAGATGTCTGTTCGTACGGCGGGAAGGTGCCTTCGGTCCGGATCACGTTGCCGGGGCCATTGGTGGCGTTGCCCCAGATGGTGCTGATGGTCGTGACCCCATCGGTGGCGTTGAAGTTGAAGGCCCAGCCGCCGTCCCTGTTGGCCGAGGGAGTGGCGATGGAATCGACTGTCTGGCCAGGTGGCAGACCGGTCACGGTCTGGCCCTCGACGATCAGGGCGGTGGGATCCTCGGCCAGGGCGCCGGTGGCAAGAAGCGTGGTGAGTGACAGGACGAAGATGAATACGAAGCGAAATTTCAACATGATATCCCCCAAATCCAAAGATTTGTCTCCAACCCGGTGCTGGGGACATGGGCGCACCCGGTGGAAAACTCCGGGGGCCCCGGCGTGATCACGCCATTTGACATACTATCACGAAAAGAGAGGAAAAACAATTCGGGCCCGAATGGTGGAACGGGACTCGCCCCCTCCCTGGCCGTTCTCGAATCAATAGATGATTTCAAAGAAGGTCGTGTCGCCACTGGTAAAAGACACATCGTGCCGCGGAGAATCCCACTCAAAACCATCCGCAAATGACTGCCACCTCAACGTATCAAACGCGGGGTGGACAGACAGAAAAACCGTGGTGTCGACATTTGCGCCATTAAAGGAGTAACTGGACTCGACAAACCTGAAGATCGACCAGTAGTACACCGTCAACCTGTCATCGGGAGCTTGGCTCGGAACATTTTGGACATGCAGCTGGAGGATTGCGAAGCGCTCAATATACACCGGAGAATACACCGGAATGACCCACTTGCCCCCATACCCTTCTTTTTCGATATACAGTTCATGAGGGGACCCGACGTAAAATTCAAAGCAACACCGACCGGAGCTATTTGAGTATCCGGAATGGCTCATCCCTCCTCCATCCGAAGTCCTCGCCACCATGTTCACACGCGCCCCTTCCACCGGGTCTTCGGTTTCCGCGTCCAGGATCGTATAACACGCGTGCTTGGCTGGATCTCCAGTGGATGAATAGCTGCACCCCAGAACAAGAATGAAGCAGAAAAGGATCAATGCCCCAGTTGTTGGAATTTTGGACAAGGTAATCTTTCAACCCTCTTTTGATTGAACCGGTCAGCGGAACATGGCCTTGACCCCGCCCCACTCCATCTCCCGGGTATCGACTGAGCCGCAACCAACAGGCCAGGCTCCTATTAGCCCGCATGGGGATTGCCCCTCCCCACATGGTGAATCGTTCTGCAGTTCCCAGTATTCCTCACTATCCGGATCTACGGCACAGAATTGAGGATCTTCAGACAGATTTCCGTTGCCGGGGAATTGGTCGGCTATGACGCCAACCCAGTCCCCGCCGGCATTCCCATAAATATTACAACAAGTCAGGGTGATGAAGTCTTCATCCCAATTGGCTACTGCCACACCGCTGGGTGAATTGCAGATCATGGTGTTTTCCACCGTTGTGCCCGCCAGGAAAGACCCCATGATTCCCGCCCCTCCAAACCCTGCGCTATTACCTGTCAGCGTGCAGGAGCGCACCGTCAGCACGCCGTTGTCGCTGCCAATCCCACCCGCCCCGCCGTTGGCTGTATTGTTGGAGAAGGTGCAGAACTCAAGGACGGGTGTGCTGTAGCTGCGGGCCTCGAACCCACCGGCAAAATCCGCCACGTTATTGCGGAATAAACAATTGGTGACAACGGGCGCGGAAGCACCCCCAGTTTGGGTGCATGTCATCCCGCCTCCACCATCAGCGATATTTGAATCGAATACACAGTTGGAGATGCTGGGGGACGAACTAGCACAATAAATGGCGCCTCCTTTGGAAGATGCGAAATTTTGAATAAAACGGCAATTCAATATCTCGGGAGAAGCGTTGAGAATCTCTATGGCCCCACCACTGGACATTGGGCTTGAGGCATAGCCTCCCCTAATCGAAATGCCGACAAGGCGGGAGGCAGATCCTTCCCCGCTTTGGAACACAAAACCCCGATGTGGATCAGTTTGGCTTCCCTGACAATCGATAATACAAAATTCCGGATTTCCCCCTGCTGACTGGACGGTCACGGCTTTCCCCATAAAATCGACATCACGATTTCCGTCCCCAGTATAAGTGGAGCCCGTAAGGAGAACGGTGTCGCCGTTGGAAGCGGACTCGATCGCGGCTTGAATGGTGGAGGCATCCTCGGGAACTCGCCACGTGGTCTGGGCGAAAGCACCGGTCAGCCCATGGGCGAGCAACAAGGAGACCACAAGGAAGGCGATGATAAATGGATCTCGGGAATGGACGGCAACAAGCCCCAACCTTGAATTTGAATTCACAACAATATCCCCCTCATTGGTTTTTTTAACTGCCGTGCATCCATGCAAATGGAGTTGACAGCCAATCAATCCCAAGCAAAGCATTCTGCTCGAGGCCGATTGGTCTCCGGTCCGTCCGTCCATGAATATATATCTGGGCAAGGAAATCACGGTATCAAAATCTTGCAGATTATTCAACCCCAATCGGTTTTGAGGGTTACGGTCAACTTGAAAGTTGCCCCAGGGTTGAACATGGAATATTCCAAGCCAAGGAAAATTGCCCCGCCCATTTCACCCTCAAACCCCCCTCAAGTATGGTATGCTGACGTAAACAAGGGGGAAA
This sequence comes from uncultured bacterium, assembly GCA_965363725.1. Taxonomy (GTDB): domain Bacteria; phylum Krumholzibacteriota; class Krumholzibacteriia; order LZORAL124-64-63; family LZORAL124-64-63; genus JAGLCY01. The sequence continues at coordinate 7,395 of CBDTUS010000063.1, read as the reverse complement.
TATCATGCGCACCATTTTCGTTTTCCACCTGGCTGCCATCCTCATCCTGAGCTCGTCCCCGAGCCCGGCCACCGCCCAGTGGGGGCTGGTCGGCTGCTCGACCAGCGATTCCGCCAGCACATTTTACTGGGATTTTCCAAACGGGGAATTTGTCTTCAACCCAGCCACACCCCTGGGCATCTATGGCAACTATCCCTACGACGCGGTCATGCGTCCGGGCAACGATGAGATCTGGATTGCCGGCGCCAGCGGGGACGGGGTAGTGGTCATCGATGGGTCCGGCCTCATCGACAAGGAAATCCCGACAGGTGAATACCCCGTGTCCATCGCCTTCAACCCGCGGGAAAACATCGCTCTGGTCAGTTGTCGTGACAGCGATCGCCTGGATATCATCGATACCGACACCTACACCGTCAGCGGCAGTTTGGACATTCCCGGAGCAGGTCTGGGCCCGGGCAATATTATTTTTGACCCTCAGGGTGACCGCTTTTTCCTGGTGGAGTGGTATGGCGACCTGCTTTTCGAAATCGCCTCGGATGGGTCGGCCATTGTCGACCAGGTCTCGGTTGGCAACAGCCTCTGGCAGCTGGCCATCGACCCCAACTTCGGCGGGTATCTGTTCCTCACCGACCGGGGCACCGATCAGGTCAGGGCCATCGATCCTGAATCCCTTCAGCAAGTTCAAGCCATCGAGGTGGGCGACGACCCCTGGGGCATCGATGTCGACGACAGTATTGTCATTGTCTGCTGCGAAGACAGTCACGACATCTACCGCATTGACGGCCTCACTTTTTCGGTCTCCCAAAAGGATCTGGCGCCGGATGCCGACCCGCGTGATGTCAACATCACCACCGGATATATGCCGGTGGGCAACAAGACCTTGCTGGGTGGGGCGGCTTATATTTGCGGTGGCCAGACCTCAACCGGCAGTCCGCTTTATGTTGTGGACATCTATTCCATGGAACTGCTGGATGCTCCCATCGTCCCGGGCACCAATACCAACGTGGTTGCCGTGGAGGCTCAATGGCCCATCCCGTCTGCCGTGGAAGATCTCCCCGGCGCCGCCATTTTGAACGTGAAGGCCGCCCCAAATCCCTTCAACCCGCGCACGGCCATCTCGTTTGATCTGGATGACCAGGCACGGGTCAAGCTGGCCGTTTTCGATCTCGCCGGGCGGATGGTCAGACTAATCGATGCGGGCACCCTCGGCTCTGGCCGGCGGGTCATTGAATGGGATGGAACCGGGCGCGGTGGCCACAAGCTCGCCAGCGGCAGCTATTTGGTTGTTGTTCAAGCTGGAGAATTGCTGGCGGGGACCAAGGTTGTTCTATTGCAGTAGTGCTTCCTTCGTATTTCATCGGCCCGAACACAAGAACCCCGCCGCCTCTCGGCAGCGGGGTTTTCCCAGTTTGGGTACTGTTCGGAAATGGGCCCCCTAATGGCCTGCTGGCCCTCTCAACGATAGTTGGCCTTCAGGCTTCCCAAACTGGAAAAAACCAGTCGACCACCAGAGTCCGATTACCTGAACAGGCTCTTGACGCTGCCCCAGGACCTCTGCTCACCTGCCACGGGTCCCCCTGCCGGCACCCATCTGGACTGAAGCACTTCGTTCATGGAGGGCATGTCGCCATAACTACACGAACTCGGGTTGGTTCCGCCCGGTTGGCTGACCCACGCAGCCACGCCCATCAGTTCGTAGTCCCAGCCGGGCTGGACTTCGAAGGTGTGGCTGATATCGACGCTATTGCCCGCCAGGATTGAAAGGGGATCGCCGGTGTACGGTGTCATGTAGACCTTCACATGGTGCGGAAGGTGTGACATCCCCGTTGCCGATGGCACGTCTTCGTCGAGCGTCGCGACCATAAAGAAAGAGGCACCGAAAACGTCCTCCTCGGCCATTATGGTCGCCGTGAATGCTCCATATCCAACTTCGGTGATAAGGATGCTCAAGGGCGAGGGGATCGCAGCTTGCGACTCGTAGTCAGGCTCAAGGCATTCTACCGGCCAAACATCGTTGACTCCATTTCCAACAATGGTCGGCCAGGCAACGACGCCATAAAAATCCACCCTGGGACCATTTAAGGCATCGACATAATCATTCTGGATGAGGCAGATTTCACTCTCGTCGTGCATGTTCATGAACTCTTCAACCGCAACTGCGGCATCAGGGCAAGTGCCTCACCAAACGGCTGTAAAATGCTCGTAGTGGACAATCCTATCCGCGCCGATGGCCGTGCTCCCCAAAGCCAGGATCATGAGACAGGTGAATAGCCATAGTTTCATAGCGAATACTCCCTTGCTTTAGCGGTGTCATGCATTAGATCCGCGACACTGGCTGGAGTCGATCGTTCGTCAGCCGACCATTCGGTAGGTTAAAGAACAGCCTCCGCTTCTATTATCCATTATTTGACATGGCATTGTCAAATGACATGGGCTTGATCCAGCGGGACTATCATTGGCGGCAAAATGGCATGACCGTTCCCCCAGCCCCAGTGCGGGATGGAGCTGGGCTTGAAACGGTCCGGGTTCATCGAGTCGTGGAAAGATGCTTTTCGAAAAGCCGCACGGCATCCTCTTGAGCCGCGGTCTCGATCGATCCTGGCCGAAGCTGACGCACACCGGTGATTGCATCTTCAGCCGAAGCGCCTTCGGCGACCAGAAATACCGCCGCCATCGTGCCCGACCGTCCAAGACCCGCCGTGCAGTGGACACCGACCGGCTTGCCGGCGGCCACTGAATCCTCGACCACCGCTACGAACCCGATCATCTGTTCAAGGGTAGGGGCTGTAAAATCCTGGACGGGAATGTGCACCTGATCGATGAATCGAGACGCCAACACCTCAGGATCAGGCGGTTCCTCCGTCAGGGAAACCAGGACCCTGACACCCATCTGCTTCAGGAATGCAGCGTCCTGAGCCAGTGGGCGATCTCGCCCAGGGACCGGCATGGCCGCCAACTTTCCTGGAACGATCCAGGAAAAGCCCCGCAAGGGCTGGACGGTTTGCTGTTCGGCGAGCGAGGCTTTGTTTTTTTGAGTGGCTTGAGCTTGCTCGCTCGGATCCTTCGCGTTACCGCAGCCCGTGAGCAGGCCCAAAAAAGCCACCAAGTGTATCGCACCAAGGATGGTCAACATGTTAGGCGATACGGAATGTTTCACATCGGTCCCCCACCACTCGTTATTTGATTCAAAGGCCCCAGCACTTCACATCCTTCCCAGCGGATCAACGATAAATCTCTGCCGGGTATATCTTGGACCGCCAGACGAAGCCGCATCCCGTCTCTGGATTTGGCACTAGTAATGCGGAAAGGTCAACAGCAACCCTAACTTGGCGTAGGTCGTATCCTCGACACCCCAACTCCACTCCCCAGCGGGAGACGGCAGGGTGGCGAGACCACGAACAGGGTTTGTGCTATACTGTATTTGCTGCAGGTTCAATGGAGGCTGGGGCGCACACTTGGCACTTCCAGGTGTTGGATTTCTCCTCGGCGTCGATCCGTTTGAATTCCAGCCATGGGGGTGTGTCATGAAAATATGGAGTTGTCTCTTTTCCCTCTTTCTTCTCCTGCTGAACTTTTCCTCGGCGCTTTCCGCAGATCAGATTACAACCGACCCAGCGGCAGATTCGCAACCGTGCTGGTCGCCGGCCAACGACTACATCGCTTTCGTGTCGAATCGCAGCGGCAACTACGACATCTGGGTGATCCCCGTGGCCGGTGGAGAAGCCATCCAGATCACCACCGATCCCGCCGGTGAGTGGTCGCCGGCCTGGTCGCCGGACGGCTCGATGCTAGTCTTCAATTCCTACCGGACCGGTGGTGGAGACATCTATACGAAACCGTTGGCCGGAGGACCCGCGACACAGGTCACCACCGATCCTGCGAACGAATGGATGCCGGTCTGGTCGCCCGACGGCAGTCAGATCGGATTCACCAGTGAACGCAGCGGCAACTACGACATCTGGGTGATCCCGGCCTCCGGCGGAACGGCCACCCAGATCACTACCGACCCGGCCAGTGACCGGCGGCTGAGCTGGTCGCCCGACGGAAGCCAGTTTGCGTTTCAGACCGATCGGGGCGGGGACACCGATATCTGGCTGATTCCGAGCAGCGGCGGCGTGGCGACCCCCTTTACCGACCATGCGGCGGACGAGCACAGCCCCGCCTGGTCACCGGATGGCAGCCTGATCGCTTTTCGTTCGACGCGCAGCGGCAACCCCGACATCTGGATCAAGCCCCTTGTGGGCGGTGACGCCATCCAGGCGACAACCGAACTCAGCACCGAGGCCATGCCCACCTGGTCTCCGTCGGGAACAAAGATCGCCTATCATTCGGATCTCAGCGGGAACTCGGACATCTGGGTCGCGGACTTCAACATTTCCGGCACCATCGACGATGTTGTCAGGGCAGGATTGCGCGGCAACTATCCCAATCCATTCAATCCCTCGACGACCATCGTTTTCGAATTGCGCGAATCCTCCGAGGTCATGCTCCAGTTGTTCGATGTCAAGGGTCAACTGGTCAATACACTTGCTTCCTCATTTATGTCCCCTGGGTCCTATCAAAAGATTTGGGACGGGACCAACTTGTCCGGGAGGGAAGTCGCTTCCGGCGTTTACTTTGTTCAACTGAGGACGGGTGATTTACTCCAAACAAGGAAGATATCACTCATCAAATAGGGCCCTTAGGATATCATTTCACCAGGGTCATGCGCCTTGTTTCACTGAATGCACCCGTCTCCAGGCGGTAGAAGTAGGTGCCTGACGTCACCTGCCGCCCAGCGTCATCCGTTCCATTCCAGACGACCTCGTGGCGGCCGGATGTGTGTTCTTCGGCAGTGATCAATTCTTTCACTAAACGACCCGCCATGTCGAAGACCCGCAAGCTCACCGACTGTGGTCCAGGAAGATCAAAGGCGATCGTCGTTCGGGGGTTGAAGGGGTTGGGGGAGTTTTGCAGAAGCCCGGGACTGGAAACGGGGATGTTCAGGTCTTCGGGTGTCCCTGAAGGGTCGAGGCAACCGACAGCCTCCGAACTGGCGATTTGGATCGGACCTGTTGGGCCCAGATCGCTGATTGTCACCTCCATGTGCCAATCCCGCCAACCCCACGGCTCATCATCCAACCAGCGATAAACAACCTGCCAATCGCCCGGGGACAAACCCTCTACCAATGCGGACAGGTTGAAGCAGCACATGCAGTCACAGGGAGTAGTGAGAACTTCCCTTTCAATGACGTACAGACTGTCGTTGGAGGTGGTCACGGTGAAGGTGAAGGAATCGGGACAACAATTGTAGGTGGCATTCTCGTGAGAAAGAACCAGGTGCTCGCCCACAATCTCTGCGAAAACATCGTCCATTGTCGAGCACCAGGGATAGTCCTGGGCTGATCCGAGCCCTGCCAGGAGCCACAGCCAGATGGTGGCTATCAAAAACAGAGTCCGCATGATGAACCCCCTTGGCGATTCCAATATTCATCAGCTTCCTGCACGAGCCTTTTGTTGGGCCCGCTTCAGCCCCTTTGGTCCTCAATATAAACATGTACTTTCCCTCACGCCGTTCCATAACGGACGGGGAAGGGAACTCGGTTCAAGAAACATCCAATTCCAATCGACTCAACGCACGAGCATGATCTTCAATGACTCGATCCTGCCTGCAGTTTCCATCCGCACCAGGTAGGAGCCCGAAGAGACCGCCCGGCCCTGCTCATCTCGTCCGTCCCATTGGGCGGAATGCGATCCTGCTCCGTAAACCTGGTCGACAAGGGTCGCCACCCATCTGCCTGTCAGGTCATACATCGAGACCTTCACCCGCTGCGGTCTGTCTACGGCGAATGGAATGGTTGTGTTCGGGTTGAATGGGTTGGGGTAATTCGGCGAAAGAACCATTGGAGCAGGTGATGTCGGTGGTCCAGCATCGGAAATAAGATGGGGACCAGCACTCCAGGGATCGAAATCCACAAAGCCACTGACAGCATCGCCTGAACCAGGGCCATTACCACTAGGGCCAGTGGGGTCTCCCCACCAGTTGTTCAAGGCATTTACGGGGTCCTCAACCGGCCCGGCTTTTAGGACTCCAAAGCCGCCATTGCCATATATATTATTGAAGTTGATCTGGGGATATGAACCCAGCCAACAGTACACTCCGTTGCCCTCGTTTTCGGCAATGATATTTGCTTCGATATTCGGACTGGAATTGTCATCACAATGAACGCCCGATCCCTCGTTATTCTTGATCACATTCCCAATAATAGTTGATTGATCGTTGAGGTTGCAAAAGATGCCACCACCCCTATCAAAACATTTATTATCCCTGATCTCGTTGTTGGCAATTATCGGGAATCCATTTTGAGATACTATGCCACCCCCGCCATTAGTCGTCGCCTCATTTTCCGTGATAATGTTGTAAGTGATTTCGCCGCCACAGCCGTCCCATACCAAGATTCCACCGCCGGCATTAGCTATATTATGAGAGATGATGTTGCCAGCGATCTTGGGTGCCGAATTACTGCTATAGAAGATGCCACCACCCCCAGTCGCCGTATTTCCGGTTATGGTATTAAATTTTATCGTCGGTGAAGAACTTCCCGTACAATAAATCCCTCCGCCAACATTGGCCGATCCATTCTGGATTGTGAAGCCGCGGATTTCGGTGGATAAACCCACTCCGGAACCAACAAGGATCACACTGCCAGCTCCACCTCCATCGAGGATGGTCACCTCGGGCCCGGAATCGCTCATGAGTTTCAGGCTGTCCATTGCCGGCCATATAATATTCTCCGTGTAGGTGCCTGGGGCCACGAGCACGGTGTCGCCCGCCTCGCACATGTCCAAGCCTGCCTGGATGGTGGGGGCGTCCCCTGAACCGTCAGACATGACATACAAGGTCGCAGCAGCAGTCGGCGGCGCCTTCAGGGCGCAGAACAGGAATACGGCAACCAAGAGAAGTATCCGGGTCTTCATGATTATCCCCTTTACATGATGGTCCCTGGAGAAGGCAGGAAGCGGATTGAAACCGGCACAAGCACGGGCAGATTGAACCCCCTTTGGTTGGCCAAGGTTGTGGTGGTGTGATTGCCCCCCTGATGCCGGTGCTGCTGGGCATCCCCATCACCCCACCAAACCCAGCCTATAAGATTTGCAGTACTCCACGTTTTCGGGACATGAATGAATGAAAAAATCGGCCACAAGCAAAGCTCCTGCTTGAGGCCGACATCTCCCCCTTATGGTTTCCTACACTTCGTCCCACGACAGGAAAAGCATGTTCTCCGAATCTCGCAACTTATTTATTTACAATGGGTTTTGGATGCTGTTATCAAACATGGCCGCCACCTGAATTTTCGCAATGTGCGAATAAATATCTCCAAACCTACCTGCAAGATACACGAATACCCCGTCCAC
>CBDTUS010000062.1:0-17891 GCA_965363725.1 uncultured bacterium | reverse complement strand
GGCCCGAGGCCAGGGCCAGAAGCTGCTTGGGACGATCGGTGCGGCTCACCGGCCAGAAGCGCGTGCCTCGGCCCCCCGCCATGATGACGCAGATTCCCCGCCGGTCCGGGCGGGAAGAATTAGTCCGCTCAGAATGCATAGACGTCACAACCTAGTCGGCCTTGACGACCCAGACCTTGGCGTTCACTTCCACTTCGGCGTGGAGTTTCACCGGCACCGTATAGACACCGAGCTGCTTGATGGCTTCGGTGAGCACGATCTGCTTGTGATCGAACTCGCCGCCGTCGATCTTGAGGGCCTCGGCGATGTCACGGGGACCCACCGAGCCGAACAGCTTGTCGTCCTCACCCGCCTGCACGGTGATGGTGCAGGAGAGCTCGCCCAGCTTGGTCGCCAGTTCCTCGGCGCTGGCCTTGCGCAGATCGTCGCGTTTGGCCTCGAGCTTCATGTGCTCGACGACCAGCTTGCGATGCCCCTCGGTGGCCAGCACAGCCAATCCCTTGGGGACCAGGAAATTGCGGGCATATCCCCGAGCTACGGAGACGGTGTCCCCCATCTCTCCGAGGTTATCCACGCTTTGCATCAGGATCACATCCATCTCAAACCACCTTTGTCATTTCCGCCGGACCGGCGGTTCGGAATCTCCCGGATTCCACTTGCCGGCTGATCCGGCCCAAGCGGCAACCCCCGATCTGGGGGGGACGCCTTATTCAATGTCTTCGGGGCCGTCGGTGTTCCCGTCGTCCTGATCGGGCGACGTTCCCAGCCGGCGAAGATCCACCCACTGGTCGGCCAACCCGAGCACCACCCCGCTGACCAGGATCAGGGGCGCGAAAAAGAACCCCATCACCAGCCAGTAGAAAAGTTTTCCCATGTTCGACAGCAGCCGGTTGGTCAGGTGCCACTGGACGGCCACGCCCTGGACACTGATGACGCTTGCCGACAGCAAAGCCAGATTCAATCCCGCCGAGGCCAGCATCGGCGCCCGGGTGACCATCAGGCCCACCCCGATCGCCAGCAGCCAGACCAGGTAGAAGGGCAGCCGCCATTGGGAAAACGGTGGCAGCGCGTACCCGGCCACATCCAGTCCCATGCGGCGCACCACGAACCAAATCAGCGCCAGGATGATGCCTCCCTGCCCCAGAAGACCCATCCCCACCACGTAGGGATAAATCTGCCCGGCCAGGCCAGCCATCTTCTCCAGGTTGCGCCGTTCCTCCTGCAGGGCCTCGGCCCGCTGCACCTCGTTGGCGCCTGCGGGGAGGTTGTCCTCCAGGACGCTCAACATCTCGTCGCTGACGGTCTGCAGTTGCTCCGAGACAGGAACTTCCATCACCGCCCAGATGATCACCGGCAGCAAAGCCAGGGCGATCACCACCAGGGCTGCATCGAGGCGCCACCTGAGCCCCAGGGCCAGTCCCGCCAGCAAACCCGCGGCCACGTTGGCGGCCAGTTGCCAGACCACCTCTTTCGGCAGAAGGAAATGGCTCAACGCCAGCCAGAGGCCCGCCGCGACGATGGCCGCCCTGTATGGTCGGCTGGCCAGGAACGCGCTGCCCCAGATCAGGGCGATCCCCAGGGGGATCGGGATCATCAGGAGCAGGACAAATCCCTGCACGGGGCCGGCCTCTTCAGAACCGCCGCCCACCATGGCATAGACCGCGGTGAGCACCAGGGTCACCGGAGCCGCCAGCATGGACGGCAGGTATCCGGGCCAGGATTTTGGCATGCCGTTCGGGGACCACCGAGCAGCCGAAGCTACCGGTAGTATTCCTTCACGAAGGGCAGCAGCGCCAGGTGCCGGGCGCGCTTGATGGCAATGGCCAACGGGCGCTGGAACTTGGGCGTGGTCCCCGTATTGCGTCGCGGGGCGATCTTGCCGCGTTCGGTCACGAACCGCCGCAACAACTCATCGTCCTTGTAATCGATGGCAATCATGCCGGTCTTGCTGAAGAAGCAGACCTTCTGTTTGCCATGCCTTCTTTTCTTTTTCTTCTTTTTGATCCGAAGGTTCTTACGTGCCATCGGATTCTCCTTTTTTTATGGCCGGTCCCCTACTCGGGAGCACCGGCGGTTTCCTGCGTCTGGTTCTTGCGCCGTTTGGCCATCGCCGCACGGTTCCGTTCGTCCCACTCCTCGTCCACCACGACCAGATGCCGCAGCACCTTGTCGTCCAAACGCAGGAACTTGTCGAGGTCGGCCACCACCGTACCGGCGCTCTTGAATTTGAGGAACATGTAGTTGCCGCGACTCTCGTATTCGATCTCATAGGCGAGCCGACGAACCCCCCAGTGGTTTTCCTGGGTGATTTCGCCGTTGTGGTCAGCCAGGATCTCCCTGACGCGGGCCACACGCGCCTCCATCTCAGCCTCAGGCTGGTCGGCCTTGAGGATGAAAATAAGCTCGTACTTTTTCACTGATTACACCTCCCTTCGGTCAGAACGACCCGGGTCCCTATTCGCGATGGTGGGGTCAGCTCGTGACCGCCGCCGCGTCAGCCCGGGTAGGGATGTGAGTACTCAGCTTTTCAGCTGGTATTCATAATGTTCATGGCGGTCCGGGGTCCTGCCCCGGACAGCAAGGTGGCAATATATCCACCACCGGTTGATCCCGCAAGAAAGAAAGGTCACTCGCACGGCTCCTGGGGGGGCCTGATCCGGCGATTGAAGCGGGATATCGCGGGATCCAAACCGTTTTCCAGCCAGAATTCCAGTGCGGCGGCCGCATGGCTGACCATATCGGCCGCGATCTCCGCCTCTGTGGGGGCAAAATTGGACAGAACATGATCGGGCCATTCGGCCGGATCGATATCCCGGTCCAGGGGAGCGACACCCAGCCGCAGCCGGGGAAAATCATCCCCCCCGAGGTATTCGATCACGGACGCCAATCCGTTCTGGCCCCCGCTGGAACCGCGGGGCCTTAGCCGGACCGACCCCAGGGGCAGGTTCAAATCGTCACACACGACCAGGGGCCGCACCCGGGTATCAGGCGCCGCCGGGGTGGGGACTGCAGGATCGGAACCCGGTTCGGCGGCAGCCTTGGTTTCGGGTGCTTCCCCCGTGACGGTGATTCCGGCGTCCCGGGACCAGGCCGCCACCGCCTGTCCACTGAGGTTCATGTAGGTCAGGGGTTTCAGAAGGACCAGGGTGCACGAGGGAATTTCGCCACGGGCGAAGTCGTACTTGGATCCCACCCGCTGAAACGTCAGACCCAGGCGGCCGGCCAGCTCATCGGCCACCATGAAGCCCAGGTTGTGGCGGTGGCTCTCGTAAGTGGAACCGGGGTTGCCCAGGCCGACGATCAAATGGTGTGCAGGCGCCGTCAAATCCACTTCACCTCTGTTGCGAGCCAGATCGGGTTACCTCAAGAAACAGCCGGCCGGGGAACCGGCCGGCTGCACAACAATTCGGAACCGGGCATCCGCAGAAAGGAAAATCAGTCTTCCTTCTTGTCCTTGCCCTTGTCCTTGCTCTTGTCCTTGCTCTGGTCCTTGTCGTCGCCCTTCTCCTTGTCGCCATCCGAGCCTTCGTCTCCCTCTTCGCCCTCGGCGCCTTCGGCACCTTCTTCGACTTCCTCTTCCTCTTCGACGATCGCCGCGGCAGGCTTGATGTTCAACACCAGGGCCTCGGAATCGGTGAGGATCTCACCCACCGGAGTGGTGATGTCCTTGACGAAGATCTTTTCGTTGAGCTCCATATCGGTGATGTCGACTTCCAGGAAATCGGGCAGCTGGCTGGGCCGGCAGCTGATCTCGACGGCGTTCAGAGCCATGGCCACCGAGCCTTCGCCGTTCTTGACGGCCAGGCTGGTACCGATGACCTGCAGGGCCACTTCGACGGTCACGTCCACGCCGCGGGGAATCTCCATGAGGTCCACGTGCAGGATCTCGTCGGTCACGGGGTTCGACTGGACTTCCCGCAGCAGGGCGATAGATTCCTCGTCCACGCCTTCCTGGACCAACCGGAAAATGGCAGCGCTACCGGCCATGTGGGACAGGATCACGTCGAAGGCGTGGGCATCCAGTTCCATGTTCGCCGAATCGCGATCCTTGCCGTAGATGACCGCCGGAACCCGGCCGGCCGCGCGCGTGCGCCGGTTGGCGTTCTTGCCCGTGGTGGACCGGGGATAGACATCGAGATTTATGAGACCCATGGTGTCTCCTCCGCAAATTCTGGCCGGGGCTGATATGCCGCCAGCCGGGAAAAAGGGCTCGCCGCCCGTCGCGGCAAGGAACCTCCTGGCACAAAGGCCTGTATGGAAATCGCGGCCCCGCCAACCACTGGGGAGAGCTACTCCGGGCGGGATGCGGCGTATTCCGGAAAATGACTGCTTAAAGAAGCACCTGATTCGGCCCCTGTCAAGGCGCGCCGCGGTCCACGGGCGGGCGACTCCGACGAATATCTACCCGAAGAGCGCGCTGACGGTCTTCTCCAGGTGAATGCGCTCGATGGTGTCCGCCAGCAGCGGGGCCATGTCCAGCACCCGGATCTTGGGACAGAGGTCGAACCGATCGAACGGGATGGTGTTGCTGACGACCACCTCCTTGATCGGCGATTCATTGAGCCGTTCGAGGGCCTTGCCCGACAGTAAGGGATGGGTGCAGCAGGCGGTTACCGACAGGGCCCCCTGGTCCTCGACACAGACCCGGGCCGCGTCGGTCAGCGTACCGGCGGTGTCGATCATGTCGTCGAAGATGATGACATCCCTGCCTTCCACCTCACCGATGAAGTTCATCACCACGGCCTCGTTGGGGCGCGGCCGCCGCTTGTCGATGATCGCCAGCCCCACTTCCAGACGCTTGGCGAAGGCACGCGTCATCTTGATGGATCCGACATCCGGCGCCACCACGGCCATGTTCTCGCGCGGGTAGTGGGCGAAGTGCTTCAGCAGGACGGGAGCCGAGTACATGTGGTCCAGGGGAATGTTGAAGAAGCCCTGGATCTGGGGAGCATGCAGGTCGATGGTCAGGACCCTGTTGGCGCCCGCGCCGGTGATCAGATCGGCCATGAGCTTGGCCCCGATGGGCACCCGGGGCTGATCCTTGCGGTCCTGGCGCGCATAGCCGAAATAGGGAATGACCGCCGTGACCCGCTGGCAGGAGGCGCGGCGCACCGCGTCGATCAGAAGCAGCAACTCCATCATGTTTTCCGCCGGCGGCATGGTCGGCTGGATGATGAACACATCGGTCCCGCGAATGTTCTCCAGCACCTTGATGTTGATTTCCCCATCGGAGAACCGGCCGATTTCCACTTCCAGAAGCTTCATGTTCAGGCATTGCGCGATGCGCGCGCCCATCTCGGGGTGGGCGGTTCCGGAGATCAGGACGAGTTCATTGGCCATGGGTCGATTCCTCCGCGGGTAACTGGGGGCAACGGTTGACCGGAAAAAACCAGGCAGAATGCGGGATGGGAAAGTTGGCTGGGGCGGCAGGACTCGAACCTGCGAATGCAAGGACCAAAACCTTGTGTCTTACCACTTGACGACGCCCCAGTCACGACCAGGAGATCAAAAACTCTCCTCCATCATGGAACCATGGTCGTCTTCGTCCTCAAAGGTCCCATGACGTGTCGGAGGGGGGACTTCACCATTTTCCACGCGCTGTAATTCCTGCCTGTAGGCGGCGATGACCTGGGTCTCCATCCATTCACGCGTCGCCATGTTGATGGGATGGGCAATATCCTGGAAGGTCCCATCCTTGCGCTTGCGACTGGGCATGGCGATGAAGAGACCCGACGCCCCCTCGATGATTTTCAGTCCCCGGATCACGAATGCGTTGTCCAGGGTGATGCTGGCGAACCCCTTGAGCTTGTTGTCATCGCGCAAAGTGATTCTGATTTCGGAAATATCCAAGATTCTCCCTCTCCGTAGCGAGCCATTGTTTCAGCCCAACAGGCTCGGCAGGGTTCTCAATCATCCGTAATCTCAACACCCGCCGCGTGCGGCCCGACAACCCTCACATAAAATCCCGCTTCAACGTACTCCTCGACAATATCCGACAGATCAAACCCCTCGGTAAATATGGCCGCCACTGCCGACCCGCTGCCGGACAACATGGCAACCGGCGCCAACTGCCTCAACTCCAGCACCAGCCGCTGCAGAGAGGGCTGGGAAGGCAGCACCGCGTCCTCAAGACGATTGAACCCCGGCCAGGATTTCTGCGGGAACCTGACCAGCAAGGGCTTGATAATTCGGATGTTAACTTTGGCGCTGTTTACTGTCAATCCCATTTTGAGTTTGTCGTATACCTCGGGCGTCTTTAAGTCCAAGTCGGGTTTGACAATAAGGAATTGTCCGGTCCGTACGGGGGGCAACGGAGAGAGATCCGTGCCCCGACCCCGACCCATGGCGGTGGCGCCCCGGATGAAAAAAGGGACGTCGGATCCCAGCCGGGCGCCCATCTTCTCCAATTCCTCCGGGTCCAGGCGGGTGCCGAACAGGTGGTCGCAAGCCACCAGGACCGCGGCCGCATCACTGCTGCCGCCTCCCAGCCCGGCGGCTACGGGGATCTCCTTTTCCAGATGGATCCCGATGCGACCGGATAGACGGGTCGTCGAGCAGAATTCCCGGGCCGCCTGCCAGCAAAGGTTGGTGTCATCCACCGGGATGCCGGCCATGCCCTGGCCGGCGGTCAATTTAATGTCGGGTTCCCCCCCCTGATACTGTTCGATGAGGGTCACGCGCAAGCGATCGAAAAGTGCCAAAGCCTGCAGGATGGTTTCTATCTCGTGGTACCCGTCATGGCGACGGCGAAGAACCTCCAGATGGAGATTGATCTTGGCGGGAGCCCGGACTCCCACCGAACGGCCGATCGCTTTGCGGCCCTGGCTGAATCCGTCGTCCTTCATTCCATGTCTCCCGTGGGCCCACCGGCCCGGTAGTCGTCGTAGAGCCGGCCCCAGGGGGTCCGGGCATGCCGTTTCACCAGGGCAGGCCGTTGGAAACGGTCCGAGAAGAATTTGGCCCCGGGAAACAAGTCCCACCTTATCTGCGGTCCATGGGCGAGATTGTCCGGGACTTCGAAATCAAGGTCCATCAGATCGGCCCGCCCGGCCAGGCGGATATCGGTCTGGCGAACGGCCCCCAGGTCCAGGTCCCGGCACAGCCGGTACCAGGGATCCCGTTCGGGCTCCCGGCCAGCCAGTCGGGCCGCAACCACGTCCACGGCCACCGGATCGCTGCCGGCCAACAGGACATTGCGGGCCACTGCCGGCCAGGCTGTGGGACCGGACGACCGCTGCTGACCGATCTGCCAGAAGACGCCGTCCATGACCACGGCCATCCCCGGCAGGGCCTGGCGGCTGAAACGGAGCACATCGGCCAGGATTTCCAGGTCAGACGATTGGCGGGACCTCCCCAGGCCCGGCGCCAACAGGGCGCGCATCAGGTTCACGGCCCCGGACACGGGCCGGTCCGTCGGCAGTGACGGCACCGGAAGGAGCAGGGTTGTCCGGTCCCGCAAACCGGTAGGCAGGCCCAATCCCGGGGACAGGGCAGCCTCCAGGGCCGGAAGGGCCGGCTCGGCGCGGAAGGCCCGTGGACGCCGAAAGTGTTCCGAGGCCGTATCGACCCCGTGCCGGGCCATGACATCTTCGCGGGCCCAGCCCATCGCTGCGGGCTGGCCTCCGGCCGCCGAAACGGGTAGGACGACCGGGTTCCGGGCTCCCAAACCCGCCGCCACCGAATCCTGACGTTTGCCCAGCCAGGTCAGCACTCCGTCCAGTTGCCAGGGCGGGCTGCCGGCCCCCGGCAGCCAGCCCCCCGAGCAGGTCTGGGGTACCAGGGCGATTCCCTCGCCCCCAGAGGTCAGGGGTAGGCCGGCCAGGTCGAGAACCCGGCCGTAGTCTTCGATGATGGTGTCCGGGCCGGCTTCCACCAGCGCCACAACCGCTCGCATGGTTTCCTCCGCGGCACTCTCCTGAGCGCCCGATGGGGATCAGATACCGATGATCTTGATGGCCACGCCGATCCAGCTAACCACGATGATCTGGATGAACACGTCGTTCAATAGGATCTCATGGGGCTTGCCGCCCTTGTCCTCAAGAAAGACAAGATAAAGGTAGCGGCCCATACCGAAAAGGACGAAGGGCAGGGTGAAGATGAGGTCCTGGGTCCCGAAATGTTCGATGGTCGATGGCCACATGGTATAGAGGGCGTACATCATCGTGGTCAACGCGAAGCTTCCCCCGATCAGCGCGTTGAGCATGGGCTCGGAATAGTTGCGCAGCACGGGGCGAGTCGCGCCGGTGCCCATCTCCACCCGCAGCAGTTCATCCCGCCGCTTGCAGAACCCCAGGAACAGGGACAGAAAAAACGTGCACAGCAGCAGCCAGGGAGAAATGCTGACGGAGGGGCAGGCGGGCAGCAGGACCATCACGCCGGCGGTGGCCCGGATCACGAAACTCATGCCGATGCCCATCACGTCCATGACCGGCACCTGTTTGAGCCACCGGGTGTACAGCCAGTTCCACAGGAAAAACAGGGCCACCATGCCCAGGAACGCCGGGCCCAGCAGCCAGGCGCTGACCAGAACCACGGCCATCAGGATCAGGCCCCCGCGCACCGCCCAGGCCACGGGCAAACGGCCCGAGGCGATGGGCCGCAATTTCTTGTAGGGGTGCAGCCTGTCCAGTTCGCGGTCACTGATGTCGTTGTAGACGTACACGGCCCCGGACGCCAGACAGAAGACCAGGGCCCCCAGGAAAGCCCGCATCAGACAGGCCGGTTCCCCCAGTTTCTGCGCGAATATCACCCCCGCGAACAACAGGAGGTTCTTGGTCCACTGGCGTGGACGGAGGTTTTCGAGGAAAGCCTTGAAAATGACCATCACCTCGCGTTCAGCTCGACGCCTCGTCTTGCCATTGTTCGAGAATCATGCACAGAAGATGCCCCATCGTGATGTGGATCTCCTGGATCCTGGGCGTTGACGCGCTCGGCGCGACCAGGGCGCCATCCAGCAGGGGCAACAGGCGTCCGCCATCTCCCCCCAGGAATCCGTGGGCCTTCATGCCCTGCCGCCGGGCCTCCTCCACGGCCATGATGCAGTTGGCCGAATTGCCCGAAGTGGAAATGACCAGCAGAACGTCGTGGGTCCGTCCCAGGGCCTGGACCTGGCGCGAAAAGATGTGGTCGAACCCGTAGTCGTTGCCCACGGCGGTGAAGGTGGAGCTGTTGGTGGTCAAGGCCAAGGCAGCATAGCCCGGTCTTTCGGCCATGAACCTTCCCACCAGTTCGGCGACGATGTGCTGGCTGTCCGCCGCGCTGCCGCCGTTGCCGCACACCATGAACTTGCCACCCTGGGCCCAGGCGGCGTGCACATCCTCGGCCAGCCCGGTCACCGCGGCGAGGTGGCTTTCGTCCAGACGGGCGAGGGCCGCGGTCAGGTCGGCGACCGTCTGGCGAAACAGGTCGGCGGCATCGGGCCGCGACGATGGTTCACGGGAGGGTGACATGGGCAGTTGGGTCCTTTCGACCTGGACGGGACCGGGACGGGATCAGGGAAAATCCGTCCGACCGGATTCCAGACAACTCAGATAACGGGCCACCGCCTGGCGCCAGCAGGGGCGCTCCGGACAGCCGACATTTTCCAGATGGGCGCTGCGCAGGATCGAGCACGCCGGCCGCACCGCGGCCGTTGGATATTCGGAACTGGGACAGGCCGTGATGCGCTCCGGATCGGCCCCGCTCAAGGCCGCGATCTCCCTCGCCAAACCGAACCAGGTGGTCGATCCCGCATTGGTCCCGTGGAAGATACCACGGTGGCGCCCGGACACAAGGAATCCGATGACATCCGCCAGGTCCTCCGCATAGGTGGGGCAGCCGCGCTGATCATCGACCACCCGCAACTCCTTGCCCCGGGACAGCAGACCCCTGATGGTTTTGACGAAGTTGACCGGTCCGTCCCCGAACAGCCAGCTCGTGCGCAGGATCTGCCAGGGGCCGGCCATCGAAGCGACAAGTTCCTCGGCCCGGGCCTTGGTCCGGCCGTATTGGTTCACCGGGGCCCGCGGATCCTGCTCCGCGAATCCTTCGGCCCGGTCTTTCCGCCCATCAAACACGTAGTCGGTGCTGATGAAACAAAGGCCGATTCCGCCCGTGTCGCAGACGCGCACCAGGTTCCCCGTGGCCCCGGCGTTGGCGTCCATGGCTTCCTCGGGATGGGATTCGGCCCCGTCGACATCGGTCCAGGCCGCACAGTGGACCACCCACTCGGGGGCCGCCTTCTCCACGATATCCCGCACCACTCGGCCGTCGGTCAAATCGCCGTCGCCCAGATCGACGCCGGTCAGTTGGTGATCGGTCGCCAAACGCCGCATCACGGTGCGGCCCAGCATTCCTTCACTACCGGTGACGAGAATCTTCATCCCTGTTTCCGATCTGTTCATCCGAGTGGCGACCAGCGGGGGACAGCCCGTCAATCGTCCGCTTCAGGGGCGGATTCCGGCCGCATCCCGCGGGCGGCCCGGTTCGCGGTCCCGGGATCGAAGCCGCGACTCTGGAGGTGGCGCACCACCCTGGCCAGATCCTTCATGTCGCCTGATCCGCGAATTTTTCTCCAGCGGATCTCCGCCGCCCGCCGGGCCAGGGTCTGTTCCGTTTCACTGTCCAGGACCTCGTCGGCCGCGGTGCCTGCGATGGCCGCCGGCACCCCCTTGTTGCGCAACCTGGCCACCAGGTAACGCCGGCCCACTGCCCGACTGGCGATACAGTCCCGGCAATAGGCCTCGGCGAAGGTGCGATCAGAATAGAGGCCCTTGGCCGACATCTGGTCCAGGACCGCGTCGACCGCCGCTCTACTGTACCCTTTTTCCTGCGCTTTGTCCCGGATCCTCGCCACCGGATGGAGACGGCGGTCGAGCATGGTGAATATCAGCCGGGCCACCTGCTTCCGCTCGGCGGCCAACCGCAGATCGGCCACCAGGTCCGCGTCCAGCATTTCCCCGATATCCGGAAGCCCGGCAGGCACCGATTCCGTCGCCACCTCGAGGGTGGTGCCGTCGTCCAGAACCAGTGTCACAACCGCTTCCTGATGCCGCATATCAAGCAACCGGGCCTCCCCTACAGGAAGACCCGGTTGACTACTTTGATCTTCCGACCCGGCGAAACCCCGGTGGCGCCGGCCGAACCGACCCGTCACTTCAAGAACCTCAGGCTTTCGCCGGAGAAGCCCCGCCGGCCTGGGCAGCCGCGGCCTTCGGAGCGCTCACCTTGGCGGCAGGCGGTTTTGGAGTTTCGGGAGTTTCGGGAGTTTCGGGGGTTTCGGTCCCGGCCTCTTCCGCCGGCTCGGGACCATTCTCCCCGATGCCATAGTGCTTGAACACCAGATCCTTGATGGTCCCGTACAGGTCCTTGTTCTCCTTCAGGAAGATCCGGACGTTTTCCCGACCCTGCCCCAGACGCTCCTCGCCGAAGCTGTACCAGGCGCCCGATTTCTGGATGACGTCGGCGGCCACGCCGAGGTCGATCAGATCACCTTCCTTGCTGATGCCCTCGCCGTAGAGGATATCGAACTCCGCCTTCTTGAACGGTGGCGCCACCTTGTTCTTGACCACCTTGACGCGCACCTGGTTGCCGACCACGTCTTCGCCCTGGGTGATCGCGCCGATCCGCCGGATGTCCAACCGCACCGAGCTGTAGAACTTCAGGGCGTTGCCGCCGGTGGTGGTTTCGGGATTGCCGAACATCACGCCGATCTTCATGCGGATCTGGTTGGTGAACAGGACCATGGTGTTGGTCTTGGCGATGGCGCCGGTCAGCTTGCGCAGGGCCTGGGACATGAGGCGGGCCTGCAGCCCCACGTGATGGTCGCCCATCTCGCCCTCGATCTCGGCCCGTGGCACCAGGGCGGCCACCGAGTCCACCACCAGGATGTCGACCGCACCCGAGCGCACCAGCATTTCGGTGATCTCCAGCGCCTGTTCCCCGGTGTCCGGCTGGCTGACCAGAAGGTTGTCGATGTCCACGCCGAGCTTGCGGGCATAGACGGGATCCATGGCATGTTCCGCGTCGATGAACGCCGCGGTTCCCCCCGACTTCTGGCAGTTGGCGATGACCGAAAGAGCGACCGTCGTCTTGCCGCTGCCCTCGGGCCCGTAGATCTCCACGACCCGCCCCTTGGGCAGCCCGCCGATGCCCAGCGCGATGTCGAGAGCCAGACTTCCGGTGGAGATCGCATCGAAGTTGTCGTAGATATGCGTGTCGCCCAACAGCATGATCGAACCCTTGCCGAACTGCTTCTCGATCTGGGCGCGGGTCAGTTCGAGGGCCTTGGCCCGGTCGTCGTCGGAGCCCCCCCGGCTCGCACCCTGCGTCTGGTTTTTCGTCTTGTTTTGAGCCATTCCTGTCTTCTTTCGGATGGCCCGCCCGAAACCTCGTACCCGGTTCCGTCCGGACATGTCATGGGGTGTGGTCAAGCCCCCGATACCCGCATTATCAGTCCCATGCGGCTTCATTCGGGGATCAAATTGATTTCCGGCCAAGATAGCACGGAACGAGGCCGTGTGGCAACAGGTTTTTTCGCCTTATTTTCGCAAGGGAAAATAAGCCAGAGTTTCGTGGCGCACACCCTCGGCCCGAAGCTCGCTAGCCACCAGGCTGAACCCTTCGACCGCCAGAGGCGGCAGATCTCTCAACTCAATATCCTGAAGCCACTTGAAGTCCTCGCACGGCGTTCTCTCACGGATCCGGCCCAGGGTCAGGTGGCACCGGAAGGGACGCGTGTCCTGGGGCCCACCAGACCAGCAATCCCCCACGATTTCCCGGACCCGGCCCGCCAGATCCGCGGCTTGGCCGTCATCGTTCAATTGCAGGAACAGGACCCGGGGACGGTTCAGATTGGGAAAGCCCCCGAGACCAGCGGGGATCAGGCCAAATGGCGCCCGCTCGCGGGCGGCGTCCAGGGCTGTTTGGAGACTCTCCAGATGGTCTGCGGGCCAATTCCCCAGAAACTGCAGGGTCACGTGCCAGACCTCGGAATTGGTCCACCTGATCGGGAGCTCGCCGGCCGGACCCGAGCGCAGAGCGTCCAGCGCCGTGGCCACCGACCTGGTCCATTGTTCCTGACAGGTGACAGCCAGGAACACCCTCATGAGGGACGGCACCAGGAATCACCTTGACGCCAGGGGTCCTCTCCGTCGCCGAATTCGAGCACCCGGCGCAGGGAATCGGCGGCCGCGGCCACCGTCAGGAGCCGATTGCGCTCCCGGTCCGCCGGAAAGCGGTACCGACGGGTCCAAACCTTTTGGGGAGTGGCCACTGCGACCCAAGTGGTCCCCACGGGCTTCTCGGACGTGCCGCCGCCTGGCCCGGAGATGCCGCTGACGGCCAGGGCGTAGTCGGTGCCGATCCTATCGCGGCAGCCGGCCGCCATGTGCTCCACCGTGGGGCGGCTGACCGCGCCCTCGGTGGCCAGAATCTCGGCCGGCACTCCGAGCATGGCGGTCTTGACCCGATCGGCGTAGGCCAGAATGCCGCCCCGGAAAAAACCCGAGGAACCGGAGGCGTCGGTCATTCGTCCCCCTATCAGCCCCGCGGTGCAGGACTCGGCTACCGATAGGGTCTTTCCGCGCTCCAGCATCAGCCTCTGCACCGCCTGGGGCAGTGATTCGCTGCTGCGGGTGTAGACCAGGTGACCCAGCTCCTCGTCCAGCAGGCCGCCCGCGACCGCCAGATCGTCATCGTCGGCGGATCCCAGCCCGGCCGCCACCCGGATGTCCACGCCCCAATCGGTCAGCCACCAGGACCATCTCAAATGCGAAAACCTGTCCCTGATCGGACCACATTTCTTCACGAGGGCGAGTTCCGCGATCTGGGCCGTCCGCCATAGACGGACTTCCCGAGCCGCGGGCAGGACCCCCGCTTCATCTAACCAGCGCAGGGCGGGTTCCAGCAGCCCCTGGAGCTCCTGGGGCACCCCGGGCAGCAGAACCAGCACGCGATCCCGCAGCCGGCCGGCCAGCCCCGGCGCGCTCCCCACGGGGTTGGTCAAGGGAGTCATGCCCTGCGGGACTTCACACTGGCGGAGAACTCCGGGAGATGTCTTGATCCCCCGCCGGCGCCAGCGCTCTTCCAGCTGTCGCCGCACTCCGTCGTCTGGGACCAGTTTCACACCCGCCCAGCTGGCGACTGCA
Source organism: uncultured bacterium (assembly GCA_965363725.1). Classification (GTDB taxonomy): domain Bacteria; phylum Krumholzibacteriota; class Krumholzibacteriia; order LZORAL124-64-63; family LZORAL124-64-63; genus JAGLCY01. Next base: position 3,765 of record CBDTUS010000062.1, on the reverse strand, counting down.
TCCCGGGTCAGGTCGTCGGGTGTCGATCCCAGGCCACCGGTCACGAAGACCAGGTCGCCCGATCCGGTCCGGTCCAGGGCGCGGGCAATATCCTCCTGGCGATCAGGCACCACCTGGATCAGGGACACCCCGACGGCGTGGCGGCCGAGGGCCCGTTCGATGCGGCGGCTGTTGGTGTCTGCGGTCCGGCCTTCGAGGAGTTCGTCGCCGATGGCGATGATCCGAACGGCATGCCCTTCGGTCGGCGCACCCATGCTCACCAGCCCAGCCGAGCCAGAATATATAGGGTGGCGTGCGTGGCCAGGCAGGCCAGGGCGCCCGCGCCGATGTCGTCCGCCATGATCCCCAGTCCGCCCCCGCCCCCGAGCTTTTCAAGCTTCCGGACACCGAAGGGCTTGAAGATGTCGAAGAAACGGAACCAGAAGAAACCGGCGACCCAGCCGACGAGCCCGGTGCTCACTCCCAGATAGGTGACCAGCATGCCCGCCACTTCGTCGATCACCACCAGGGAAGGGTCCTCGCCGTGGATCTTTTCCAGCGCCCCGGCCACCGGTATGCCGACCAACGTGACGACGACCAGAAGCAGGGCCGTCATCCACAGGGCGATGGGCCCGATGAAGGTCCAGGCCAGGTACCACAGGACCAGGAAGAGGAAGCTGGCCACGGTGGCCGGGGCGATCGGGGCGAAACCCGTGCCGAAGAACGTGCCGATGGTGTACAGGAGCGGGCGGGGCATGAGCAACCTTTCTGGTAGAATCGAAAATGTGATCCAAGGAGAAGAACCTAGCTTTTCCACTGCTGGACGGCAACAGAAAGGGCGCAACCTTTCGGTCGCGCCCTGGGTCTGTTCGCTCGCGGCAGTTCCGCCGGGGTCAGGCGGTTTGCAGCTGGCGCAGCACCTGTTTGGCCACGCATTTCAGGGTATCGAAGACACCGACGCCGTTGACGGCCACGGCCTCGAAGTTTTCATATCCCTCGGGATTGAGTTCCTGGTTGAGTTCGTCGACCGGAATGGCGTCGGGCATGTCCCGCTTGTTCCACTGGATGACAAACGGAATCTCATCCAGACTCAGGTCGTACTCCTTGAGGTTTTCGTGCAGGTTGTACAGGGCCTCGATGTTCGCATCGAAGCGGGCTTCGCTGCTGTCGGCCACGAACACGATGCCGTCCACGCCGCGCAGGATCAGCTTGCGGCTGGCATTGTAGTAAACCTGACCGGGAACCGTGTAGAGGTGGAAGCGGGTCTTGAACCCCTTCACCTCGCCCAGTTCCAGTGGGAGGAAGTCGAAGAACAGGGTCCGGTCCATCTCGGTGGCCAACGTCACGAGCTTGCCCTTGGTTTCCGGGGCCAGTTTCTCGTAGACATACTGGATGTTGGTCGTTTTGCCACCGAGACCCGGGCCGTAGTACACGACCTTGCAGTTGATCTCCCGGGACGAATAATTGATCAGCGACACGGCTCTACCCCTTTTGACCTGCCGAATACGGGGACGGTTCCCCAGCCTCAGTCAGCGAACAGATTATCTATTTCAGCTTCCACTTGCACAGTGAACGACTCATCGATCTCGTCGTATTCCTCGTTGCGGTACTCCAGCTTTTCGTAGAGGGCTTCGATGATGGTGTTGAGTTCCTCCATCGCCCTCTTGACGCGCAGCCGGACCAGTCCCAGCGTCGTGCTCTTGTTGAACAGGACCACCAGGACCACGCCCTTGGCGATCTTGCCGAGGTACATGCTGTCCTGGGCCCCCTGGTGAAACAGGGTGCTGAAGTCCTCCTCCCCGATCAATTTCGCGAGCTGGTAATTGGCCTCGAAATCCGCCGCGCAGAGAGAGGCGAAACTGGTCAGGTCGAATTCGACTTCAGGGCCGCACTGGCTGATCAACTGACCGGTCCGGTCGATCAACATGACAAATCCGGAGCGACTGCTCTTCAGCAGATCCTCCAGGACATTATTGATGGCCCAGTAATCTTCTTCGAATATGGCCCATTCGGCTCTGACCATGAAACGATCTCCTGCCGGCGGTGCCGGCGTTGGACGTTAAGCATGCGAAGTACTGTCTCCCCAAAGGTATCGTCCCGCCGCCAGCCCACTTAACCCTGAATTTCAACAAAATCACGGGAATCGGCCACCGGTTGGCTGAAAAGGAGGAAAAGGAGGGGTTTTCAGAAGGAGCGGCGGAACTGGAAAGCCCGCTGGAGGGTCACCTCGTCGGTGTAGGCCAGGGCCCCGCCTACGGGAATGCCTGTCGCCAGGCGGGTCATATGCAGATCCCGACCGTTCAGGAGGCGCTGCAGGTATAGGGTCGTGGTTTCCCCCTCCACGCTGGCGTCCAGGGCGATGATCACCTCAGCCACACCGTCGGCGTCCAGGCGGGCGGCCAGCCGGTCAAAGGGCAAGTCCTCGGCCCTGACGCCGTCCAGGGGCGACAGCAGGCCACCGAGCACGTAGTAGCGTCCCCGGTAGAATCCGGCCTTTTCGAAGGGGAGGATGTCCACCGCCGAGGCGACGATGCAGATCTGGGTCCGGTCACGCCGGTCCGACAGGCAGATCCGGCAGGGGTCCGCTTCGGTGATGGCGCCGCAACTGGAACAATTGGTCACCTGGGCCCGGGCTTCGGTCACCGCGGCGACGAGTTCTTCGGCCGGGCCGGCCCCATCCTCGCTCCCGACCAGGTGCAGGGCCAGCCTGGTGGCGGACTTGCGCCCCAGGCCCGGCAGGCGGCTCAGGCTCTTGACCAGTCTTTCCAGGGCCGGGGACTGGAATTCCCCGCCGTCGGAGTTGTCGCGCCGGTGTTTCAAGATCAGCCCAGGCCGGGAATGTTCATGCCGCCGGTCACCGAACCCATTTCCTTCTCCACCAGGGCGTCCACGTTCTTGGCCCCTTCGTTAACCGCGGCCACGATGAGGTCCTGCAGGAATTCGATGTCGTCGGGATCCAGGGATTCCGGCGCGATCTCGATGCTCTTGAGACGGTGCTTGCCGTTCATGACGACCTTCACCTGCCCGCCGCCCACCTCGGCGGTGACTTCCTTGCCCTCCAGTTCGGTCTGGGCCTGGGCCATCTTGGCCTGCATCTGCTGGGCCTGTTTCATCAGTTTATTGAGGTCCATGATTCCTCCCGGAGCTCGTCCAGCGGACGGCTCTCGTATTCCGGTTTGGGCGGGCCGTGGGCCCGCGCGTTCTTCACTGTCCGATCATTCGCCGGGCGGATCCCAGCGTCCCCGGTCACTGTCGGGCAGGGGCTGCCCCCCCATCATGTCCACCAGGTCTCCCAGGGACTTGTCCTTCTCGCAGGCCTTGTCCAGTTCCTCCCGGTGTGTCGGCGCCACCTCCTGCCGAATCTCCTCTTTCACCTGGTCGGCCTGGCCCCGCCTGCCCAGAACCAGTTCCACCCGGACCTTGCGGCCCCACAGGGTCTGGATCTCGTCTTCGATCCGGCCGCACTCCGAGGCGATGCTGGTGACCTGGAACTTCTTGTCTTCGGCGAAGGAGACGAGCAGCCGCCCGGCCCCTTCGTCGTAGCTGGGCAGTCCGTTCATCAGGCAGGATCCCAGGCGGGGATATTGTTTCATCAGCTGGTTGATCAGCCCGGTCCAGCCGGGAACGGCGGCATCGGCAGCCGTCAGATCCGGGGTCGCCGCCTGACGGGCCGGCCTGGCCGATGCGCCCTTGGCGGCCGGGGCCGAAGCAGTCGGAGGGGCCGAAGCAGTAGGGGCGGCCAAAGCAGTCGGGGCGGCCGAAGCAGTCGGGGCGGCCGAAGCAGTC
>CBDTUS010000061.1:0-18274 GCA_965363725.1 uncultured bacterium | reverse complement strand
CGATGGCCATGATGTTCATGGCGTCCAGCTGTTCGGTCACCTTCATGGTGCCGAGCTCGGCGGCGTAGAAGGCGCACAACCGGCTGCCCACCACCAGCGCCATGAGTACGGGACCCAGCTCGATGAAAACGGTCTTGGAGATCATCACGCCCAGGAACTTCATGGGCACCAGCGCCTGCATCTGGTACACCGCCTGCACGGCGGTCACCGCACCGACGAACACGGAGGTGACCAGGATCAGGGGCATCGAGCCGACCAGCACCACGTGCATCTGGTCGAGGATTTCCCGGCGCATCTTCCACATGTAGGGGGTCTGCAGGAGGATGGCCCGCAGCAGCAGGGTTCCTTCCCCCGCACTGACGATAGCCCCCATGACGCGGTTTCCGATATTTGCCAGGAATTCTCTCATGATCCGCCGAATATAACCCGCTAAGGGGCTACGAGGCCAGAAATTCCAGGATTCCCCGCAAGGTTTGCCGCGTGAAATCCCGCTCGCGTTCACGGATGTCCTCGGGCAGACCGACCCCGCGTGCAAAATGAGGGTCGACTTGGGCCAGGCGGGCGGCGATCTGGTCCATGAATCCCGCCTGGTCCTGCGGCTGTTCCGAATGGGGCAGGCCCCGCTGGAGAGCCAGGATCTCCGCCGCCGTCTCGACCCAGAGGGTGAGCTGGTCCCGGGCCACCGTCAGCAGCCGTTTCACGTCGCCGCCAAAATCCCCGTGGTGCGCGAACAGGAGCCTCTCGGGCGCCGGATCCAGGGCCAGCAGGCGCTCCAGGGAAGCCTGGGCCACGGTTGGGAAGAAGCGGGGCGGCGTGGCCGGCCGCAGGTAGTATTCCTCTCCGAGGGGACCGGCACCCAGATCGGAAAAGGTCCCCGCCGCCTCGCCCAGGAAAAGGTGGGGTCCATGCCGGAAGGCCACATGGTGCAGCGCATGCCCCGGAGTGGGGATGACCTCCACGCCCCGAGCGGCCAGGATCGCCCACTCCACGATCGCCGGGGACGGCACCGGCGCGGGTTCCCCGTAGACCTCGGCCTTGCGGCCCAGCACCGCGCAAGACCCCTGCCACAGCCGTACCGGGTCCACCAGATGGGGCCGACCCTTTTCATGGCAGATGACCTTGGCCTCGGGCCATCGCTCGAGCACCCGGGCCGTGCATCCGCCATGGTCCAGATGGACATGGGTCAGCAGGATGAAATCGAGGCGATCGATGCCGAGGTCATCCAGTCGGGCGATCAGGAAGTCGGCGGTCGAGGGCGGGCCGGGGTCGACGAGGAAGACCAAGTCGTCCTGGACGGAAACCCAACAGCTGATGAAGCGGCGCTGGCCGGGCAAGTCCTGGTCCAGGTCGATCAGGTTGAGCTGGGATGGTGTGTCGACGTTTTCGGTGAATCGCGACTTCTTCATCAGACCTCCTGGCTCGTATTATGCCAGATTGCTCCGATTATCGCTGGTCCTCTATTTGGGGAAGGTTACGAGTTCTTCACAGACTCTTCGAACATCTAGGTCAGCGGTGAAATAGACCGCGAAAAACCGTTCCAGGTTTGGAACGCCCTGGTCGCCCTTGAAGTCATCGATTTCAAAACCAATGAAAGTTTTCCGAATGCTCTTCGCACCGTAATCGAGAAGAATATTTTCCAGTGCTTCATCGATTTCGCACTCGCCAATGGGTGCAACATCGACGTCATCAGGTAGAGAAAAAAGTTTTTCACTTAACCCGACCAGAATTTGTCGGGGAACGATTTCTCCATCCTTAAAGTTGCAGTCGACTTCAGTAATTTCCACACCATATTCATCGTATCTTGATTCATTGGATTTTGCTCCGTACACCTTCGTCCCTGTCAGCAGAAAAATGACAAGAAGACAAACTAAAGACATAGATTTTATTGGCTGCCCCCCTAAGAAAAGGATCTATATCCTCAAAGCGTGCGGTTGAGATTTATATCCCCAACCTCCCTCGGTTCTCTAAACACTTCGACTCTTTTCAGCCATTTGCATCGATCATAAAACGCTGGGCTCATCCAATCCAACTATCGATAAAATGCTTTGACGGAGCCCCAACTGGTTTCCTCGGTTTCTACCACGCTGGAATTGAATGAAAGTAAATACTTGTACTCAGCCACCTCGGGCCAAAAATCAGAACTTAGGCTCCTAGGCGCCACGGCGAGCCAGACTATTTGACCAGGGGAACCGGAAATGACAAGCGAACATGTCTCCCCATATCCGGCAAGACACCACTGCTCAACACTATATCCTTCACAATCAGGGGGGCTCAAGTTCATCAAAAAGGTGCTTCGCTCGCTTTCCAAAATCGCTTCCAGTGTGCCCTGAGCATCGAGCTCAATCCCATACCAATCTGTGTCGGCGTAAAGCGGATAATACCAACCGCTGTTGGCACAAACTTTCACCACAGTCTGACCTTCAAAGTCGATATTTTGTATCGGGTTTTCCGGAGACATGCCAGTACAACCGCTGTTATAGGCGTCGTGGTAGCCTGGGACGATTGGGGGTTCCCCTTCATCGATAGCGTCCGGGGGGCAATCGACGGAAACGACTACATCTTCATGCATATACAATTGGTAATTCCCGTCATCTCCCAAGCTGGTGACAATAATGAAATAGGTTAAGTCAGCTTGCAGAGCCACGTGAGATAGTCTTGCTGTATTTTCACCACATGGCCTTTCATTGATCCAGTAAAAGCTGATCCCGTCCTCATCCATACAATCGATTTGATTGAAGTCCTGATCGATTATCGCCAACATGTTGTCAAAGTCGGAGCCGCATAGATCGATATTGACAAACATATCGTAGCTCGGTGTGAATGAGTAAAAAACATCTGGACCATAAGCTTGGATCGGACACCATGGGGTCCCCAACTGGGTCCAGTCAAAATCATAGCCAACGGTGGTTCCATCGGCTGAAAAGGGTAGACCGGGTATCTCAAATGCATCAGTCCAGTCCTCCCCTCCCTGAAGCGGGGAGGCTGCACTGGGCTGCACCTGTAGAGAAAGTCCGACAATAAACAAGATCGAAATGAAAATCGTGATTGTATTCACTGGGTTTCGCATTTTTCTCCTCCACCCGCCAATCCAATTCAACGGAAGAGCGCCTTTATTCCCCCCCAGCTGGTGGTCTCGATCGGCGTCACCCATCCGTTGAGCACCACCACGGGTACCTGATGGTCGTGGAAGGCCCCGTTGAAGGTGTGGGTCGCCACGGGCAGGCCCTCGCCGTCGAAATAGACCGGTGTCTCGTAGCCTTCCGGCGGCCTCAGGTAGAACGAGACGGGCTCCAAGGTCACGTTGAGCAAGGACCAGTGGATCAGGGTGACAGGCGACCCGTCCAGGTCCAGGGCCGGTTCGTAACCTACCTGGATCTCGTCGCCAATGACCTGCACGGACAGGGGCGCGCCGAGCACCTCCCACCCGGTGACCACATGGTTGCCGAGGATCTCCGAACGAACGCGGAAACCCTCCAGCTGGGCCGCTGAGGGATGGGTAACCACGAGATAGGCGTCGACCAGGGGCTGGGTCTGCCAGAATTCCAAAATCGGGTTGGCGATGATCCCGCCGAACATCCAACCGACGGACGCATCGAAGAAGATCCGCAGGCCGTCCTCGGTCATGAGCGGGGGAAAGTCCATGTCTTCCATGTTCGGTTGGGCCCCGGCGGGAACCGCCAGCAGAACACAGGCGAGGGCAAGCAAGATGAAGGTACGCATGAGAGCCTCCCGGGAAGAAGATCCTGGCTCCATGATACCACGAATGCAGGAGTGGTGGCGCGGGAAAGCCACGCGATCGTTACCGCGCAAGATCGTTGAAGCGCGTGAACTCTTTGTGGAAGTGCAAGTCGAACTGGCCGATGGGCCCGTTCCGCTGCTTGCCGATCTTGATGGTCGCCATGTTGCGGACCGTTTCATCGTCGGGCTTGTAGACTTCCTCGCGGTAGATGAACAGCACCACGTCGGCATCCTGCTCGATGGCGCCGGATTCCCGCAGGTCGCTCAGCATCGGCATGTGATCACCCCGGGCCTCGACGCCGCGGGAGAGCTGGCTGAGCGCCAGCACCGGCACGTTCAGGTCCTTGGCCATGCCCTTGAGATTCCGGCTGATGGCCGAAATCTCCTGCTGGCGGTTCTCCACCCGGCCGGGCGAATTCATCAGCTGCAGGTAGTCGATGACGATCAGCCCCAGCCCGTGCTGCTGCTTGAGCCGCCGCGCCTTTGCCTTCATCTCCAGCACCGAGATGCCGCTGTTGTCGTCGATGTAGATGGGCGCCTGTGACAGCTCCTCGCAGGCCTGGGTCAGGCGCGGCCAGTCCTCGGCGCGCAGCTTGCCCCGGCGCAGGTTGTGCAGGTTGAAGGATCCGCTGGCGCCGAGCATGCGCATCACCAGCTGCTCGCGCGACATTTCCAGGCTGAAGATCCCCACCCCGGCACCCTCGTTCACCGCCACGTTGTAGGCCATATTCAGGGCCAGACTGGTCTTGCCCATGGAAGGGCGCGCCGCCAGGACGATCAGGTCCGCGGGCTGCAGCCCCCCCGTCCGGCGGTCCATTTCGACATAGCCGGTCCTCAGGCCGGTCACGTCGTCGTTACTCTGGAAGGCTTCCTCGATCGACTTGAAGGCCCCCGGCACGATCGAATCTACCGCCGCAAACCCCCCGACCCGGGTTTCCTCGCTGATGTCGTAGATCTTGCCCTGGGCACGGTCCAGGATCTTGCCCGCTTCGTCGGCGGCGTCGTAGGCTTCGGTGGCGATGGTGTTGGACACGGTGATCAGGGTGCGCAGCACAGCCTTTTCCCGCACGATTCCCGCGTGATAGAGCACGTTGGCGGCCGTACCCATCATGCCGGCCAGGTCAATCAGGAAGTCCATGCCCCCCACGACCTCCATCAGGTCCTTGCCCTGGTAGGCCTTCTGCTGGGCCTTGTCGAGGAACTCCTCCGAGGATTTCTGCAGCATGTCGGCCACGGTGATGGGATCGACGGCCTGGTCGTTCTCGTACAGGCTGCACATGGCCCGGAAAATGAGCTGGTGTTCCAGGCGATAGAAATCGGCGAAGTCGATCTTCTCGCGGGCCAGGCCGATGGCTTCCTTGTCGACCATGGCGGCGCCGAGCACGGCCTGTTCGGCCTCTTCACTGAAAGGGAGCTGGCGGGCGCCGGCCAGGCGGTCGTAGCCGTAGATGGATTTTCCGGACCGGCCCTCGCCGGGTCCGCTGGGCTGCTGCTGGACTTCCAATTCGTCTCCTGAAAACCGAAAAACTGATCGGTGACGGCGGTTCAGCCGGTGCGGACGCGCCAAGGCCCCCTAATCTACCACGCCCTCTTCTTTAACCCTACTTATGCCTGAAGAGCCCCGCAACAATCCTGTGGATAAGCGGGGGAAAACCCGGGGATGACTGGGGTCCCGGCGGTGAAAAACCCGGGGACAAACCGGAAATGAAGTGGAAAACCCCGTCTTCCCCAGGGATAATCCCACCTGACCATCTCGCAATTCCTTTGCCGATAGCGGTCCGGTTATCCACAGGGTTCGGGGATAACTTCCCTCTCCGGAGAAAGAGAGCAATCCGGGACCATGGCCAAATCCCAACTCCATTGCGAAGCGATATCCCGGATATTGGCAGCCGAACGTCCGGCCCGGGCCTGGGTTACCGGCAGTCAGATTCCCTGGAATGAACCCGAATTCAGCCGCCGGATGCTGGACGTCCACCTGGACCCGTCAACCCACATGGCCAGCCGCAGCACGGATGTCATCAACCGGCACCTCGATTGGCTGACCGCCCAGGTGGCCCCGGTCAGCGGCCCGGGCAGCCACATCCTGGACGTGGGCTGCGGCCCCGGATTGTACTGCCATGAACTGGCCCGCCGCGGCTACCTGGCCACCGGGATCGATTTCGCTCCCGCGGCCCTCAACTGGGCGAGGTCCCTCGATCAGGACGAGAACCTGGGCTGCCGGTTCCTGGAGGCGGACCTGACCGCCCTGCCCGACGACTTGGCGAAGCAGGTGGGCCCGATCGACGCCGTCACCTTCTGGTTCGGCGAATTCCACTCCTTTGCTCCGGCGGTCGCGGAACAGATCCTGGCCCGGCTGGCCTCCTGCCTCCGACCCGGCGGCCTGTTCGTGCTCGAGTACCAGCCCTGGGACATCTTCGTCAAGGAGGACAGCACCGACTGGTCCGCCCACGACCGATCCGTCTTCTGCGACGAGCCCCACCTCTGGCTCCAGGAATTCTCCTGGGACGAGGCCGCCCGCACCGAGGTTCATGTGCACTGGATCATTGAACAGCAATCGGGTAACCTGAAGCGGTACATCCAGTGCCACCAGGGGTGGCCCGACGACGAAATCGCCGAGCTAATGGCCGGCGCCGGCCTGGCGGATCCCGTGTATCATCCACCCGTGACCGGAATCGACGAACGGTTCGAATTTCCCCTGATGGTGACCCGGAAAGAACAGGCAGGAACGCGCAAGGAATGATGACCACTTCCCTCCAGCCCCAACTTGGCCCCGGTGTAGCCGACCATGCGTAACCCGCGCCGGCTCCTGCCGCTCCTGCTGGGCCTGGCCATCTTCCTGGCCTTTACGCTGGCGCCCTCCCTGCCCGACAACATCGACCCGACCGGCCGTGTGGTCCCGTTGACCCATCAGGGAAAGGCCGCCCTGGGCCTGTTCCTGCTGGCGGGCATCTGGTGGATCTTCGAGGTGTTTCCCGTTGGAGTGACGGCCGTCGCCATCGGCATCATCCAGTCGTTCTGGATGATCCGCGACACGCGCGTGGCCCTGACCGATTTCATGGACCCCTCGGTTTGGTTCATCTTCGGCTCGCTTCTGGTCGGCGCCGCCTTTGCCCGCACCGGACTGACCCGGCGCCTGGCCTTCCACATGCTGACGAAGATTCCCGAAAAAACCCCCATCATCTATCTCGGCGTGTTTTCCATGACCGCCGCCCTGACCCTGTTCATGGCGCATACCGCCGTCGCGGCCGCCGTCTTCCCGCTGCTGCTGATCGTCCACAACCTTTATGAGCCCAGCGGGAGACCCACCCGCTTCGGCAAGGGGCTCTACATCGGCATGGCCTGGACGGCCGGCGCGGGCAGCATCATCACCTTGCTCGGCGCGGCCCGCGGCGCGGTGGCCATCGGTTTCTTCAAGGAGTTGACCGGGCAGCAGATCTCATTTTTCACCATCACCCATTTCATGCTGCCCTTGGGGGTGGTGATGGTCCTGCTGCTCTGGGGCTACGTGACCCTGGTATTTCCGCCGGAAAAGAAGGAGCTTCCAGGGCTCAGGGAAAGGGCTCGCACTCAATACGAAAACCTCGGGCCGGTGACGCGCAAGGAGATTGCCACCATCCTGATCGTGGCCGCGATGGTCGCGGTGCTGACCCTGCGCAGCTTCGTGCCGGCCATGGAACCGATCCACAAGAGCGCCGTTATTCTGACGGCGGCCATGCTGTTCTTCCTGACCAACATCCTGTCCCTGAAGGACCTCGAAGCGGTGCCCTGGAATGTAGTGCTGCTGTTCGGAGGGGCGATGAGCATCGGCTTCTGCCTGTGGCAGACCGGGGCGGCCGAGTGGATGGCCATCGGCTGGCTGTCGCTTCTGGATACCGCGCCCTGGCTGGTCTTCATCATGGGCGTGACGTTCTTCGTGCTGATCATGACCAACTTCATCATGAACGTGGCCGCCATCGCCATCACGCTGCCGGTGGCCCTGGTCATGGCGCCCTACGTCGGCGTGGAGCCCGAGGTAGTCATGTTCGCGGCGCTCGCGGCCGCGGGCATGCCGTTCATGCTGCTGGTCGGCGCCGCCCCCAACGCCATCGCCTTCGAGAGCCACCAGTTCCAGGCGAAGGAATTTTTCCTCTACGGGATTCCCGCCAGCGTGATGCTGCTTCTGGTCATCGCCTTGTTCGTCTGGAAAATCTGGCCGTGGATGGGAATGCCGACCCTGCTTTGACCGACTCCGCTCCTCAATGAACCGCGGGCCGGCGTCTCAGGCTCCCTCGGTCCGGAGGGCCTCGACCAGGGCGCGCAGCTTGCGCACGTCGTTCCAAGTTTCCCGTTTCCAGCCGGGATTCCGCAACAGGGCGGCAGGATGGTACGTGGCCATGACGGGAATGCCCTCGTAGAAGTGCACCGTTTCCCGCAGACGCTTCAGGGAGGCATCGGTTCCCAGCAGGGTCTGGGCCGCCACCCGCCCCAGGCAGCAGATGGCCTGGGGGTCGAGAATGGCCAGCTGCCGCTTCAGGTGACCCTCACAGGCGGCCACTTCGGCCGGAAGGGGATCCCGGTTGTTGGGCGGCCGGCACTTCAGGATGTTGCAGATGAAGACATCGTCCCGACCGTAACCTATGGCCCCCAGGATCTTGGTCAGCAACTGCCCGCTACGGCCCACGAAGGGCTCGCCCTGGAGGTCCTCGTCCCGGCCGGGAGCCTCGCCGACGAAGACCACCTCGGCGTCGGGATTGCCCGCGCCGAAGACCGTCGTGTGCCGACCTTCGTGCAGGGCGCAGGCGGTGCAGGGCATCACCTCCTGGCGCAGCAGGTCCAGGTCCTTCGCCTTGTCCGGGGCCGAACGGCGGGATTCGGGGCGTGCCGGCTGCCCGGCGATCAGGGGCAGGGTCCGGTCCACGAAATCCAGGCATTCCGCCAGAAACGGATCGTCAGCCGCCGGGCCATCAGGAGCGGTCGGCGAGGCCGCAATCGGCTCCGGCTCGGCACCGTCGGCCAGGAACCATTGCATTCCGGCGGATTCATTCTGCCGGATCCAGGTCAGGAAATCGGAAAGAAGTTGCTGCCGGTCGTCGCGGTCTGAAGTCATGGGATCGGATTTGCTTTCTGCGGACCTACGATTCGGTCCTGGCCAACTGCTGCAGAATATCCCCGGCCAGTTCTTCCTTCGGCACCGAGGCGCTTTCCCAGATGATACCATCTGGGCCGATCAATGTGACCTGGTGATTTCCCGCGCCGAATCCGGAGCCGGCGGTGGTGGGATCGTTGGCCAGGATGTAGTCCATTGCCTTGGCCTCGCGTTTGAGAGACGCGCGTTTGACCACGTCGTCGGTCTCCAGGGCGAAACCGACGACCTTCAGGGTAGCGGGGCGATGTCCGGGGACTACATCTTTCAGGATGTCGGGATTGCGGACCAAGTCCAGGGACCAGCCGTCACCCAGGACATCCTTCTTGAGTTTGCCGGAAGCCGGGGTCGCAGGTTTGAAGTCGGCGACCGCAGCGGACATGATCAGCCAGTCGGTGCCGCCGTCCAGAATCTCCCCCACGGCCTGGCCCATCGCGGCGGCGGAATCCACGGAACGGTAATCCGCCAGCCCCCGCGGCGGAACCAGGGCCACGGGACCGGAAACCAGGGTCACCTCGGCGCCCGCCCTGATCGCGGCGGCGGCCAGGGCAAAACCCATGGTCCCGGAGGACCGGTTGGCCACGTAGCGCACGGGGTCGATGGGTTCGTGGGTCGGGCCAGCGGTGACTAGAACCTTCTTGCCGGCCCAGAATCCGGTGACCCCAGTGGCGGATGAGGCGGCATCGGCGGCGGGAATGCCGGCCGCCAGATCCTTCACGGCCGTCAAAATCTCTTCGGGTTCGGACATCCGACCTTCGTCCACGGTGCCGCAGGCCAGCCAACCCGATCCTGGACCCACGAAGTGGACGCCGCGGGCGGCCAGAACCTCACGATTGGCCACCGAGGCGGGGTGCCGCCACATGTTGTCGTTCATGGCCGGGGCCATCAGGACCGGACCGGGAAACGCCAGCAGCATGGTCGAGACGATCTCGTCGGCAATGCCGTTGGCCGCCTTGGCCATGGTGTTGGCCGTGGCCGGGGCAATGACCACCAGGTCCGCCCAGCGCGCGTATTCGACATGGTCGAGGGCGTCGCTCTGCCTCTCGCCCCACAGGTCGGTGGCCACGGGGTGGCCGGTCAAGACCTGGAAGGTCATGGGTGTCACGAAACGGGCGGCCGCGTCGGTCATGGCGACCTTAACGTCAAAGCCCGCCTGCAGGAGCAGACGGGCCAGAAAACAACTCTTGTAGGCGGCGATCCCCCCGGTGACCATCAACAGGATCCTGGGGCTTGCCGGAACCGGGGCAGCCATGGGCTACTCCTCGCCTTCCTCTTCTTCCCTCTCCAACCGGGCCAGACGGGCGCGTTCCTTCATGTCGTAGTATTCGACCTTGCCATCAATCAGCCGATCGACCGCCAGGGTCGTGATTTTGCCGGGCAGGCTGACGTTGAACGTTCGGGCCCGGTCGTTCAAGCGGCGCGCCTCGAGGGCGGCGATCTTGATGGCCTCGAACTTGTTGGGAATGAGCTTGGTCACTTTTTGGCGCGGAATATATGTCATGCGGCCTTCCCTCACGGATAGTGGACAAACCGATCCATTGCGTTTTTCGGCAACCGACTAACAATAGCCATTTCTGGGAAATGCGCAAGGGGGATCCCGGTTTTTGGCCAGGAATCAGGAGTTCTGGTCCGCCTCCAGCGGCGGGTCCACCAGGATGTCGCTCCGACACTCCTCAGCCGAAATGACGGCCTGCATTCGAGTTACGGCCTCAGCAAGGTCGCCGTTGACAATCCAGTAGCGGTAGCGGTCCGCGAAACCCACCTCGTGGCGGGCTGTACGCAACCTCCTGGCGACGACGTCTTCCGCGTCGGTGGCCCGTGATTTCAGCCGCCGTTCGAGCTCCTCCCAGGAAGGGGGGAACAGGAAGACCGACACCAGTTCGAGGCCGAACTGGTCGATCACCTGCAGACCGCCCTGGACGTCGATGTCCAGAACGGGGATCTTCCCCGCGTCGGTCATCTCCTGGAGCCGGCAGCGGCGGGTTCCGTACCGGTTGTCGTGGACCCGGGCCCATTCCACGAAAGCGCTTTCGGTCATCAGCCGGTCGAAGGTGGCGTCGTCCACGAAATCGTAGTCCCGGCCGTCGACTTCCCCGCCGCGGATGGGTCGGGTCGTCGTGGAAACCGAAAAGCCCAGGCGCGGATCGGCCGCCATGAGTTCGCCGATGAAGGTGCTCTTGCCCGCCCCCGAGGGCCCGGTAATCAGGACGATCATACCTACTCCAGGTTCTGGATCTGTTCGCGCATGGATTCGACCTCTTCCTTCATGGCGATCACCGCCTGCGTGATGTCCATCAGGTTGGTCTTCGAACCCATGGTGTTGACTTCGCGGTGCATCTCCTGCAGCAGGAAGTTCAGCCGCTTGGCCACCTGGCCACCCCCGTCCAGGGCAGCGTGGAAATGCCCGATATGGATGCCCAGCCGCTCGCACTCCTCGTTGATGTTGGCCTTGTCCGCCAGCATGGCCACCTCCTGCGCCAGACGCTGGGGATCAACCTGGTCCGCCAGGATCTTGGCGAGCCTTTCCTCGAGACGGGTCTGGATCTCGGCCCCGGCCTGGGGCGCCAGCTTCTCCACCTCCGTCAGCTGTCCCGACAGGGTGCCCAGGCGCTGCCGCATTTCGTCGACCAGCGCCTTGCCCTCGGCCTCCTTCATTTCCATCAGGCCCGCGTGCGCTCCGGACATGGCTTCCATCAGGGCGTCCCGCAGATCGTCCACCGACAGGTCCGGCTCTTCGGCCCGGAATAGTTCGGGCACGTTCAGAAGATGGTCCAGGGTGACGGCGTACTCTTTACCCGTCTCCTTTTCCAGCGCCTGGGCGGCCTGACGGATCATGGACAACCCCTGGGCCAGGCGCTCGGGATCCAGACCCGCGTCTTCGGGATCCCGGGACAGGCGCAGCTGGGCCGACACGCTCACCCTTCCGCGCGCCACGTTGTCCTTGAGAAACTTGCGGATGTCCCCCTCGAGCGAGGCCAAGGATACCGGGAGCTTGAGGCTGACGTCCAGAAAGCGGTGGTTCACCGAGCGCAGTTCGACCGTCACCGAAATCGGGCCCTTGGTTCCCTCGCCGGTGCCGAAGCCTGTCATGCTGAGCATCTGATCCTCCGCTGGATAATTGGGGTCGAGCCCGCCGGCATGGCGGTTCGTCCAGTCAATATCGTGTTCCGAGTTTCCGTAGTCTAGGCCAGCAATCACCGCCGGGCAAGGTCTACCCGAACAGCCGGCCGGATCGCCATTGTCACGGCCCGAGGTTCGCCCTACAATGAAACGCACCTGGATCCCCGCCAGCATCACGATCGGAAAGGATACCGTCATGAAGATCCCGGGCAGGATTTTCCTGGTTGCCCTCGTCTCACTCCTGGCCGCCGGCTTCGCCTGCGGCCAGACCGAACCCGCACCGGAGGAAACCGACCTAGCCGCCCAGGAGGTCAATGAGAACCCGCCCGCGCGCGCCCGATCGCCCCTCAACACACCCTTCGGGTTTCGGGCCGGCTATACGTCCTGGAAAAGCATCAACCAGTTCCACGTCGGAGGGCACGTCTACCTGGGGGAACTGTGGCCCAACTTTGAATTCACCCCCAACATCGAATTCGGTTTCGGGGACGACGCTTTCGTCATGACCCTGAACGGGGACCTGACCTATGTCTTCACCGAATTCTTCGGTTACCCCTGGGGGCCCTACGCGGGAGGATCCCTGTCCTTCAACCTGGTCAATCCCGAGACCGGCGACACGGAGAACGACCTCGGCCTCAGCGGCCTCGTGGGCACGCAGTACACTTTCGCCAACGAACACCGCGGGATGGTGGAGATCCGCTTCGGCCTCATGGACAGCCCCAGCTTCAAGCTGACCTTTGGCTACACCCTGTTCTGATCGTGGTGTGACGTGAACCTATCCCGCCCGTGGTCCGATGATTCCGTCCTGGCCGCCGAACTGGCCGGCTGGCGGGAGCGATGGGCCGGCAGGCCCCTGTTCCGGGTCACCGCCGGCCGGGACTGGGTCCGCCTGGGGCTCGAGGGAGATTCACGTCCCGGCATCCTGCTGACCAACCTGCCGGGGGCCTGCCTGGTCCTGGCCCACGAGGGTTCCCTGGCACCACCGGTGACCGCCGCTATGCCCGCGACCAGGAACCATCCGCTGTCCCGCCTGCTGGACGGCGCCGTTTTTTCCTCCTGCGCGATGTTCCCCGACGACCTGGTGGCCGCCTTCCGCCTGGAACTGGCGGAGGGTCGTTTCGTCTACCTCGTTCACCAACTGTTCGGATCCCGCGGCAACATGGTTCTGCTGGACGATCGGGCCAGGCTGCTGTGGGCCCGGCACCGTCCGCCCCACAGCCTTCTGGCGTCGGTGCCTCCCGAGAAGACCTGGTCCCAAGGACAAGCCGCTGACGCCCGCCCCGGACTTTCCTCGCTGATGGAAGAACACCTGACCGACCGGCTGCTGCGGACGGTCCTTCAGGAAACCCGCTCCGAATTGAACCGTCGCCTGAAGTCTGCCCGGCGTCTGGTGGACAACCTTACCCGCGATCACGACAGCGCCGAACAGGGCGAACTATATCGGCTCCGGGCCGAGGCCTTGGCCGCTCATTTACATGAAATTTCCCAGGGCGCTCCCTCGGTGGTCCTGGTCGACCCCCGCAGTGGGGATCCGGTGGAGATCGCCATGGACCCCGCGCTGACCCCCGCCGCCAACATGGAGGCCTGGTTCCGCCGGGCACGCAAGGCCGACAAGGGTCGCCAGGTCATAGCCGGACGGCTGGCCACGGCCCAAGGCACCCTGGCGGTTATCGAACAGGCGGATCTGGAACTGCGGGAGCTCGCCGACGAGTCGGCGGGCGCTACCGACCTTCTGGATCGCATCCACAGCTGGCGCGCCGAACATGTCGATATACTGCCGAAAAAGAAGAGCTCATCTGCGGCCGGACGCTACGGTCCCGAAGAGCCAGCGAGGGCTTTCCGCCGCTATCTGGTCGACGGCCGGTGGGAGGTCTGGGTCGGCCGTAACAACAAGGAAAACGACGAGCTGACCCACCGCGCCTCTCACAGCCGGGATATCTGGCTGCACGCCCAGGGTGTGCCCGGCAGCCACGTCATCCTTCGCACCGCCGGCAAACCGGAACAGGTTCCCCGCCTCGTCCTGGAAAAAGCCGCCGGTCTGGCCGCCCTGAACAGCAAGGCGCGGCACTCGGAACTGGTGCCCGTGGTTTTCACCGAACGCCGTTACGTCCGCAAGCCGCGCAAGGCGCCCGCCGGGACCGCTGTCTGTCTGAGGGAAAAGAGTCTGTTCGTCAGCCCCGGGCTGGCGGCCGGGGTGACCGCGGTCTAGAAACTAGCCGGAATATTTCTGCTGCACCTGGAAGAGCTCCTCCACGTTTTCGAAGAAGATCTCCACCAGTTCAGGGTCGAACTGCGTGCCGGACCCCTCCCGGATAGCCGCTTCGGTATCTTCGTGGGTCCAGGCTTCCTTGTAGACCCTGGCGCTGGTCAGCGCGTCGTAGACGTCACAGATGCCCAGAATACGTGCCGCCAGAGGTATTTCACGGCCGCTCTGGCCGAACGGATAACCGGTGCCGTCCCACCACTCGTGGTGGCCCATGGTCACGTCGATTCCCATGGAGATCATCGAGAAATCCCCGAAGTTCTTGCGCAGCCCGTCCAGGAGTTCGGCCCCGACCAGGGTGTGGGTTTTCATGATCTCGAATTCGGCTTTGGTCAGCTTGCCGGGTTTCAGCAGGATGGAGTCGGGAATGCCGACCTTGCCCACGTCGTGCAACGCGGCGGCGCGGACAATCGTCTCGATGAATTCGTAGGTCACTTCCTGGTAGCCCGGACGGCCGGCGAGGCGCTCGGCCAAAAGTCGCGCGTAGGCGCAGATCCGGTTCAGGTGACCGCCGATGTGAGTGTCCCTGATCTCCGCCAGCAGGGCCATGCCCCGGATGACGGCGTCCCGGCTCCGGCTCAGTTCCCCCACCAGCCGGATGTTTTCCAGGGAATAGGACATCTGATCGACCAGCATGGTACACATGCCGATTTCCTGGGCGTCGAAAGACCTCTCCCCGAGGCTGCCGAAATCGAACACTCCCACGGGGCCACTGTTGGAAATGATGGGCAGGACCAGGTTGTCGGCAATCCGCCCGCTCAGGGGCTTGGCTCCCGTCGGGAGATCGGGGACGTGCACGTGCACCAGGTATTCCTCGTTGAAGGACTGGGCGTGGATGCTGCCCGGATCGGACAGGGGGATTCGCAAGTTGGCCACCACATCCGGATAACCTGTCTGGGCTTTGAGGACGAGTTCCCGGGCCCCTTCGTCCAGCAGGAACAGGGCGCAGGCGTCACAGCCGAGGACTTTCCACACCCCGTTGACGACTTCCTCATAGGACGAGTCGTTGACGGTCATGCAAACCAGCCGGGCGTTGAACGCCTGCAGAGCCTGCAGCCGGTCGATGCCCGGGCCGGATCCCTGGGACAGCCTACTGATTTTCAATCCTGATACGTGGGCCATGTCATTCCCGTTGGTTCCTCAAAGTGGCGGATGGTACCACAATATTCCACATGATCGGCGGGAATTGCCCTCGCTGTAGGAAATTCGAGGGGTTGGGCCGGCAAGACCCTCTCCTATAAGCACATACGTTGAAATGTCCTCGTTCCTGCGGATATTCAACGCATGTGTATGCAGGAGGGGGTCTTGCCTACCGCAACCGCTCGATTTCCTCCACGAGGACCTCTTCCAGGTCATCCTTGGAGATATTGCGGTGGAGTTCGCCCTTGCGGTAGATGGCGACCTTCGTTCGGCCGGCAGCTATGCCGAGATCGGCGGCCTTGGCCTCGCCGGGGCCGTTGACAATGCAGCCCATCACCGAAATGACCCGGTCGGCGGGGAGGTCGCGGGCCAGTTCCTCGACGCGGCTGGCCAGGGCCACGACATCGACCTCGACGCGGCCGCAGGTGGGGCAGGCCACCACCCTGGCGTAGCCGTCGCGCAGGCCCAGGGACTGGAGCATGTGGAAGGCGGCGGTCACTTCGTGGACCGGATCGTCGGCCAGGCTGATTCGGATCGTGTCGCCGATGCCCTCGCTCAACAGGACGGACATGGCGGAGATGGAGATCGCGGTCCCGGCCATCAGGGTGCCCGCTTCGGTCACCCCCAGGTGTTGCGGAACATCACTGATGGCCGCGAAACGCCGGCAGGCCTCGATGACCTCGCCCGGATGGCTGCTCTTGAGGCTGACGGCCACGTTGTCGAATCCGACGGCGGCCAGGGTCTCGATCTCGTCCACTGCGCACTGGACCAGGGCGCCGGCGGGATCCCCTTGGGCCATCTCTTCGTAGCGGCGGTGCAGGCTGCCCTTGTTCACCCCGATGCGGATGGGCACGCCCTGGTCGGCGGCCGCGGCCGCAACTTCCCTCACATATTCCTTCCGGCCGATGTTGCCGGGATTGATCCGTAGCTTGGCGATGCCCGCGGTCAGCGAAGCCAGGGCCAGCTTGTGATCGTAGTGGATGTCGGCCACCAGGGGCACGTTCACGTTGGCCATGATCCAGGGCAGGGCTTCGGCGGCGGCCTGGTCGTTGACGGTCACGCGGACGAACTCGGCGCCGGCGGTCGCCAGCTCCTTGACCTGCTGGATGGTGGCCTCGGCGTCCGAGGTCTTGGTGGTGGTCATGCTCTGCACGCGTACCGGCGCGTCGCCGCCAAGGGTCACCCCGCCGACGGAAATCTGGCGGGTCGCTATCCGCGGCGCGCAAATGGGCCCCCGGGCTTTGTCATTCTTGTCGATCATCTATTCTTCCTCGAGGGAGGGACCGGCCACCCGGATGTCGCCTTTGCGCACCGTCACGCCCGTCTGGTCGAGATATTCCAACATGGGAATGCCCAGCTTACGGGTCAGGCCGCTCACTTCCCGGAAGGTCGCAAACGCCAGTTCCGCTTCACCGGCAAAATAATCGCGCAACTTTTTCATCAGGTCCCGCCACGCTTCGGTCGCCACAATGTAGTCGTTGTTGATAGGCACGGCATGCCCGTGATCGACCAGGTGGCGCTGGACTTCAGCGGCCTTGAATTCCTTCAGCTGGGGATCGGCGGCCGCGGTCCGGAATACCGGCGACTCCTCGGCCCAGTTGTCCAGTCCCGGCCAGTTCAACCCGAAGACCCGCAGCTCGAGGGTCGCCTTGGCGATGGCCGCTGCCAGCCCCGCCTTCAATTCCGGCCCGTTCCCCGACGGCCCGATGCGGTCCCCGACCACCACCCACGGGGCTCCGTCCTGCAGGGCCATCACGATCTGGTTCCACTCGTTGGCGCCCCCCTTGAACTTGCATTTGCGACGGGCTTCTTCCTTGGGAACGCCCATGCGCAGGGGGAACTTGTCCGCATAGGCGGCCACCAGTTCCCCGATGAGGCCGGCCAGATCCCCCACCAGCTGCCGATGGTAAAGGCGTTTGCCGATTTGAACCGCCTCGGGATCATCCTGTTGCCCCAGGGTCTCGCCCAGGGGCAGGCCTGCGTAACCGGCCTCTTTCAGGTTCTGGCGGAAGAGTTCGGCGGGGTCCCCTGATTCCAGAATGTCGAGCATCTCCAGCGCCTGGTCCTCGAAACGCTTGTGCCGCTGGGGCCGGGGGTCGAGCACGACACCCCCGGCGATGCTGGTCACCGGCGAGTAGAAGCGCAGCACCAGGCGGTCGTCCCGCATGGCCACCAGTTCGTCCTCGAGGTGAAGCTGGGCCAGTCCGGTGCGAGGCCCGCCGTCGCCACCGAGCTCCTTTTCATCGAGCAGGACGATGCGGCCGAGCACCTCCCGTCCGGCATGATGGATGTGCAGGCGCTGCCGGTTCTTGATGGCCCCCTGGTAGTGGGCCATCATGTTCGCGCGAATGTCCAGACGACGGGTGGGCTGGGCCGCCCCGGCCGCGGTGATCTGGTGTCCGCGCTGGATCTCATCCTTCTTGATGCCGTGCAGCGCCAACGCCAGCCGCTGGCCCGAGGCGCCTCGGGGGGCTTTCTGTCCGTGCACCTGGACTTCGCGGACCCGCACCGCAGTGCCGCTCGGCAGAACCTCCAGCCTGTCCCCCACCTGGACCGCGCCGCCCCAGCAGGTGCCCGTGACCACGACGCCGGCGCCGGGCAGGGTGAAGATCCGGTCGACAGGCATTCGGAAGGCCCCTTCTTCCGCGCGCGCCGGGAGGGCCTGCGCCTCGGCTTTGAGGGCGTCCTTCAACTCCTGCAACCCGGTGCCCTTGTGCGCCGACACCGGGACGATGGGCTTGCCCTCGAGAAAGGTCCCTTCGACCAATTCCATGGCTTCTTCGCTGGCGACGGCCACGAAGTCCTCGTCCGCCATGTCGGTCTTGGTGATGACCACCACGCCGCTCTGCACCCCCAGCGAATCGAGGATTTCCAGGTGCTCAATGGTCTGCGGC